>JAYQVF010000024.1:0-24637 GCA_038148335.1 Alphaproteobacteria bacterium | reverse complement strand
CGCGAGCGGATCGAGCGCGGCGCCGACGCCGACCGCGCAGACCACCGGCAGGTTCGACGCCGTCGTCGCCGTGTTGCTGGTCAGCTCGGTGAGAAAGATGACGAGCAGCGCAACCGCCGCCATCACCGCGATCAGCGGCCAGGCCGCGAGCGGGTCGAGGCCGCCGCCGATCCACGCGGCGAGGCCGGTGCGGTCGATGGCGCGGGCGAGGCTGAGGCCGCCGCCGAACAGCAGCAGCACGTTCCACGGCGCGCGCACCGCCCATGCCCAGTCGAGCAAGAATTCACGCTTTTTCCAGTCGGCCGGCACGACGAACAGCAGCGCGGCGCCGACGATGGCGATCACGGTATCGGACAGCGCGCCGTCCGGGAGCCCGGCGCCGAGCCACGGTCCGCCGACCCAGGCGACGGCGACCAGAGAGGCGACGGCGGCGACGCGCTTTTCTGGCACCGTCATCGGGCCGAGTTCGGCCAACGCCTCGGCGACCGCCGCCGCCCCACCGCCGTGCGCCATGTCGGTGAACGGATAGGCGACGCGGGTCAGGACCAGCCAGGCGACGGGCAACATCACGGCCGCGACCGGGACGCCGAGCAGCATCCAGTCGGCGAAGGTGACGGTGACGCCGTAGGTCTGGCCCATGAAGCTGGCGAGCAGCGCGTTTGGCGGTGAGCCGATCAGGGTGCCGAGGCCGCCGATCGATGCCGCGTAGGCGATGCCCAGCATCAGCGCGGTCGCGAAGTTGCCGCGGCGGCGCGAGTCGTCGGCATCGACGCTGACGATGGCGGCGAGCGAGGCGGCGATGGGCAGCATCATCATCGCGGTCGCGGTGTTGCTGATCCACATGCTGAGCAGCGCGGTGGCGAGCATGGCGGCGGCGATCAGGCGCCGCGGATGCGCCCCGGCGCGCGCCAACACCAGCAACGCGATGCGGCGATGCAGGTTCCAGCGCTGCATCGCGAGCGCGATGAGAAAGCCGCCGAGGAACAGGAAGATGAGCGGGTTGGCGTAGGGCGCGGTGGCGGCGCCGACGTCGCTGACGCCGAGCAGCGGCAGCAGCGCGATGGGAAGGAGCGCGGTCACCGCCAGCGGAATCGCCTCGCTAGCCCACCACACCGCCATCCACACCGCGACGGCCGCAGTGTGCCAGCCGGCTGCCGGCAGCCCTTCCGGCGCCGGCAGCACAAGCATGACCAGGGCCGCCAGCGGTCCCAGAAAGAGGCCGGCGAAACGCACCGTCGGACGCGCGCCCGCGCCGTCGTCGTCGGTAGGCGATGACATAATGTTCATTGTAACGCCGCTTGCGGCCCGTTGGGGATGCGACCGAAAGCGCCTAGGCTGAGCGCCGTGGCCGACCCCGATTCCTACGAAACCATTCTTGAGAGCGGCATCCGCGCCCGCACCCGCGAGGTGGTCGCCGCGCGCGATCCGCAGCACCTGATTGCGCTGGTTGCCGAAGCGGCGGCGCTGGCCGAGGGGCTGCTGGCGGCGCTGCGCGAGCGCGATCCGCCCG
Organism: Alphaproteobacteria bacterium; assembly: GCA_038148335.1. GTDB lineage: Bacteria > Pseudomonadota > Alphaproteobacteria > SHVP01 > SHVP01 > CALJDF01. Next base: position 23,127 of record JAYQVF010000024.1, on the reverse strand, counting down.
AGGCGCCGGCGGCGTGCCGGGAGGGCTGCGCCTATTGCTGCCACTACCAGGTGGCGGTGAGCCCGCCCGAAGCCTTCGCCATCGCCGCGCACCTGCGCGCGACCCGCAATGCCGATGACCTGGCGGAGTTGGCCGCGACCTGCGCGCGGCTGGCGGCCGAAGAGCGCGGGTTCGATCCGGCGGCGCGCATTCGCGCGCGGCGGCCCTGCGTCCTGCTGGCGGACGGCCGTTGTTCGATCTATGCCGCGCGGCCCCTTGCCTGCCGCGGCGCCAATGCGACCGACGCCGCGACATGCGAGGCCGCCCTCGACGGCGCCGACGTCGCAGTAACGCTCTACGTGCACCAGGCCAACGCGATGAAGGCGGCGGCCCGCGGCCTGAACCACGCCGCGGACGCGCGCGACGGTCACCTGGAGCTGACGGCGGCGCTTGCCGTTACACTGGAGGACGAGGACGCTGCCGCACGCTGGCTGGCCGGGGAACCGTTGTTCGCCGACGCCCGCCTGCCATCGCGGCCAACGACGAAAGGGACGGCATGAAACCGCAGCAATTCGGCGACTACACGGTGCGCAAGCTGGTCGAGGTGGTGGAGCCGTTCACGCCCGAATTCACCTTCCACGACTGGAGCAACGAGGCGCTGCACGCCCACCGGCCGTGGATGGCGCCGCACTTCGTCGGCGAGAAGGACGGCCGCCTGACGCTGACCTTCAGCTTTCACACCTACGTCGTGCAGGCCCACGGCAAGACGATCCTGATCGATACCTGCGTCGGGAACCACAAGGACCGCGCCGCGCTGCCGTTCTGGCACATGCAGAACCGGCCCTATCTCGAGAACCTCTACGCGATGGGCATCGCGCCCGAGGACGTCGACTACGTCATGTGCACGCACCTGCACGCCGACCACGTCGGCTGGAACACGCGGCTGGAGAACGGCCGCTGGGTGCCGACCTTTCCCAACGCGCGCTACATCTTTTCCAAGGGCGATTACGACCACTACAACAACGTCAAACCGGGCGAGTTCGGCTACACCAGCCTGGCGGACAGCGTGTTTCCCATCGTCGACGCAGGCCTGGCGGAAATCGTGGCGATGGATTTCCAGATCGGCGACGGCCTGTCGCTGGGGCCTTCGCCCGGCCACACGCCGGGGCATTATTGCGTGCACCTCGAATCGGGCGGCCACGACGTGTTCTTCACCGGCGACATGCTGCACCACCCCGTGCTGATCGCCGAGCCGCACTGGCGCACCAAGTTCTGCCTCGACCACGAGAAGTCGGCGGCGACGCGCGCCGCCTTCGTGAATCAGCACGCCGGCGGCAAGGCGATCGTGCTGGCGGCGCATTTCGCCGGGCCGACCGCGGGCCGCATCACGGACGAAGGCGGCCAGGCGCGCTTCCGGGTGATCGAGGGGGCGTGACGTCGGTTCCCCGGGCTGGCGTGACCGGCTAGGCTGCAGCCAAGGGAGGACAACATGCACACAACGGCGCTCTTTCCCGGCCTCGTCGAGCGGATGGCGAGGCGGCGCGGCGGGCGGACCCACATCTTCGACACGCTGGACCCGGCGCGATCCGCCCTGATCGTGGTCGATATGCAGACGTTCTTTTGCGATCCCGCGACCAGCGGCGGCCAGCACACCATCGACATCGTGCCGGCCGTGAACCGGCTGGCGGCGGCGACGCGCGCGGCCGGCGGTACGGTGGTGTGGATCGTCACGACGTTCACCGAGAAGAGCGCGCAGACCTGGAGCGTGCTGTTCGACGTGTTCTGCTCGCCGCCGGTGCGCGAGCGGCTGCTCGGCGGGCTGGGGCCCGGCGGCTGGGGCCATGGGCTGCATCCCGATCTCGTGGTGGAAGCGGACGACCTGACGATCGAGAAGGACCGCTTCAGCCCGCTCATCGCCGACGCGTCTAACCTGCACGACGTCTTGCAGGCACGCGGGCTGGACACCGTGGTGATCACCGGGACCGAGACCAACGTCTGCTGCGAGACGACGGCGCGCGATGCGATGATGCTGAACTACAAGACGATCATGGTGTCGGACGCCAATTCGGCGCACGACGACGACCATCACAATTCGGCGCTGTCCAACGTCTACGGCTTCGTCGACGTGATGACCGCGGACGAGGTGATCGCCCGGCTGGGCGCGGCGAAGCGGGAGGCAGCCGAATGAACGCAGTACACGACGTCAAGGCGCCGCGGCCGATCGACCGCACGGACGGCGAGCCGACGTGGTTCGACAAGCGGGTCGATGCGCTACTGGCGCTGGTCACCGGGCAGGGCAAGGGGCCCTACGATCCCGAGCTGCACAAGCGCGCGGTCGAGTTCTATGCCGAATACGAGGACCCTTCGCGCAGCTATGCCGAGAGCTGGCTGCTGGCGATCCGCGCCACACTGGTCGAAAAAGGGACCCTCAGCGAAAATGAAATCGACGCGCGGCTCGACGCCGTGCGCGCCAAGGTCGGGAGCAAGATCATGCCGGACACCATCGCCAACTTCACGCGGACCTTCGTCGCCAGGGGCAACGCGCCGGTCGACCTGATCGAACAGGTCGAGGGCCAGAAACTGACCAAGCCGGTCGAGGTGGCCGTGCTGATGAAGTCCGACACCATGCTGATGCTGCAGGTCACGCGGCCCAAGGGCATGCGCGACCCGACGCACCAGCACGACGACCACGAGACGTCGTGCCACCTGGTGTCGGGCAAGCTGAAGCTGTGGATCGGCGGCGAGGAGTTCATCGCCGTCGCCGGCGATACCTGGTTCCACCCCAAGGGCGTGCCGCACTGGTCGGAGGCGCTGGAAGACTGCGTTCAGGTCGAGGTCAAGTCGCCGCCGGTCAAGACCTGGTAGCGGCGGTTCAGCGGTACGGGTCGGGCTTCGACAGGTACTGCTGGACGTAGCGGCGGACGCCGTCCTCGAGCGGGGTGAAGGTCCGGGTGAAGCCCGCCTCGCGCAGGCGGTCCATCTTGGCTTCGGTGAAGTACTGGTACTTGTCGCGGATGTCGGCCGGGGTGTCGATCCACTCGATGTTGAGCTGCTCGCCCATCGAGTCGGCGACGGCGTGGGCCATGTCGAGGAAGCTGCGCGCCTCGCCGGTGCCCATGTTGAAGATGCCGTTGACCTCGTCCTCCTCGATCAGCCATTCGATCGCGGCGACGCAGTCCTCGACGTAGATGAAGTCGCGCATCTGGCCGCCGTCCTCGAAGTCGGGATGGTGCGAGCGGAACAGGCGCACCGGCTCGCCCAGCAAAATCTGGTCGTGGACCTGGAGCGCGACCGAGGCCATGCGGCCCTTGTGGTATTCGTTGGGCCCGTAGACGTTGAAGAACTTGAGACCGGCCCAGTGCTCCGGCGTCGGCTGGCGTTCGGCGACGATGCGCGCGACGCGGCGGTCGAACAGGTGCTTGCTCCAGCCGTAGGGATTGAGCGGCCGCAGCCGCGACAGCGAGGCCATGCTGTCGCTGTCGTCGAAGCCCTGGCGGCCGTCGCCGTAGGTCGCCGCCGACGAGGCGTAGATGAAGCTGGCCTCGTTGCGCGCGCACCAGTCCCATAGGGCGAGCGAGAACTTGAAGTTGTTGCGGACGATGAGGTCGACGTCGGTTTCGGTGGTGTCGGAAATGGCGCCGAGATGGACGATCGCCTCCATCCGGTAGTTTTCCGAATTGAGGAAGTCGAGCAGGTCCGGCGGCGAGATGATGGCCGACAGTTCGTGCTTGGCGAGGTTGAGCCACTTGTCGCCCTTGCCGAAGACGTCGCACACGGCGATCTCGCGGTCGCCCTTGGCCGCAAGCGCCGCGACGACGTTCGATCCGATGAAGCCGGCCCCGCCGGTGACGACGATCACCTAGCCCGCCATCCGCGCGACGGTGCGCGTCGTGCTGTGGCCGTCGAGAAAGTTCGCGACCAGCACCTTGCCGCCATAGGCCTGGACGACGTCGGCGCCGACGATCTGGTCGATCCGGTAGTCCCCGCCCTTGACCAGCACGTCGGGGCGCAGCGCCTTGATGAGGTGCAGCGGCGTCTCTTCCGAAAAGATGACGACGATGTCGACCTGTTCAAGCGCACCGAGAACCATGGCGCGCGCCGATTCGCTCTGGATCGGGCGGCTCGGCCCCTTGAGCCGGCGCACCGACTCGTCGCTGTTGAGCGCGACAACGAGACGGTCGCAATGCTCGCGCGCCTGGGCGATCGACGAGATGTGTCCGGGATGCAGCAGATCGAAGGCGCCGTTGGTAAAACCGATCCGCAGGCCGCGCTCGCGCCAGCCGGCGGCAATGCGCAAGGCTTCGTCGAGGGTGCGGATCTTGGCGTCGCTGGCGGCGAGATCCGCCTCGTGCAGGTGGGCGATGATCTCGTGCGCCGTCACCACGGCGGTGCCGGCCTTGGTCACGACGATCCCGGCGGCGGTGTTGGCGAGCGCCGCCGCGGTCGCGGGATCGATTCCGGCGGCAAGCGCAGCAGCGAAGGTGGCGACGACGGTATCGCCGGCGCCCGACACGTCGAACACCTCGCGCGCCTCGGCGGCGAGATGGCGCGGTTCGCCGTGGCGCGGGATCAGCGACATGCCTTCCTCGCTGCGCGTCACCAGCATGGCGGCGATGCCGCAGGCCTCCATCACGCGTGGCGCGATGCGCAGGATGTCGTCGAGCGATCCGACGGCCTCGTTCCCGGCCTGGGCGAGTTCGGCGCGATTGGGCGACACGTAGGCCGCGCCCTTGTAGCGCTTGTAGTCGGCGCCGTTGGGGTCGACCACGACAGGCACGTCCTGGGCCGCCGCCTTGGCAATGATCTGCTGCAGCACGGCCGGGGTCAGGACGCCCTTGCCGTAATCCGACAGGACGACGGCACCGGCCTGAGGCAGGGCGTCGTCGACGTGGCGCAGGAGTTCCTGTGCGAGCGGCTCGGCAATCGCGTGGCGCCGCTCGCTGTCGGCGCGCAGCAATTGCTGACCTTGCGCGACGTAGCGCGTCTTGACGGTCGTCGGACGGGTGCCGTCGACGAGCGCGTGCACGGCGAGGCGATCGGCCTTGAGACGGCCGGTCAGCGCGCGGCCCGCGTCGTCGTCGCCGCAGACGCCGATCAGCGTGGCGTGACCGCCGAGCGCGACGAGATTGGCCGCGACATTGCCGGCGCCGCCCGCCATGAGCGTCTCTTCACCGATGCGCAGAACGGGGATGGGCGCCTCCGGGGACACCCGATCGACACTACCCGCGACGAAGCGGTCGAGCATGAGATCGCCGACCACAAGGACGTGGGTTTCCGCGAGCGCCGCGACCTCGCGAGTGAGCCGGATTGGCTGGGTCATCTTGCTCACGGGTTATACCCGCGAGTGCCCCTAAGTTCCAGTGAATCAAGCAAATTTCGGCGCCGGCGCCTATTGCGGCGAGCGCTTTGCCAGGATCCGCTGCAGCGTGCGGCGATGCATGTTGAGACGCCGCGCGGTCTCCGACACGTTGCGGTCGCACAGTTCGTAGACGCGCTGGATGTGTTCCCAGCGTACGCGATCGGCGGACATCGGGCGGTCGGGCGGCGGCGGCTTGTCGCTGCCGCTGGCGAGCAGGGCGGCCTCGATCTCGTCGGCGTCGGCGGGCTTGGCGATGTAGTCGACGGCGCCCGCTTTCACCGCCGCGACGGCGGTGGCGATGTTGCCGTAGCCGGTGAGGATGACGATGCGGGCGTCAGCGTTCTCGGCACGGATCAGCGGAACGATGTCGAGACCGAAACCGTCCTCGAGGCGCAGGTCGACGATTGCGTGCGTCGGCCGGTGACGGGCGATGACGTCCGCCGCGTCGCCCTCGCTGGCCGCGGTGGCGACGTCGAAGCCGCGCTTTTCCATCGCCCGCGCCAGGCGGTCGCGGAACGGCGCATCGTCATCGACGATCAGCAGTCGCGGGGCGGTTTCTTGAACGGGCAGGGCGTCGGTCATCGGCGTTTTTCCAGGGCGCCGAGTATGTCACGCGGCCAGCGAATCTCAACCTCCGCGCCGCCGGCCGGCGCATTGCCGAAGGTCACCTGCGCGCCGGTGCGCTCGAGCAGGGTCTTGGCGATGAACAGGCCGAGACCCATGCCGCCGGCGTTGCGCCGGGTCGAGACGTAGGGTTCGCCGAGGTCGCCGAGCACCGCATTTGAGAACCCCGGGCCGTCGTCGCGGACGACCAGCGCGGCCGCGGCGTCATCGACCCTGACCGTGATGTGGACCTCGCCGCGCGCGAAATCGACCGCGTTCTCGATGATGTTGCCAAGGCCGTGGACGATCTCGGAATGCATGGCGAACGACGGCACCTGCGCCCCGGGAGACAGCTCCTGGGAAATGACGATCGCAACGTTCGGCGTGCGGCGCGGCGCGGCGATCGATTCGACCAGCGCCGGCAGCGCCAGGACCTCGAACGGCGACTCGCCGTTGCGCCGCGGGTCGCGCGAGAGCTGGGCGAGGATGTCGCGGCAACGCTCAGTCTCCCGCAGCAGGAGGTCCATGTCGTCCGCCAGCGGCGAGCCCGCCTCGACCTCACGCCGCATTTCCTTGGCGATGAGCGCGATGGTGCCGAGCGGCGTGCCGAGTTCGTGCGCGGCAGCGGCCGCAAGTCCGCCCAGCGATGAGAGCTGCTGTTCGCGGGCGAGCGCCATCTGGGTTTCCGACAGCGCATCCGACATGCGCCGCGCTTCGGCGGCGACGCGCCAGGCATAGACGGCGAGGAACGCCATGCCGAGAACCAGCGCGACCCAGATGCCGGCGACGTAGAGGTCCGGCAGGTTGATGCCGGTGTCGTACCACGGCAGCGGCAGGTGCAGGAACGTCACGATGGTCAGCGCGACGAGCGCGAGAACGCCGAGCGCCAGCGTGCTGCGCAAGGACAGGATCGTCGCCGACACCGTTACCGGCACCAGCATCAGGATCGCGAACGGGTTCTGGATACCGCCCGTCAGATAGAGAAGCGTCGCCAGCTGCAGCGTGTCGTAGCTGAGATAGAGCGACCCCTGGAGATCCGTGAGCCGCGTGGTTGGCGAATAGCGTAGCGACAGGATCGCGTTGAGGACGACCGAGATCAGGACGACCAGCAGCGACGACACGAAGGGCATGTCGAAACCGAGGCCGAACTGCACCACGACGATCGCGGCGGCCTGTCCGGCCAGCGCGATCCAGCGAATCAGGACCAGCGTCTGCAGGCGCAGCCGGCCGCCCACGGCCGGCGTGACCGGATCGGTCGCCGGCGCCAGGAATGTGCGCGGCAGGAGCTTTCGAGCGGGACTCATGGCGCCGCGAGCCTATCCCCGCACCGACATGGCGGCAACGCAGGGGTGGCGCGGCGCCGCGCGAGCGCCCATATTCCCGGCCATGGATTCATTCGGCGCCGCGATCTCGGTGCGCGATCTGACCAAGCGCTATCGCCAGGTCACCGCGGTCAACGGCCTGACGTTCGACGTCGCGCCCGGCACGACGACGGCGCTTCTCGGCGGCAACGGCGCAGGCAAGACGACTACCATTTCGATCCTGCTCGGTGTGCTGCTGCCGACGGGCGGCGCGGTGTCCGTGCTCGGCGAGGACATGCTGCGCCATCGCTACCGCGTGCTGCCGCGCATGAATTTTTCCTCGCCCTATGTCGACCTGCCGCGGCGACTGACGGTCAAGGAGAACCTGCGCGTCTACAGCCGGCTTTATGCGATCAGGAACATGCGCGCGCGGATCGCCGAACTCGCCGAGGCGCTCGACCTGACGCAGCTTCTCAACCGGCCGTTCGGCAATCTGTCGTCGGGGCAGAAGACGCGCGTCGCGCTGGCCAAGTCGCTGCTCAACGAACCCGAGGTTCTGTTGCTCGACGAGCCGACGGCGTCGCTCGACCCCGACACGGCGGACTGGATCCGCACCTTTCTCAAGGACTACCAGCAGCGCACGGGCGCAACCTTCCTGCTTGCCTCGCACAACATGGCCGAGGTCGAACGCGTATGCGACGACGTCATCATGCTGCGCACCGGGACCGTGGTCGACCGCGGCACGCCGCGCGCGCTGATCGACAGGTACGGGCGGCAAAACCTCGAGGAAGTGTTCCTCGACATCGCGCGCGGGCGCGACGGCACGGTGACCACCGGCGCGGCGGCGGCGCAATGAGCGCGAACCGCGACATCGTCCGCACCGACGCCTATTTCGCGTTCTCGCCGCTGCGGGTGGCCGCGATGGTGGCGCGCTACTGGTACCTGCTGCGGGGATCATGGCCGCGGATTCTCGAACTGGCCTACTGGCCGACGATGCAGGTGATCATCTGGGGCTTCCTGACGACGTTCATCGCGCAGAACTCGAGCTTCTTCGTCCAGGCCTTCGGCGTGCTGCTGTCGGCGGTGCTGTTGTGGGACGTGCTGTTCCGCGGCCAGCTCGGCGTGTCGGTGTCGTTCCTCGAGGAGATGTGGTCGCGCAACCTGGGGCACCTGTTCGTTTCGCCGCTGCGGCCCTACGAGCTGCTGGCGTCGCTGATGACGATCAGCCTGATCAAGACGGTGATCGGCATCGTGCCGGCGTCGCTGCTCGCCTTCGCGCTCTTCGACTTTTCGGTCTATTCGCTCGGCCTGCCGCTGATCGCGTTCTTTGCGAACCTGATTGTGATGGGCTGGGCCATCGGCCTGGTGATGGCGGGGATGGTGATGCGTTACGGCCTCGGCGCCGAGAGCCTCGCCTGGGTCGCGGTGTTCGCGCTGGCGCCGATATCGGCCGTCTATTACCCGGTCGCCGTGCTGCCGGAATGGCTGCAGCCGGTGACCTACATCCTGCCGGCGAGCCACGTCTTCGAGGGCATGCGCGCGATCCTGATCGACGGCGTGTACCGGCCCGACCTGATGTGGACGGCAAGCCTGCTCAATGTCGTCTATCTCGGCCTCGGCGCCGGCGCATTTCTGGCGTTCTTCCGCCGCGCCCGCACGCTGGGCCTGATTCTCAACCTCGGCGAATGAGTCACAAAGTCACCACATTCGCCCGCAACCATGGCCTTCCATCACCCAGGAGTGCTTCGATGACCCTCGCCCGTTCGTGGCGTGCGCTGGCCGCCACCGCCGCAATGCTGTTCGCCGTCTCCGCTCTGTCCGCCGGCGCCCGTGCCGGCGACGCGCAAGACCTCGTCACCCGGGCCGAGCTGACGGTAAAGGCCTTCGAGACGGATCCCGACATGGGATCGATGCGCATTCTGCTGCGGCGCGCCGAGGCGGTGATGATCCTGCCGCAGATGCTCAAGGCCGGCTTTTTCATCGGCGGCGAGGGCGGCAGCGGCGTCCTGCTGACGCGCCGCGGCGACAGCTGGAGCGCGCCGGCCTTCTACACCATGGGCGCGGGCTCCATCGGCCTGCAGTTCGGCGCCCAGGCGTCGGAAGTGGTGCTGGTCTTCATGACCAAGCGCGCGGTCGACGCGGTTCTGTTCAACAAGGTCAAGCTGGGCGCGGACGCGAGCGTTGCCGCCGGCCCGATCGGCGCCGGCATCGAGGCAGGCACGACGACCAACTTCCGCGAGGACGTCTATTCCTATTCCAAGTCGAAGGGTCTGTTCGCGGGCGCGTCGGTCGAGGGCGCGGTGATCGAATCGCGCGAGAGCCTGAACCGCGAATATTACGGCCGCAACGTCGCGCCGGAGACCATCGTCTACAAGAACGAGGTCGACAATCCCGCCGCCAATGCGTTGCGCACGGCGCTGAACCGGCTGCTCGAGTCGGGCAGCTAGGGGGCCGCTAGACGAGGGCGCGCTCGGCCAGTTCGATCATCGCGACAAGCAGCACCACGAGCGCGGCCAGCACGCAGGCCACTACCAGAAGATAGAAGCAGCGGCGCGCGTCGGACGACGTCACCTGGCGGCGCGCGTTCTCGGGCGTGATCCATGGGCTGACGCCGCGCTCCGGCCCATCGAGATGGCGCGGGCCGGCGAGCGCTATGCCGAGCGCGCCGGCGGCGGCCGCGACCGGCCAGGCGGCGCTGCGCAGGCGGCGGCCCGGGCTATGACCCACCATGGCGGCGAGCGCGCCGAGGAACGACGCGCCTGGGGTAAACAGCGCCGCGAAGGCGACGAGCAGCCCGGCGAGGCATAACGGAATCCACGCCGCCGCCTCGTGTAGGCGCAAAGGGACGAAGCCGAGCCCGGCGTCGTCGGCCCCGGGGCGATCGAACAGCAGCGCGAGAACGAGGACCACGCGGTACATCACGAGCCCGGCGACGCCGAGCAAGCCGTACCAGAACGCCAGCGCGACGACGCCTTCGGCATAGCGCAGGGTGGCGCTTTCGAGCGCCTGGCGCAGCGCGGTATCGTCGACCGCGGGCGGCGCGCGCAAGGCGGCGCCGAGGGTCGCGAAGATCGCGCGCTGGTCGACGACGAGCAGCAGCACGGCAAGACCGAGCGCCCAGCCGAACGGCAGCGCTGCGGCGGCGACACCGAGCGCGGCGCCCGCCACGCCGGCGATGGCGAGCGCCGCCAGCGCCAGCACGAGGCCGCGGATCAGGTGGGTGGCGGCGGAACGCTCGGCACGCCCGAGACGGCGAATCGGTTCGCGCAGCATTTGCGCGGCAAGACGATCGAACGCACGGCCCCGCGCGCGCCACGCGAGGCCGACGAGCGCATCGACGACCAGGGCCGCCAGCAGCAGAAAATAGGGTTCGGGACCGGCGGCGATCGCAAGCCAGGCGAAATCCGGCGTAATGTCGATCCCGGTCATCGAGGGAGCATGTGATGTCCCCGGAAGAGCGTCAACGCGAAGCGGCGCCGGCACGCGGCGAAACGGCAATCCGCATCGTTTCGCTGGCGATCGCCGCCGGCATCCTGGTGCTGATCGCGCTCGACCCGGCGCGCGCGGGCAGCCACGGCGCGGTGACAGAGCGCGCGGCGGGCGCGGCGATGCTGGTCGGCGCGATCGCCAGCGCGGTGCGCGGGATGGGCCTGCGCGGCAAGCGCCGGCATGTGCGGCTGTTGCTGCATCCCGGATTCTGCTGGGCGCTGGCGCTGGCCGGTTTCGTCGCGCACCTGATCGTGTGACGCGACAACCGGTCGCAGCACCTCACGGAGGCGGCATTTGCGCGGGCCCGCGCCGTTTGCTGCAATGCGCGCCATGGCCAAAAACAAGAAAGACGGCATGGCCCGCCCCCGGCGCGGCCTTACCCTGATCGTCGCCGCCGTCCTCGCGGTCATTGTCGGCCTCGGTCTCGGCTTTCTGGTGCCGGTGTCGCAACCCGAGCTGCCGGTGAGCCAGTCGGTCGTCGGCGGCCCGTTCGAGATGGTAAACCACCTAGGCGAACCCGTGACCCAGGACACCTTCCGGGGTCGCTACATGCTGATCTATTTCGGCTACACGTTCTGTCCCGACGTCTGCCCGACCGAGTTGCAGACGATCTCGCTGGCGCTCGACGAGATGGGCGCCAAGGCAGACGAGATCGTGCCGATCTTCGTCACCATCGACCCCGAGCGCGACACCGTGGCGGCGATGCGCGACTACGTCGCCTTTTTCCATCCGCGCATGGTCGGCCTGACCGGCACCCCCGAACAGGTGCGCGACATGGCCGGCGAATACGGCGTCTATTTCGCCAGGGCGAGGGATACCGGCAGCTCCAGCACCTACCTGATGGACCATTCCTCGCTGATCTTCCTGATGGACCCGCAGGGCCGCTACGTCACCCACCTGCGCGGCGGCATGACGCCCGAGGCCATGGCGCGGGTTCTGGGCGACGCCCTGTAGGATTTGCTGCACTGCGAAAGAAGGTCTAGTCTCAAGGACTTACCGGCAATGCCGGACCCTCTCTGACGAGGCGTTAGTGCTTTATTCGGTTCACCAGTTCCAGCAGGCGGCCGCCGTGCCACTGCATCTTGCCTCTCTCGCCGGACAGCTCGTCCTGCGCAACCCTTTCAACCCGATCGCCCATACCGAGTTCGGCCGACGCGCCGCGGCGGCGTGCGAGCTGATCGACTATGCGACGCGGCGGCACACCAAACCGCGCTTCGGCCTGACCCATGTCGAGACGGACAAGGGGCCGGTGCCGATCAGCGAGAAGGTCGTCGCCGAAGAACCGTTCTGCCGCCTGTTGCACTTCTCGCGCGAGGGCAGCGATGCACTGCCGCGGCTGTTGATCGTCGCGCCGCTGTCGGGCCATTTCGCGACGCTGCTGCGCGGCACCGTCGAGGCGCTGCTGCCGGCGCACGACGTCTACATCACCGACTGGCAGGACGCGCGCGACGTGCCGGTGTCCAAGGGCCGCTTCAACCTGGACGACTATATCGACTACGTGATCGATTTCCTGCGCCTGCTTGGGCCACGCGCCCATGTCATGGCGGTGTGCCAGCCGTCCGTTCCGGTGCTGGCCGCGGCGTCGCTGATGGCCGCCGACAATGATCCGGCACGGCCCCGGACGATGACGCTGATGGGCGGGCCGATCGACACGCGGGTCAACCCGACGGCCCCCAACCTGCTGGCCCAGAGCCGCCCGCTGAGCTGGTTCCAGGCCAACGTGATCACGACGGTGCCGCCGACCTACCCGGGTTTCCTGCGCCAGGTCTATCCGGGCTTCCTGCAGCTCACCGGGTTCATGACGATGAACCTCGAGCGTCACATGACGGCGCACATGCAGCTTTACGATCATCTCGTCGAGGGCGACGGCGACAGCGTCGCCGCGCACCGCAAGTTCTATGACGAATACCTCGCGGTGATGGACCTTTCCGCCGAGTACTACCTGCAGACGGTGCGCATGGTGTTCCAGGAACACGCGCTGCCGGAAGGCACGTTCACCTGGCGCGGGCAACGGGTCGACCCGGGTGCGATCAGCGACATCGCGCTGACCACGATCGAGGGCGAGCTCGACGACATTTCCGGTCTGGGCCAGACCCGCGCCGCGCACGACCTGTGCCGCAACCTGCCCGCCGAAATGAAACAGCACCACGAACAGGCCGGCACCGGCCACTACGGCATCTTCAACGGCCGCCGCTGGCGCACCGAGATCATGCCGAAGGTCCGCGACGTCATTCACGCCCATGCCTGACGCGCAACGCGCGGCACCGGCACACGACGTTCCGTTCTGGAAGCGAAAGACCTTGGCCGAGATGACCACGGCCGAGTGGGAGTCGCTGTGCGACGGTTGCGGCAAGTGCTGTCTGCTCAAGTTGCAGGATGCCGATACCGGGGTCGTCGAATATACCAACGTCGCCTGCCGCCTGCTCGACCAGCATGCCTGCAATTGCACCCGCTATGCGCAGCGGCAGCGCTTCGTGCCCGACTGCGTCGTGCTGTCGCCCGGCAACGTCACCAGCCTTGGATGGATGCCGTCGACCTGCGCCTACCGGTTGGTCGCCGAAGGCAAGGAACTTCCGGAATGGCATCACCTTGTCACGGGAAACCGCGATACTATCCATCGGGCGCGCGCGTCGGTGCGCGGGCGCACGGTTGCCGAGGCCGACGCGACGGACCTCGAGGACTTCATCGTGACGTGGCCGGCGTGATTGCGGGGCCGGCATGACCGCAGGAGGGCCATGAGGAAGGCGAAGATGCGCAACGACGCCGTCGAACTGGACGGCGAGCTGGTGCCGCTGGAGGTTCAGGTCAACGGCCGCGCCCGCAACATCTCGCTTCGCGTCGACGAACGCACCGGCGGCCTCGAGCTCGTGCTGCCGCGCTTCGTGCCCAAGGCCGAAGGCCTCGCCTTCATCGAGGAAAAATCCGGCTGGATCCTGTCGCAACTGCGCGACCTGCCGCCGCGGGTGCCCTTCGTTCACGGCGCCGTCATTCCGCTGCTCGGGACCGAACACGAGATCGTGCACCACGACGGCGCGCGCGGCACCGTGTGGATCGATGCCGGGCGCCACACGATCAACGTCGCCGGGGCAAGCCCGCACGTCGCGCGGCGCGTCACGGACTGGCTCAAGGCACAGGCGCGCCACGAGGTGTCGGCGCGCGCGCAGCGCGCCGCCACGCAACTGTCGAGACAAATTCGCAAGATTCAGATCCGCGACACGCGCAGCCGCTGGGGCAGCTGTTCGGAGGACGCGCGCCTGTCGTTTTCCTGGCGCCTGATGCTCGCGCCCGAACACGTGCTGGACTATGTCGTCGCCCACGAAGTCGCCCATCTGGTGGAACTGAATCACAGTCCGCGGTTCTGGCGCCTGGTCGACACCCTGTGCCCGGCCTGCGGCCCGGCGAAATACTGGCTCAAGCGCCACGGCGCGACGCTGCATCGCTTCGGCTGATTGCGCCGGACGGGGGCGGGCCCTAACGTGGGCCTCCGCCCGCCGCCCTCCGCAGGATTCATGCTTTCAAAACCCGGTTCGCCGTCGCTGATCCTGTTCGCGGGAGGCATGCTCTCGTTCGCGCCGATCTCGACCGACATCTTCATTCCCGCCGTCCCGGGCCTCGTGTCCGACTTCGACACCACGGTGCCGATGGTGCAGCTGACGCTGAGCCTGTACCTGCTCGCCTTCGGGGCGGCGCAGTTGTTCTACGGCCCGCTGGCCGACCGGTTCGGACGCAAGCCGACGATCCTGGCCGGCATCGTCATCTACATCGCAGGCTGCGCCGCGTGCCTGGCCGCGGTGAACATCGAGATGCTGATCGCGGCGCGAGTACTGCAGGCGACGGGCGCCGCCTTCGGCCAGTTGCTCAGCCGGGCGGTGATTCGCGACCTCCACACGCCGCAGGACTCGGCCCGCGTCCTCGCCTACGCCACGATGATCATGGGCGCGACGTCGCTGTTCGTGCCGACGATCGGCGCCCTGGTGACCGTGTATCTGGGCTGGCGCATCGTATTCGCGCTGCTCATCGTCTACGCGCTGGTCTATCTCGCGCTGGTCGGTCTCGGGTTTCGCGAATCGGTGCCGGCCAAGGCCCCCGATGCGATCCAGCCGCGACAAATGCTGATCAACTTCACGGCGCTGCTGCGCGAACGGAACTTTCTCGGCTTCACGCTCAGCATCACTTGTATGTTCGGCTTCCTTTTTACCTTCCTGTCGGGATCGCCGTTCGTGTTCATCGAGGTCTATGAGGTGCCGACGACGCATTTCGGCCTGATCTTCGCGGCGATAGCCGGATCGTTCACGCTCGCCAACGCGCTCATGGGCAGGATCGGCGGGCGGCTGCGGCATGACCGCGTCTACCGAATCGCGGCCTTTGCGGCGCTGGCAAGCGCGGTCGCGGGCTTCGTCCTTTCCGCGACCGGCATCGGTACGGTGGCGACCCAGGTCGCGGCGATGTCCGCGCTGTCGTTCGCCATGGGGTTCATGGTGCCGCTCGCCTTTGCCGGCGCGCTGGCGCCGCATCCGCGGATCGCCGGCACCGCCTCGACCCTGATCGGGTTCATCCAGGGCGTCTTCATGGGCGTGCTGGTCGGGGTGCTGTACGACGGCACCGACCTGCCGATGTTCACGCTGATCGCCCTGCTGGTCGGGGGCGCGGTGGTCGCCTATCTCGTCATCCGGCCGCAGCCCGCCGGAGCGGCGCCATGAAGCCGCAGACGCCCAAGGCCGGGTCGCTCGGCCTGATCCTGTTCGTGGGCGGGCTGGTCGCCGTCGGCCCGCTGTCGACTGACATGTACGTGCCGGCGCTGCCGGCGATCCGCGTCGGCTTCGGCAGCACGGTGACCGTCGTGCAGCTGAGCTTCAGCCTGTTCCTCGCCGGCTTCGCCCTCGGCCAGCTCATCGTCGGGCCGCTGAGCGATCGGTTCGGCCGGCGTCCCGTGCTCGCCGCCGGCATGGCGCTCTATGCCGTGACCTCGCTGGCGGCGAGTCTCAGCCCGTCGGTCGAATGGCTGATCGTGCTGCGCTTTTTCCAGGCGCTTGGCGCGGCGTCCGCCTGGGTGCTGAACCGGGCCATCGTGCGGGACCTGCATGCGCCCGAGGAGACGACGCGGATCCTGGGCTATGTCAGCGCGATGATGGGCGGAATCTCGACGGTCGTGCCGCTGCTCGGCGGCGTTATCACCGAGACCTTCGGCTGGCGCGGCATCTTCTATTTCATCACCGCGTTCGGCGCGATCTACTACATCGTGATCCTGGTGTGGTTCGGCGAGACCACCGAGCGCAATCCCGACGCGATCCGCCCCCTGTCGATGGCCCGCAATATCGGCCTGCTACTGACCAACCGGGTGTTCTCCGGCTACATGGCCTGCCTGTGCCTGACGTTGGGCGGCATGTTCACGTTCATCGCCGGCGGCTCTCTGGTGTTCATCGACGGCGAGGGACTGAGCCCCGGCGAATTCGGCGCCCTGTTCATCGCCATGGCGCCTGCGTTCTCGCTGTCGTCGTTCCTGTCGGGACGCGCCGTGCGGCGCTTCGGCACCCAGACCCTGTTCGCGATCGGCGTCGGCAGCACGCTGGCCGGGGTCGGCACCCTGTTCGTCCTCGCCGCGATCGACAACCTGACGCTCTACGGCGTGGTGCCGGCGCTCATGGCGACGGCGTTCGGCGTCGGCTTCATCATGCCGCTGTGCTTTTCGGGCGCCCTCGCCCCCTATCCGCGCATCGCCGGCACGGCGTCGTCGCTGATCGGCGCCGGCCAAGCCGGATTTTCGGCGCTGATGGGGCTTGTCGTCGCGGCAATCTTCGACGGCACCGGCCTGCCGGTGATGGCCATGATGCTGACGCTCATGATCCTGAGCACGCTGACCTACGTCTTCTATCTGCGCCCCGTGATGAACCGGCCGCCGGCCGCGACCGGCTGATTTGCGTCCGGTCCGGGGGTGCCTATGATGCGCGCCCGAATTCCCGGAAAGAACCATGGCCAAACTGCGCGCCAATACCCTGCCGCTGATTATCGTGCTTTCCGCCGTGCTGGTGGTGGGCGAGATGGCAACCGACATGTTCGTCGCCGCCCTGCCCCAGTTCGCGCGCGAGTACGACGCCGGCGTGAGCAAGGTGCAGCTGACCCTGGGCACCTACATGATCGGTTTCGCCCTGGCGCAGCTCTTCTACGGGCCGATCTCCGACCGGTTCGGCCGGCGGGGACCGTTGCTCGCGGGAACCGCGTTGTTCTGCGCGGCCTCGCTGCTCCGCGCGCAGGCGACCTCGATCGAGATGCTGATCGCGATCCGCTTCGTTCAGTCGCTGGGCGGCGCAGCCGGGGTAACGATCTGCCTTGCGATCATCCGCGACATGCACGACCGAGACCGCTCGGCCATCATGCTGGCGCGGCTTGGCACGATCATCGCGATCGCGCCCGCCATCGCGCCGCTGTTCGGCGGCTGGCTGATCGAGACCTTTTCGTGGCGCGCGACGTTCTATGCGTTGGCCGCATGGGCTGCAATCGCGATCGGCCTGGTGTGGTTCCTGATCCCCGAATCGAACCTGCAACGGGACAGAAATGCGCTGCGGATCGCCGGCATGGTGCGCAACTTCCGCTCGCTGCTGGCAAGCCGGACCTACGTCGGCTTCATGCTGACGCTGGTGTTCTGCTTCGGCACGTTCTTCGCCTTCATCTTCGGCGCGCCGTTCGTGTTCATCGAGGCGTTCGGCATGCGCGAATCGACCTTCCCGCTGATCATCACGGTTCAGGTCGGCGGTTTCGTCGCTGGGACGACACTGTCCGAGCGCCTGGCGCCGCGTTTCGGGATGGATACCGTCTTCCGCTGGGCGGTGGTGACGGCGTGGGCGTCGGGCTTGGTCACGGCGGCGTTCCCGATCATGGGGATCGAAAGCATCGTGACGATCGTGGCGCCGATGATCGTGTTCGCCTTTGCCGTCGGTTTCATCTTTCCGCTCGGGACCGCAAGCGCGCTCGGACCATTTCCCGCGATCGCCGGAACGGCGGCAGCGCTGCTCGGCTTCCTGCAGACGATCGGCGGAACCGGCTTCGGCGTGGCGGTGGGCGCGTTCTTCGATGGCCGCGCGCTCGCCATGACCAACGTCATGGGCGTTGCCGTCACCCTGGCGCTGGCGGCCTATTTCCTGCTGCTGTGGCGGCGGCCCGAGGAGGCGGTTGCCGAGGACTAGGCGTTCTCAGATGTCGAGGTTGACGACGCTGAGCGCGTTCGACTGGATGAAGTCGCGGCGCGGTTCGACGACATCGCCCATCAGCGTTTCGAACAGATCGGACGCCTGGTCGACCTGGGCGACCTTGACCTGCAGCAGGCTGCGGACCGACGGATCGAGCGTCGTTTCCCACAACTGATCGGGGTTCATCTCGCCGAGACCCTTGTAGCGTTGGACCTGGAGGCCCTTGCGGCCGAACGCGATGACCGCGTCGAGCAGCTGGGTCGGCGAGCGCACCGTGACTTCCTCCTCCCTGCGCTTGAGGGTTGCGCGCTTGAGGTAGGTGGACTGCAGCCGGGGCGCGCGCTCGTCGAGGCGGCGCGCGTCCTGCGACTGGATCAGCGGGCCGTCGATGACCTGCTCTTCCTTCACGCCGCGCACGGTGCGGGTGAAGCGCAACCCGCCGTCCTCAGTAGGCTCGCCGACCCAGCCGCGCTCGTTCTCGGCGGCGAGCTGATCGAGGCGGTTGGCGACGTAGTCGGCCGCCGCCTTGGCCTGTTTGGGATCGCCAAGCACGTCGGGATTGAGGGCGCCGGCGATCGCCGTCTGCTCGATCACGTCGCGCGAGTAGCGCCGCGCCAGCGCATCGATCAGGCGGCGGATGGCGCGCGCGTCCTCGACCAGGGTGCGCAAGTCCTCGCCCGCGCTCTGCTCGCCCGTGTAGAGGGTCAGTACGGCATCGGAGATGCCGTCGCGGATCAGGTAATTCTCCATGCCCTTCTCGTCCTTGAGATAGGTGGAGGACTTGCCCTGGGTCACTTTGTAGAGCGGTGGCTGCGCGATGTAGAGATAGCCGGCGTCGATCAGCTGCGGCATCTGACGGTAGAAGAACGTCAGGAGAAGCGTACGGATATGGGCGCCGTCGACGTCGGCGTCCGTCATGATGATGATCTTGTGATAGCGGATTTTCGATAGATCGAAATCGTCGCGCCCGATGCCGGTGCCCATCGCGGTGATGAGCGTGCCGATCTCGTTGGACGACAGCATCTTGTCGAAGCGCGCGCGCTCGACGTTGAGGATCTTGCCGCGCAGCGGCAGGACGGCCTGGAAGCGCCGGTCGCGGCCCTGCTTGGCCGAACCGCCGGCCGAATCGCCCTCGACGATGAAGAGCTCGGCCTTGCCGGGATCGCGTTCCTGGCAGTCGGCGAGCTTGCCGGGCAGGTTCGAGACGTCGAGCACGTTCTTGCGCCGCGTCAGTTCGCGCGCCTTGCGCGCCGCCTCGCGCGCCGCCGCCGCCTCGACGATCTTGCCGGCGATGGCGCGGGCTTCGCTCGGGTGCTCCTCGAACCACTGGCCGAGCTTTTCGCCGACGATGCCTTCAACGACGGGACGAACCTCGGAAGACACCAGCTTGTCCTTGGTCTGCGACGAGAACTTGGGATCGGGAACCTTGACCGAGAGCACGCAGGTCAGGCCTTCGCGCGCATCGTCGCCGGTGACGGCGACCTTGTCGCGCTTGCCGCTGGCGTATTGCAGCGCATAGGTATTGATGGTTCGTGTCAGGCCGGCGCGGAAGCCCGCGAGGTGCGTGCCGCCGTCGCGCTGCGGGATGTTGTTGGTGAAGCACAGCACGTTCTCGTGGTAGCTGTCGTTCCACTGCAGGGCGAGTTCGAGCGCGATGCCGTCGCGCTCGCCGGCGACGACGAGCGTCGGGTGCAGGCTCTGCTTCTTGCGGTCGAGGTGATGGACAAAGGCTTCGACGCCGCCCTCGTAGTGCATCTCGACGGCAACTTCCTCGACGCCGCGCAGGTCCTTGAGCGTGATGGTGACGCCCGAGTTGAGGAAGGCGAGCTCGCGCAGGCGATGTTCGAGCGTTTCGAAGTCGAACTCGGTCTGGCTGAAGGTCTGGGTCGACGGCAGGAAGGTGATCTCGGTGCCATGGCCCTGGGCGTCGCCGACGATTTCGAGCGGCGCGACCGGGTCGCCATGGACGAACCGCATGTAGTGTTCCTTGCCCTTGCGGCGAATGCGCAGGTCGAGCCAGGACGACAGCGCATTGACCACCGAGACGCCGACGCCGTGCAGGCCGCCCGACACCTTGTAGGAATTGTCGTCGAACTTTCCGCCGGCGTGGAGCTGGGTCATGATGACCTGGGCGGCGGAAACACCCTCCTCGGCATGAATGTCGGTCGGGATGCCGCGGCCGTTGTCGGTAACGGTGCACGAGCCGTCCGGATTGAGCGTCACGCCGATGGTATCGCAGTGACCGGCGAGGGATTCGTCGATTGCGTTGTCGACGACTTCGTAGACCATGTGGTGCAGGCCCGAGCCGTCGTCGGTGTCGCCGATATACATGCCGGGGCGCTTGCGCACGGCATCGAGGCCGCGAAGGACCTTGATCGATGTGGCGCCGTAGGCGTCCTCGGCGGCGAAGTCTTCTGCGCGATCAGTCATGACTGTATTCCCGTGATGGCGCCGTCCGCGACGTCGAGGAACAGGGCACGGCGGCCCAGCGGCGCAAAAACATCCTTGTCGGTGCCGGTCATCCAGGCCTGGACGCCCATGCCGAGCACCTGTTCGAAGAGAGCGAGGCGGCGCGCCTCGTCGAGATGGGCGACGATCTCGTCGAGCAGCAGGACCGGGGCGACGCCGGTCTGCGCCGCGCCGATCCGTGCGTCCGCGAGAACGAGGGCGATGAGCAAGGCCTTTTGCTCGCCGGTCGAGCACTGGCGCGCCGGCAGATCCTTGGCGAGGTGGGTCACGGCAAGGTCGCTGCGGTGCGGCCCGACGGCGGCGCCGCCGGTTTCCGCGTCGCGGCGGCGCGACTGGGCCAGCGCAGCACGGAAGGCATCCTCGGCGTCGATCGCGGCAGCACCGTCGAGCGAATCCTCGACCGTGCCCTCGACGGCGACGATGGCGGCGGGAAACGGCCCGACGTCTTCGGCCAGTTCGGCGCTGAGCCGCGCGACGGCATCGCGCCGCGCCGCGGCGACAGCGACACCGTATTCGGCCATCGTGTTCTCGAGCGCCAGCACCCAGTCGTCCTGGCGCATGCCCGACTTGAGCAGCCGCGCGCGCTCGCGCATGGCGCGCTCATAGGCCGAAACCCGCGAGGCGTGGGCGGGATCGAAGCCGTAGACGAGGCGGTCGAGGAAGCGGCGGCGCGAGGCACCGTCTTCCTGGAAGAGCCGGTCCATCTGCGGCGTGATCCACGCCATGGCCAGCGATTCGGCAAGGGCCGCAGGACCGCGACCATTCTCGCCGCCGATGCGGACCTGGCGGCGGTCGAGGGCGCCGGCTTCGGCTGGATCGCTGGGCACGGTGCCGGTGCCGACGTCGACCGCGCCGCCGGGCGTGCCGTCGACCGACGCGGCGACCGCCCAGCCCCGGACGCTGCCGCGGCGCGCGATGTCGGTGAGCCGGGCGCGGCGCAGGCCACGCCCCGGCGAAAGATACGAGATGGCTTCGAGCACGTTGGTCTTGCCGGCGCCGTTGGGACCCGTGAGCACGACGCAACGTTCGTCGGCGTCGAGCCGCAAATGGGGATAGCAACGAAAGTCGGTCAGCGTGAGCCGGCGCAGGCAGTAGGCCGGCCCCATCGCCGGCGAGGGCGCGATTGCCGCGTTGTGGTCAGCGAGCGCCAATGCCGGCCTACACCCTCATGGGCATCAGGACGTAGAGCGCCCGTTCGTCGGCGAGATCACGGAAGACGGTCGGCGACACGGCATCGGCGAGATCGAGGCGCGCGCTGTCGCCCTCGATCTGGCCGGCGATGTCGAGCAGATAGCGCGAGTTGAACCCGATCTCGAGATCCTCGCCGCCGAACGAGACGGCGATTTCCTCGTCGGCACTGCCGCTTTCCGGACTGTTGGCCGACAGGTGCAGCTTGTCCGTCTGCAGGGTGAGCTTGATGGAGCGCGATTTCTCGGTCGAGATCGTCGAGACGCGGTCGACGGCTTCGGCGAAGGCCTTGCGGTCCACCTCGAGGACCTTGTCGTTGTCCGACGGGATAACGCGCTGATAGTCGGGGAAGGTGCCGTCAATCAGCTTGGTCGTCAGGACGGTCTTGCCGAAGGCGAAGCGGATCTTGGTCTCGGACAGGGCGACCTCGACCGGCTCGTCGGCCGCATCGAGCAGGCGCCGCACCTCGAGGACCGCCTTGCGCGGCACGATGACGCCCGGCATCGCCGCGGCGCCATCGGGCAGCGGGCATTCGACCTGGGCCAGACGATGGCCGTCGGTCGCGACCGCGCGCAGCATCGGCACGCCGTCGGCGTCGGCGGCATGCAGATAGATGCCGTTGAGGTAATAGCGGGTTTCTTCGGTGGAGATCGCGAAGCGGCTCTTGTCGATCAGGCGCTTGAGTTCGTCGGGCGCGATCTGGAAACGGTGCGGCAGGTTGTCCTCGGCGATGACCGGGAAATCCTCCTTGGGAAGACACGGCAGCGCGAAGCTCGACCGGCCGGCGACGACCGAGAGGCGCGACTGGTCGCCGGCGAGCGACAGTTCCACCTGGGCGCCGTCGGGCAGCTTGCGCACGATGTCGTGCAGCGTGTGCGCCGCCGCAGTCGTCGCCCCGCTTTGGCCGATCTGGGCGCCGACGCTCTCGACCACCGTGAGGTCGAGATCGGTCGCCGTTAGCGACAGGTCGCCGCCTTCTGCGGTGAGAAGCACATTGGACAGGATCGGAATGGTGTTGCGCCGTTCGACGACGTTTTGCACGTGTCCGAGGGCCGAGAGCAGTGTTGCGCGTTCGATCGTGATCTTCATGACGCCAGTTCTTTTTTGTTCGGTGCCTTCGGGCCGAATCCGGACCGCGACATACCCGCTATCTCCGACAAGACGGGCGCCCGACGGGCGCCCGAACTGGAAGGTTTGTGAGACGATTGCCACCGGCCGGAACGGCCACGCCTGGGCGGAAAAATCCCACCAAAAACCCCGTTTTCCCGCCGCTCTGGCGGGGTCGAATTATAGCAAAGGGCGATGGCGCTGGGGCGCTTTTTTTGCCCCGCCGCGGTCCGCTAACAGCCTGTTCCGGAAAGGATTTTCGGACGGGTTTTCAGGTCTCGAGCATGCGCCGAAGCAGATCGAGATCTTCCGCCAGGGTATTGTCGTTCTGGCGCAGCTCGTCGATCCGTTTGACGGCGTGCATGACCGTGGTGTGGTCGCGCCCGCCGAATTTCCGGCCGATTTCCGGCAGGGACCGCGAGGTCAGCTGCTTGGCGAGGTACATCGC
>JAYQVF010000023.1:0-24706 GCA_038148335.1 Alphaproteobacteria bacterium | reverse complement strand
CTCAAGCCGGGTAATCCTGCGCACCTGCGACGTTCCGGTCTTGCCGGCGAGCGCCATTTCGACGTACTTGATACGGGAGGCAAACGCCGTGCCCCGCGGCGAGTTCGAAACGCGTCTCATGCCTTCGGAAACCAGGTTCAACGCGGCGCGACTCACCGGGATGCGCTCCGGCTCCTGGATCGTCGACATCGTTTCCGTTGCCTCTTCGACGATCAGGCGCGGTTTGATCGGTTTGCCGCCATTCGCGATGCGTGCGGTCATGACCGCGAGCTGGAGCGGTGTCGCAAGCACGAACCCCTGGCCGATACCCGCCACGAGGGTCTCTCCCTGCTGCCAGGACTC
Organism: Alphaproteobacteria bacterium; assembly: GCA_038148335.1. Lineage (GTDB taxonomy): Bacteria > Pseudomonadota > Alphaproteobacteria > SHVP01 > SHVP01 > CALJDF01. The sequence goes on along the minus strand of JAYQVF010000023.1, from coordinate 24,364 downwards.
GCCGATGCGCGCTTGCTTCCAGGCGCGGGTTGGCATCAACCCCTTGCGTTCTGCCGGAACTTCGATCCCGGTGTCCTTGCCAAGTCCGAAATGTGCCGCGGTTTCGGCAATACGGTCGATTCCGACCCGCTTTGCGATTTCGTAGAAATAGAGATCGCAGGATTGTTCCAGCGCCTCCACCAGATTCACTTCGCCATGTCCGGTGCGTTTCCAGCAATGGAACCGCTGGTTGCCAAGCTCGACATGGCCCGAGCAAAAGACCCTTTGCTCTGGCGAGACGACGCCCGCATCCACCGCTGCCGCCGCGACGATCATCTTGAACGTCGACCCCGGCGGATATTGCCCGGCGATCGCCTTGTTGAGCAGCGGGTTTCGAGGGTCGGCCGTCAGCTCACTCCACGCTTGCTGGGTCAGCCCGATGTTGAAAGCCTGGGGGTCAAAACCTGGCGTCGATGCCAGCGCCAGAATATGACCGGAGTGAATATCGAGAACGACGGCCGATGCGCTCTCGCCTTCCAGCCGCTCCATCGCATAGGCTTGGAGTTCGGCGTCAATCGACAGACGCACGTCCCCGCCGGGCTGGCCCTCGCGACGGTTCAGCTCGCGAATGACCCGGCCGTAGGCGTTGACCTCGACGCGGCTGACCCCCGCCTTGCCGCGCAAGGTTTCCTCGCGCGTCCTCTCGATGCCGCTCTTGCCGACTCGGAAGCCCGGAAGTTCGAGTAACGGATCGCCAGTCAGGTCGGCTTCGCTGACCGCGCCGACATAGCCTATGACATGAGACATGACCGGCCCCAGGGGATACGCGCGCGACTCGCCGATATCCGGCTGTATGCCGGGCAGGTCGGGGGAGTTGACGTTGACCCGCGCGAACTCCTCCCAAGAGAGGTTCTCCGCAACCGTAACCGGAACGAACGAACGCCGGCGCTTTACCTCCCGCAAGACTTTCGCACGCTCGTAGGTGTCGAGCGGGATAAGGTCGGCCAGGGCGCTCAAGGTCTCCCCGACGTCACGCGTCTGCTCCGCGACCAGAACGACTCGGTAGTTCTGCTGATTGCTCGCGAGCTCGGCCCCCCGACGGTCGAGGATGCGACCGCGCGGCGGCGGCAGGAGGCGAAGGTTGATCCGGTTCTCGTCAGCGAGAAGTTTGTACTGCTCGGACTCGATGACCTGCAGATAGTACATCCGCGCAGCCAGCCCGACCAGCAACGCCCCCTGCGCACTTCCCAGAAGCAAGGCACGACGCGAGAACGTGCGTTGCGTGTTTCCATCCCTCTTCATCAGATGCCACCCACGACGCGCCGGGCCGCGCTCATCAGCCAGCTCATGACCGGATAGAACGTGATCGTCAGAACCATCTGCACAAGCATCAGGCCCGGGTCAACGAGGTCCCCGACATAGGCCGAACCAAGCAACCAGATGGCAAGAAAGACAACGGTCGCGACCAGCCCGAAACCCAACCACTCGACGACGAATTTCTTGCCGAGAAAGAACCGCCGCTGAACCGCCATAACAGCATGCACGATCAGGAAGACCGCAGCCCACATGCCAAGCGGCCCACCGCTCAGAATGTCCTGGAGGAGACCGAGCACGAACACCAGCGGGCCAGGCAACAAATCGGGACGAAAAATGCCCCAATGGAAAATCGCCATCAGCGCGAGCGGCGGCATGAGTTGGGCGCTGCCGGGGAAATTGAACGGCGCCAAGCTGATCAGCACGAGAATCAGGACCATTAGGCCCGGCGTCCCGTTCCGGACAATTTGCGCTAGGCGATCGGAGACCGTGTCGGACATGTCAGCGAGGATCTGCCTCGCTGTCGAGGCGCGGCAAGTCGTATCGGACAACGCGGACGAATTCGAGGCGGCTCCACTCGACCAGCGGCTGCACCCTGACCACCCCGTCGTTCGTCGACGCGACGATTCCGATGGGCAGGCCGGGCGGCAATACCCCGCCATGACCAGACGTCACGATCGGATCACCCGGCTGAACCTGCGCCTGATTGGGGAGGAAGACGAGCTGAGGCCACTCGGTGTTGTCGCCGGCAAGCACCCCGCGCTGACCCGAGCGCTCGTTCACCACCGGGACGCGGGAGTTGAGGTCGCTGAGCAGAAGAACCCGCGCGGATCGCTCGCCCACTTCAGCGATCCGTCCAACCATGCCTTCAGAATTCACAACCGCCTGCCCCTTGCGTACGCCGTCACGGCGCCCAGCATTGAGGAGAACCGTCCGTACGAACGGTCCGCCGGCGTCGGCAACGACTCGCGCGGCGATCAGGAATGAGGATGTTTCGGACTTTGCGGAAAGGAGTGAGCGGAAAGCCGCATTCTCGGCCTCCAGCCGGCGCGCGACGGTCTGCCACTGCAAAAGCCGCTCGTTCTCTTCGCGAACGCGCGCCAGTTCGGTTCTCAAGCTGACAAGCTCTCGGACCTCATCCGCCAAGTCATTGGCTGCGCTGACGGGCCGAGACACGACGTCCATGATCGGCGCGAAGGCGTCCACGACGCCCAGTCGAATGCGCTCGACGACGGCGTTGTCGAGACGTCCCAGGAGCATCAGCGCAAAAGCGGAGCCGACAAGAAGGACAAAGGCAAAACGCTGCAGAACGTTCCGGATCGGAACGGCGACTCTGAGGACGTTTCCCTTCGGCGCTCTCACCGTCTAACTCCCCCGCTGCGTTGGCACGGCCCTCCCCAGCGTGCCGGCGGACACAACAATCAGTACTGCTGGTACAGGACGCCTTTAAGCGACTTCAGTTCTTCGAGCGCACGCCCCGTACCGAGGGCGACGCAACTCAGCGGCTCATCCGCGATCGACACCGGCAATCCGGTGGCATTGCGCAGCACCATATCGAGGTTGTCGAGCAGCGCCCCACCGCCGGTCAATACGATGCCCTTGTCGACAATGTCGGCGGCGAGTTCGGGAGCCGTGTGCTCAAGCGCGACCTTGACCGCCTCGATGATGGCACCGACCGGCTCTGCCAGGCTTTCGGCAATCTGCCGTTGATTGATGATGAGTTCTTTCGGAACGCCGTTCATCAGGTCACGCCCTTTGATCTGCATCGAATCGCCGTTGCCATCTTCGGGCGGGCACGCAGTACCGATCTGCTGCTTGATCCTCTCGGCCGACGATTCGCCGACCAGGAGATTATGGTTGCGCCGGATATAGGCGATGATCGCTTCGTCCATCTTGTCGCCGCCGACCCGCACCGAGCGCGCATAGACGATGCCGCCAAGCGAGAGCACCGCGACCTCCGTGGTGCCGCCGCCGATATCGACCACCATCGAACCGGTGGGCTCCGTCACCGGAAGTCCCGCGCCGATGGCCGCCGCCATCGGCTCCTCGATGAGGTAGACGCGACGCGCGCCAGCGCTTTCGGCCGATTCCTGGATCGCACGCCGCTCGACCGCCGTCGAGCCCGATGGCACGGCGATGATGACCTGCGGACTGGCGAAGCTACGCCGGTTGTGCACCTTGCTGATGAAGTGCTTGATCATCTCTTCGGCGATCTCGAAGTCGGCGATCACGCCGTCACGCAAAGGCCGGATCGCTTCGATGTTTCCAGGTGTGCGGCCGAGCATCATCTTGGCTTCATCGCCGACCGCGAGAACCTGTTTCTTGCCGCGCTGATTGATGATCGCCACGACCGAGGGCTCGTTCAGGACAATGCCGCGCCCCTTGACGTAGACCAACGTATTGGCCGTCCCAAGATCGATGGCCATGTCGGCCGACATTATCCCGAACAGGTTAGAGAACATTTGCCAAGCCTCACTCCACGGCGGTCAATAAACGCGCGACCAGGTCATGCCGACATGGCCGCAGGTGCATTCTTCTCGCGCTTGACCAAAAGCTTGTTCAGCGCGTTCACGTAGGCCCGGGCGCTCGCCACCAGCGTATCGGTATCGGCGCCCTGTCCGTTTACGCTCTTGCCCTTCTCTTCGAGCCGCACCGTCACTTCCGCTTGCGCGTCCGTGCCCTCGGTTACCGCGTGCACCTGATACAACTGTAAAGTGGCGCCGTGCGGGAAGATGTTGGCAATGGCATTGAAGGTCGCATCTACCGGACCATCGCCGGTCGCATGGGTCGATTTGACCTCACCGTCGACCTCCAGTTCGAGATCGGCCGTTTGCGGCCCCCTGGAGCCTGCGACAACCTGTAGCGAAACGAACTTGATACGGTCGTTGGCGCGAACCTCATCGTCAACGAGAGCGATAATGTCCTCGTCGAAGACTTCCTTCTTCTTGTCCGCCAGGTCCTTGAACCGGTTGAAAGCAACCTGCATCGCATTGTCGCCCAGATCGAAGCCCAGTTCCGCCAGCTTCTTGCGAAAGGCATGACGGCCCGAGTGCTTCCCAAGAACCAGGTTCGATTGCGTCAACCCGACCGACTCCGGGGTCATAATCTCGTAGGTCTGGGCGTTCTTCAGCATCCCGTCCTGGTGGATGCCCGATTCGTGCGCGAAGGCGTTCGCCCCGACGATCGCCTTGTTCGGCTGGACAGCGAATCCGGTGATGGTCGACACCAATCGCGATGCCTTGGTGATGTTCTCGGTACGAATGCCGGTGTCATAGGGAAGGACGTCGCTACGCGTCCGCAACGCCATGACAATCTCCTCAAGCGCCGCGTTTCCGGCGCGCTCGCCCAAGCCGTTGATCGTGCACTCGACCTGACGCGCCCCTGCGGCTACGCCCGCCAGAGAGTTGGCCACGGCCAGGCCCAGATCGTTGTGGCAATGAACCGAGATCCGCGCCTTGTCGATGTTGGGCACGCGGTTCCGGATTTCCTCAATCAGCGACGTGTACTCCGAGGGAATGGTGTAGCCGACGGTGTCGGGAATATTGATGGTCGACGCGCCCGCCTTGATCGCTGTTTCGATCACACGACACAGGAAGTCCCGCTCGGAACGGGTACCGTCCTCGCACGACCACTCCACGTCATCGACGTGATTGCGGGCACGGGACACCGAGTCGTGCACGGCATCGTGCACTTCATCCGGCGTCATCTGGAGCTTGAACTTCATGTGCAACGGGCTCGTCGCAATGAAGGTATGAATGCGCCGACGCGGCGCCGGCTTCAGGGCTTCCGCCGCGCGGTCGATGTCCTTTGCGCCCGCGCGCGCCAGCCCGCATACAGTCGAGTCCTTGATCACCTTCGCGATCTCGTTGACGGCCTCAAAGTCGCCGTTGGAGGCGATGGGGAAGCCGGCCTCGATGACGTCGACGCCCATGCCCTCCAGGGCTTCGGCGATACGCAGCTTTTCTTCGAGATTCATCGACGCGCCGGGCGATTGCTCGCCGTCGCGCAACGTCGTGTCGAAAATGATAACTCGGTCGGAGTCGGGGATGCGATTCATGGTTCTGATCCTTCGAAGGGTTTGGTCAACGGACTAGTTCAAAACCCCCTGAACGAGTCCGTATCCACATACGTCCCGCTCAGGGGCGCGTAAGTCGAAGGACCAGAATGCGGCCGCACGCGCACGCGATTCCGGCCCCGAAGGACCGACGACCATTCTCCAAGAACATGTTCTTAGCCATGGAAAATCTCGTATTGAATCAGTGCGTTACCGCAGTACCTTATAGTGAATACTCGCGAAATCGAATTAAGAGTACTCGCAAAAGGTGACAAATGCAGGTTTTACGCCCTTTTGTGGCCCGTTCGCAACAGTTTTCGGGAAAGAGAAGCCCTAGAAGGAGGAATCGGGCTCTTCAAGAAAAGCCAATTCCTCGGGAGTCGAGCTGCGGCCCAATATCGCGTTTCGGTGGGAGAAGCGCCCAAACCGCTCAACGATTTCGCGATGGCGCCGCGCCGACTTGAGTCCCTGATCGACCGCCCCGCCCGGCGGCAGGCCTTCGAACAACCGAACGCAGGTGTCCTGGTCCGCCAACCGTTCGCTGTGCATATAGGGCATGAAGAAGAACCAGCGTTTCACCACCGGCATCGCTTCGCCGTAGCCGCGCTTCAGGGCCTCGTTCGCTACCTCGACGGCATAGTCGTCGCACGCGTACATCTCCGGACGATCCCGGAACATGTTGCGCGAGAATTGGTCCAACAGAATTGTTAGGGCCAGCGCCGCATCGGGTGTCGCACGCCAGTGCTCCAATGCACGGTCCTCCGCCGCGGCGTGCAGGGGTGAGAAGCGCTCGCGCATGGCCGCGTCGAACGCGTGATTCTTCTCGAACCAGGCACTGCGGAAGACGGGATTGCCCTGGTCGTCGACGTCGCTGAACCAGAACGACAAGACATCTTCGACCACGGGAAGGCTCATCGGAGGCAATCCTAAAAAAAGATGAGGGCCGGAAACGTCTCCGGCCCTCCCTGAAAACCCTGAAGCCCTAATTCTTGGACTTATCGACCAACCTGTTTTGCGAGATCCAAGGCATCATGGCACGCAGGCGCTCGCCGACTTCCTCGATTGGATGCTGCGCCTGGCGCTGGCGGACAGCTTTGAAACTGGTCTGCCCCACTTCGTTCTCGAGCATCCAGTCGCGAGCGAACTGACCGGTCTGGATTTCTCGCAGAATCCGCTTCATTTCCGCCTTTGTTTCATCGGTGATTATCCGCGGCCCGCGCGTGTAATCGCCGTATTCGGCCGTGTTCGAGATCGAGTAGCGCATGTTTGCGATGCCGCCCTCGTAAATCAGATCGACGATAAGCTTCACTTCGTGGAGACACTCGAAATAGGCCATCTCCGGTGCGTAGCCGGCTTCCACCAGCGTCTCGTAACCCGCCTGGATCAAGCTGGTCAGACCGCCGCAGAGGACGACCTGTTCGCCGAACAGGTCGGTTTCGCATTCCTCGCGGAAGGTCGTCTCAATGATGCCGGCGCGTCCGCCACCGATGCCCGAGGCATACGACAGTCCGATCTCATGAGCGTTGCCGGTTGCATCCTGCGCCACTGCGATCAGGCAGGGGACGCCGCCACCGCGCTTGTACTCAGAACGCACGGTATGGCCCGGCCCCTTCGGGGCAACCATGAAAACGTCGAGATCCTTGCGCGGCTCGATGAGGTTGAAGTGGACGTTGAGACCGTGGGCAAAAACCAGCGCCGCATTCTGCTTCATGTTCTCGTGCAGATGGTCGCGGTAGATGTGACGCTGCAGTTCGTCCGGGGTCAGCATCATGACGACGTCCGCCCATTTTGCGGCTTCGGGCACGTCCATCACCTTGAGGCCCGCAGCCTCGGCTTTGGCGCGACTGGTCGAATCGGGGCGAAGTGCCACAGCGACCTCTTTGACCCCAGAGTCCTTGAGGTTGATCGCGTGCGCGTGCCCCTGGCTGCCATAGCCAACGATGGCTACTTTCTTCGACTTGATCAGGTTCACATCGGCGTCACGGTCGTAATACACACGCATGTTTTTTTCCTCTTGATGCGTTGTTCTACTTAGAGGGCGTCGGCGCCCCGGCTGATGGCAACGATACCGGTGCGAGAGACATCGACGAGGCCGAGCGGCCTCATCAGCTCGATAAAGGCATCGAGCTTTTCGCTCGCGCCGGTTAGCTCAAAAACGAAAGATGTATTCGTGGAATCGACCACGCGAGCGCGAAAAATGTCGGCGATTCGCAGGCTCTCGACCCGAGGCTCGCCCGTGCCCGACACCTTGATTAGCGCCAGTTCGCGCTCGACGTGGGGCCCCTCGATCGTCAGGTCGCGGACCTTGTGAACCGGAACGAGACGCTCCAGTTGGGCCTTGATTTGCTCGATCACCATCGGCGTGCCCGACGTGACGACGGTAATCCGAGACAGATTCAGTTTCTGGTCGGTCTCGGCAACCGTAAGACTTTCTATGTTGTAGCCGCGACCCGAGAACAGGCCGATAACGCGCGCCAGGACGCCCGCCTCGTTGTCGACCAGTACGGCAATCGTGTGCCGGCGCGCCCGTTTTTCCACTGCCATGTTTCCCCCGTCGCTAGACCAATGCCTTGCCGGCATCGGATACAACGTTGGATTTGTCGATGCTGAGGATCATTTCGTTGTGGGCCGCCCCCGACGGGATCATCGGAAAGCAGTTCTCGGCCTGGTCGACGACGATATCGGCAACCACCGGGCCATCGGTCCGCAGCATTTCCTCTATCACGCCATCAAGCTCGGATGGCTTCGCGGCACGCAGGCCCTTCGCGTGAAACGACTCCGCCAGCTTCACGAAATCCGGCAGGGCCGCCGAGTAGCTCTCCGAATAGCGACCGCCGTGCAGGAGTTCCTGCCATTGGCGGACCATCCCCATATATTCGTTGTTGAGGATGAAGATCTTGATCGGCAAACGGTACTGGACAGCCGTCGACAACTCCTGGATGCACATCAGGATCGAGGCCTCACCGGCGATGTCGACCACCAGCGACTCGGGGTGCGCAAGCTGCACGCCGATTGCGGCCGGCATGCCGTACCCCATGGTCCCGAGACCACCGGAAGTCATCCACCGGTTCGGCGCCTCGAACTTGTAGAACTGCGCAGCCCACATTTGATGCTGGCCGACCTCCGTCGTGATGTAGGCGTCGCGGTCCTTGGTCATTTCGTACAGGCGTTGAATCGCATATTGCGGCTTGATGATTTCCTTGCCCTGATCGAAGTGCAGGCAGTCCTGGCCTCGCCACTCGTCGATCTGCTTCCACCACGCCTTGAGCGCTTGCCTGTCCGTATCCAGCTTCTGCCGCTTCCACGACGCGATCATGTCCTCGAGGACGGCACCGACATCACCGACGATCGGCAAATCCACGGAAACATTCTTGTTGATCGACGAGGGGTCGACGTCGACGTGGATCTTCTTCGATTTCGGACTGAAGGCATCGAGGCGACCGGTGATGCGGTCGTCGAAGCGGGCCCCAAGACAAACCATGAGGTCGCAATTGTACATCGCCAGGTTGGCTTCGTAGGTCCCGTGCATACCCAGCATGCCCAGGAACTGGGGATCGGACCCCGGAAAGGCGCCAAGCCCCATCAAGGTGTTGGTCACCGGCACCCCGGTCATGTGCGCGAACTCGGTTAACTTCTGAGACGCGCCGGGGCCGGCGTTCACGATGCCGCCGCCGGTATAGAAGATCGGCTTTTTTGCCGATGCGAGCATCTCAACGGCACGCTCGATCGCCGCCGCGTCGCCCTTGACCCGCGGCTGATACGTGCGATGAACGACCTTTTCCGGGCCGACGTAACGCCCCTTGCCCAATTGAACGTCCTTGGGCATGTCGATGACGACGGGTCCCGGCCGACCGCTACGGGCCACGTAGAAAGCTTCGTGAACCACCCGGGCAACATCTCCCGGGTTCTTCACCAGGTAATTGTGCTTGGTGCAGGGACGGGTGATGCCGGTCGTATCGGCCTCCTGGAACGCGTCATTCCCAATGAGATGGGTCGCCACCTGCCCGGTAAAGCAGACGATCGGAATGCTGTCCATCAGGGCATCGGTCAGCCCGGTGACGGCGTTGGTGGCGCCCGGCCCCGACGTGACGAGGACGACGCCGACCTTGCCGGTCGAGCGCGCGTAGCCTTCGGCCGCGTGCACGGCGCCCTGTTCGTGGCGGACAAGAATGTGGCGCAGATTGTTCTGGCCGAAGATCGCATCATAGATCGGTAGGACGGCGCCGCCCGGATAGCCGAAGACGACTTCAACGCCCTGATCCACAAGGGCGCGAATGATCATCTCTGCTCCGGTCAGTTGCTCTCGGCTCATTTCGTCACCTGCCTAGCCCGTGGGCCTCGAATCGCGAAACCACCCCGCGCCCTGACCGATGTGGCCAGAGTCCCCAGGCGGCTATCCATGTCGTGGTCGAGGGTCCCAGAAACCCACGGAATTCCTTGCAATTCGCGGGAACCTATCGCCATCGCCGTGAGGCGTCAACCACTATTGACGAATTTTCGCAAAGATTCCCTCAACTGCAATTTCTGAATCTTGCGCAATTCTATCCCACTTTGACATTTGATTGCGCGCCCACGTCAGCTGGCGCTTGGCCAGATTGCGGGTTGCCTGACTTCCCTGGGCGATCATGGTTTCTCTGTCGATTTCAGCCCGGAGGAACGCAGCCACCTGTGGCACGCCGACGGCGCGCATCACTGGCAGGTCGGCGGCCAATCCTTGCGCCAGGAGGGCTTCGACCTCGTCAACCGCTCCCCCCTCGATCATTTTGCGAAAACGCCGGTCGATGCGGTCATAGAGCGCCGGCCGCTCGGTTTCGACGACGTAGCACAAACATCTTTCTCTCGGAACGACGGGCGCTGCCGCCTCGCGCTGCCATGACGACAGGGAACGGCCGGTCGCCTCAAGAACCTCCCAGGCCCGCGTCAATCGCTGGGAATCGGTTGGGCGGAGGGTTGCCGCGGACTCAGGATCATGCGCGGCCAGATCTCGATGCAACGCCTCTGGGCCGCCTCTGTGCAGGCGCGCGCGCGCGGCCTCGCGGATGGCGTCGGGGATCGGTGGAATTGCGGCAATCCCGTCGAGCAAGCCCTTGAGGTAGAGACCGGTACCGCCAACGAGAACCGGTATCGACCCTCGCCCCTCAGCGTCAGCGATTTCCCGCGCCGCCGCGTCGCGGAACGCCGCCACCGACCACGGCGAATCCGCGGGTCGCATGCCATAGAGGCGATGCGGGACCAGGGACTCGTCCGCCGCGCTCGGTCGCGCCGTCAGGATCCGCAGCTCGCGATAGACCTGCATGCTGTCGGCATTGATAATGACCGCGCCACCCGCGCTTTCGAGACGGGAAGCGAGCGCCAGCGCGAGTGCAGACTTGCCGCTGGCGGTCGGCCCGGTTAGCAAGACAACAGGTTTGTCCATCCGTCATCGTTGGTCATTGTGCCGAAGCCATACCAGTTTGCCCGCCGCCCCGCCACACAGGGCCTGACCCGATGAGTTTGATCGTCACACTCATCGGCGCGCCTGGCGCCCTTTCCGAATCCGTCATCGCCGTCGCGATGGCCGCCCTTCAGAACGCCGGAATGCAGCCGGCGACACCGATTTGGCTCAGCGACGCCGAGGCCGCCGACCTCCACCTGACGGATGGAGATGTCGGGATGGCGCGACGCGCCGTCGAGGGCCCGATGGGCCGCATCGCTGTCGACGTTGCCGTTCAGCACGACGGCAGCCGGCGCAAGAAGCTGCTGGTCGCCGATATGGACTCAACGATCATCGGCCAGGAGTGCATCGACGAGTTGGCCGACGCCGTCGGCCTGCGCGACGCGGTGTCGGCGATCACGGAACGGGCGATGCGTGGGGAAATTGGTTTCGAGGGCGCGCTGCGCGAACGGGCTGCCATGCTCAAGGGGCTGACCCCGGCTGCCATGACGCACGTCCTGGAAACCCGCATCACCCTGACACGCGGTGCAACGACGCTCGTTTCGACGATGCGCGCCCATCGGGCGACGACGGCGCTGGTGTCGGGAGGGTTCACCTTCTTCACCGGCCGCATCAGGGAACGTGCCGGCTTCGATCTCGACCAGGCGAACGAATTGCTGTTCGACGAATCGGGCAACCTCTCGGGCCTGGTCCGCGAGCCGATCCTGGGACGAGAAGCGAAGCTCGCCGCGCTGAACAAGCTGGCCCGCGATCGTAATCTTTCAGCCGAAGAAACGATGGCAGTAGGCGACGGCGCCAACGACCTGGCGATGATCGAGGCCGCCGGTCTGGGTGTCGCATTTCACGCGAAGCCCGCTGTCGCCGCGCAGGCGGATGTCCGGATCGAACACAACGATCTCACCGCCCTACTCTTCGTCCAGGGCTATCGTCGTGAGGAATTCTCGACATAGAAAAAGGGCGCCGCAGCGCCCTTCTTCGTGGATCATTTCCAGTCTGGTCAGCCCTGATCAAGGCGGATAGCGACAAACCGCAGGTCACCCGAACGTTCGACCAAGAGCAGGACGGACTTGCGGCCTGCATCCTGCACGCCCTTTACTTTTTCGGTTACCTCCTGCGGCGAGGTGACCGGCTCCTGGTTGACCTCGACGATAACGTCCCCCGGACGAATGCCGCGTTCCGCGGCGGCGCTATCGCCGTCGACCCCGATGACCAGCACACCCTTCGTCTCGTCGCCAAGCTGGAACTCAGAACGCGTGTCGGGAGTCAGCGCCGAGAGATTCATGCCCAGCACTTCGCCTCGGCCCGGCGTTGGCGATTCAGGCGAAAACGCCGCGTCCTGTACCTCTTCCAGTTCGCCGACCTTGACCTTGAGTCGCTTTTGCGACCCCTTGCGCCAGACGACGACGTCCACCGTGACGCCGATTTCCGTATCGGCGACGATACGGGGAAGAGCCCGCATCTCGGGTACATCGCGCCCGGCAAACTCGAGAATCACATCTCCCGCCTCGATGCCGGCCTCGGCCGCGGGACCACCTTCATTGACCTTGGAAATCAAAGCCCCGCGGGCCTTGCCGAGACCCAAGCTGTCGGCGATCTCGTCGTTGACCGTCTGTATCTGAACCCCGAGCCAACCGCGCTTGGTGCGGCCGAACTCCACGAGTTGGGTCACGACCCGCTTGGCGAGGTTGGAGGGAATCGCGAAGCCGATGCCGACCGAACCACCCGACGGAGAGAAGATCGCGGTGTTGATGCCAATCACCTCACCGTCGAGGTTGAACATGGGGCCGCCCGAGTTGCCGCGATTGATCGACGCGTCCGTCTGGATGAAATTGTCGTAGGGTCCCGCGTTGATGTTCCGGCCTCGGGCGGAGATGATGCCAGCGGTAACCGAACCACCGAGACCGAACGGATTGCCGATGGCAACGATCCAATCGCCAACGCGCGATGCGTCCGAATCTCCCCATGGAACCGACGGCAGGTCGACGTCCGCCTTGACCTTCAGGACTGCGAGATCCGTCTTCTGATCGCGCCCCACCACTTCGGCGGCATAGGAGGTGTTGTCGTCGAGAATGACGGTAATCTCGTCGGCGTCGGCGATCACGTGATAGTTGGTGACCACGATCCCGGCCCTGTCGATGATGAAGCCGGAACCCAGCGACTGGGCGCGACGCTGCGGGAGCGGCGATCCGCCCTCGCGCTGCTGACGGTCGAAGAAGTCGCGGAAGAAGTCCTCGAACGGCGAGCCCGGCGGCGCCTGAGGCCGCTCACCCCGGCTCACCGAACCGGCAGATTGAGCCGTTGAGACGTTGACCACGGCAGGTTTCAGCCGCTCCGCCAGATCCGCAAAACTCAACGGACGGTCTGCCGCATGGGCAACGGAAGCAATCAGCAGCGCCGCAGCGGCGAATACAGATCCAAATAACCACAACCAGCCGCGCTGACGCTCCGCTTCATTGTCGCGGCGCGCCGCGATGGCCTGTGAACGGAAGCGACGGGACATCGACATCGGGAAACTTCTCCTTCCCTGGAAACGGACCGGTAGTCCGCCATCCTGCTAAACACGGATGGGGACGAAACATTCCGTCAATATATGGCGGGCGCCCGCGGTGCTACAAGCAAGCCGGTACCGGCACCTAGCCGCGAATCAGGGCGACGAGAAGGACGCCCGCGATCGCAAGCGCCAATCCGGCCATGCGCAATCGGCCGCTGGGCTGCGTGAGGGCGACGGACATCAGCCGTTTCATGCCATCCGGCATCAGGGCGTAGAACACGCCTTCGATCACCAGTGCGATGCCAAGCCCCACGACCAGGTCTTCCATGGCCTCGCGTCCTCACTGCCTTGTTATCGCCGCTACGGGGCGGCTGCGGTCAGCGCGGCGTGTCGCCCGGAAACAGGGTACTCTCGAAGTCGCGGAAGTAGCGGAAGAACTCGCTATCCGGCGACAGGACCATTGTCGTGTCTTCACTTGCCAAGGCTACCTGGTAGGCGAGCATGGCGCGATAGAACGCAAAGAACGCCGGGTCCTGCCCAAATGCCTCGGCAAAAATCCGGTTGCGGAGAGCATCCCCTTCGCCGCGCAGGATCTGCGCCTCGCGTTGCGCCTGCGCCAGGATGACGACGCGGTCGCGATCGGCCTGGGCACGAATTCGCTGGGCCCGCTCGGCACCCTGGGCTCTGAAGTCTGCCGCTTCGCGTTCGCGCTCACGCTGCATGCGCCGGAAAATCGCCTGGCTGTTCTCGGTCGGCAGGTCGGCGCGCTTGATCCGCACATCGATGATCTCGATGCCGAGATTGGCGGTCTCCTGACCAACAATGTCCGTGATCTGCTGCATGAGATTTGGACGCTCGTCGGTCAGCACCGATGCTAGAGGCACGTTACCCAACACGCTACGCATGCTGGAGTTAACCGCCGGCCCGATGCGCGACTCCGCTTCGCCCTGCGTCCGGACAGACTGATAGAACTTCAGCGGGTCAATGATGCGGTAGCGGGTAAACGTGTCGACCACCAGTCGCTTCTGGTCCGCCGCGATGATCTCCTCGGCAGGGCCGTCATAGTTGAGAATCCGCTTGCTGAACGTGATGCGGTTCTCTGCGATCGGCAGCTTGAGATTCAGGCCAGGCTCGCTGATCACGCGCTTCGCCTCGCCGAAACGCAAGACGATTGCCTGTTCTGCCTGATGAACTGTGAAAAGCGCCCCAGAGACAAAGAGGATCAGAATGACCGCCACCGCGCCAAGAACGAAGAGCGTGCTTTTTCTCATCAGTTCGCTCCCGCGCTGGACCGCGCCCCGGAGGGTCGGGTGAGTTCATTGAGCGGCAGGTAAGGCACGACGCCCCCCTGTCCCGACGAGGACGGATCAATGACGATCTTGTTCATACGGCCAAGCACCTGCTCCATCGTCTCAAGGTACATGCGGCGCGCCGTGATCTCGCGAGCGTTCTTGTATTCGTTGTAGATGGACAAGAAGCGCTGTGCGTCGCCTTCCGCCGTCTGAACGGTTTTCTCTTTGTAAGCTTCCGCTTCCTGGGTCAGGCGAACCGCCTCGCCTCGGGCGCGCGGCAGGATGTCGTTCTGGTAGGCCTCGGCTTCGTTGACCTGGGTTTCAAGATCAGCCCTGGCGCGTTGAACATCGCGGAAGGCGTCGATCACGGCGCCGGGCGGGTCAACCTTCTGCAACTGAACGTTGTTGATCTGAATACCGGATTTGTAGCCGTCCAGCGTTTCCTGAATAGCGTCGCGGGTCTGTCGTTCGATGTTGGCGCGGCCTTCAGCCACGACAAACTGGAACTGCGACCGGCCGATGGTTTCACGCATAGCGCTTTCGGCGACGTTCTTCACGGTCGCCGCAGGGTCCTGCACGTTGAAGAGGAACAAGCCCGCATCCTTGATCACCCAGAACACCGTGAAATCGATGTCGACGATATTCTCGTCGCCCGTGAGCATCAGGCTTTCTTCGGGCAGATCGCCGAGGTTGCCGCGGCGGCTGGTCTCGCCGCTGCGGAAGCCGACCTCGACGCGCTGCACCCGGGTGACCTTGGGACGATCAACCGATTCGATCGGCGACGGCAGGTGGTAGTGCAATCCCGGCTCGGTCGTATTCACCCATTCACCGAAACGCAGGACCACACCCTGCTCGTCCGGCTGGACGCGATAGAAACCGGTAAGAAGCCAGATCGTCAGGACCACAAGGACGGCAAGCAGGATCGCCCGTGGACTACGTGCGCCCCCCGGCATGATGCTGCGAAAGCGGTCCTGGCCCTTGCGAAGGAGATCTTCGAGGTCCGGCGATTGCGGCTGACGACCCGGTCCGCCGCCCTGGCCCCAAGGCCCGCGTCCGCCACCCTGCCAGCCACCTCCCTGATTGTTCCACGGCATCGGAATTCCTTCAGCTGTTTAGGGGCTTCGCTACGGGCATTTGTCTTTTTCGTCCCGCGGTTTATATGACACCCATACCCTAGCTGCAAACACAGCGCGGACATGGTCCGTCACGGCCACGTGACGGATGTCTTCATATGAGTATCCGCGCGAAAGGTTCAAGGATGCCCGAAGTAAACGAAGACGCGATCATCGAGGTGCTGCGCCGGGTCAAGGGACCCGACGGCGCCGACGTGGTTGCCCGCGGAATGATCAAGGGCCTTCAAGTCAAGAACGGCCACATCGCCTTTGCCGTCGAAGTCGACGCCAAGGAAGCCGGTAAATTCGAACCCCTCCGTAAGCAATGCGAGGATGCTGTCTTTGCCATGCCAGGCGTGCTCTCGGTGACCGCGGTCCTGACGGCCCATCAAGCAGCGCCGCAGCAGGCTCGCGGCAATGGCGGTGCGCCGCAGAGCCAGAAAAAGGGCGTTCCTGGCGTGCGCGCCATTCTGGCGGTCGCATCCGGCAAGGGCGGCGTCGGCAAGTCGACCACCGCCGTCAACCTCGCCATGGCCTTTGCCCGGTCCGGCATGCGGGTCGGCCTGATGGACGCCGACATCTACGGCCCGAGCATTCCCAAAATGATGGGTCTGTCGGGCAAACCCGACGCCACGCCGGACGGACAAAAGGTCGTGCCGAAAGAAGCGTTCGGCGTGAAGTGCATGTCCATCGGTTTCCTGGTGCCCGACGATACGCCGATGATATGGCGCGGCCCCATGGTGATGAGCGCCGTGCAGCAACTCCTGTATGAGGTGTTGTGGGGCGACCTCGACGTTCTCGTCGTCGACCTGCCGCCGGGCACCGGCGACGCACAACTGACCATGGCACAGCATGTCCCGATCACCGGCGCCGTCGTCATTTCGACGCCGCAGGACGTCGCGCTGCTGGATGTGCGCAAGGGTCTGAACATGTTCCGCAAGGTCGATGTGCCCGTCTTCGGCGTCGTCGAGAACATGAGCTATTTCCTGTGCCCGAGTTGCGGACATCGCGCCGAGATATTCGGGCATGGTGGAGCCGAGCAAACGGCCCGCGAGATGAATGCGGAGTTCCTGGGCGAGATTCCGCTGCACCTTTCTATTCGCGAGCATGCCGACGCAGGTACGCCAATCGTCATGGCGGCACCAGACAGCGAACATGCGACGATCTACCAGGCCATTGCCGGCAAGCTCGCAGACAAGATCGAACGCGCCCTCGCCGAGGACGCAGCAACCGCTCCGAGAATCGTCATCGAGTGATCCGCCAGGAAACCCTGCGCACGGGTCTCGACGCCATCACGAACGACCATGTTCCGCTTCGCAATCACGCCGCACTAATCGCTGCGCTTGCGAAGCGCCACCCTCACAGCATCGTCGTCGAGGAGACGCGCCATTCGGCAGGCTTCAACTGTTTCGCCTACGCGCTGGGCCTCCACATCTGGCCGACCTACCGGAACATTGCCGAAACCGAAGCCAATAACGGCGGCTCGCGGTTCTTCGCCAGCAGCCGATTCGCGACGTGGCTTGTCACCGGCGCCCGGCTGGTGCCGGTTGCGCTGAAGACCGCCGTCGCCGGAGACCTTGCCCTCTACGGAATCGGACCGACGCTCCTTCATGCGGCGTGCATTCGGGGAGCTGGTCGGCTGGAATCGAAATGGGGCAACGGCCACCTCTACGAACACGGCCTCTGGGAAGTTCCCGCACGCTACGGCAACTATGCGCGGTTCTACCGGGCCCCGTCGCTGGCGGTGGCAAAACGGGCTTTCGCCGCCTGGATATCTACCCACGAAGACTGGCCCGGGTTTGTCCGAAGCAGGGGCTTACCGGCGGATTTGATTGCTCCTGACGCCGACGCGTGGTTGGCTTAGCAGCCGCTTGAGGGGAGAACCGAAGCCATGACCTTGTTGATTCTGGGCGTCATCCTGTGGAGCGCCGTGCACTTGTTCCGGGGCCTCGCGCCGGCGGCGCGCGACCGTCTCGCGGCTGCCCACGAGACCCGCTACAAGTCGGTCTTCTCGTTGCTCGTCATCGGCTCGCTGGTGTTGATCGTCTTTGGCTGGCGCGCTGCGGAACCATCGTTCGTCTATACCGAGCCGGACTGGGGTCGCGTCGTCAACATGGCGCTCATGCTGGTCGCGCTCATTCTGTTCTTCTCGGGTCGCGTGAAGACCAACATCAAGCGTGTGATCCGCCACCCGCAATTGACCGGCGTTCTGCTATGGTCGATCGGACACCTGCTCTCCAACGGCGATTCGCGCTCGGTGTTCCTTTTTGCCGCGTTGGGGCTTTGGGCCGTGATCGAGATTGTTCTTATCAACCGTCGGGTCGGCCCCTGGCAGAAACCGGATCCGGTTCCCGTCGGCCGCGATCTCGTGCCGGTGGTGATCGGCGCCGTGGCCTACGGCATCCTCGGATGGGCCCACCCCTACTTCACGGGCGTTTCGATCTACTGACGTTCAGGCGTCGAGCCACGCCGCAAGCATGCGGGCGAGCGCCCGCGTTTCGTCGTCGGTTGCCAGCGTCTCTGGATTGGCGTGCGGGTATTCCATTCGGGTGACGTTGGGCAACAGATTCGCGACTCCGTCGAGGTGCGGGTAAGGCACGTCGTTGCGGGCGCAGATCGCCAAGGTAGCCGCGGTGAGGAGGGGGAGGCGCGCAGGCGACGGATAGGTCACCGCCGCAATGTAGGCGTGATGGCTCGTCCGGAAGCCCTTCAGGATTTCCATGACATGCTCGTGCAGGCGATCCAGCGGCGGCAGTCCGGTCGGACGGGCATGGGCCGAGTCCCGTGCGTGCGCCGGATAGAACAAATAGGCGTCCCGCAGGCTGGTCCAGGCATTGAAGAATTGCGTGCCGACCTGATCGACGAGATGCCGCTTGTCGAGCGTCTTGGCGTAGTCGCGCCCCTGCGCGGTCACGGCCGCGCTCATGCCGTCGAGAATGACCTTGCGCACACGCTCCGGGTTGTGGATGGCAAACTCGGTCGCGATCCGGGCACCGGTATGGGTTCCGAAGAGATCGACCCAGTCCGTCCCTTCGAGCCCATCCAAGGCCCGCCGGGCCGCATCCGCGAAATAGGCCATGTCGACGTCGTCCCGTGGGGGCGGCGACGAGTCGCCCTGCCCCATCGTATCGAGAGCGATCACACGGCGGGTCGCGCCAAGCTCGACCGCCAGGCGGTTGAGCATCTTCGACGACCCTGGCGACCCATGAAACAGGATCAGCGGCGTGCCGCCGGTGCCGACCGTCCGGTAGTGCACCTGGCCCTCGGCGATGTCGACGAATGCTCGCGTCAACTCACTCATGGCGCGTCCAGCCAATCGACGAACATCGTGGCCGCTGGCCCCACGTCACCGGGCTGCACCCCCGCCGGATAACGCCGCAAGGCGCATTGCGGGATCATCATTGCGACCTCGTCCATCGCCGCGCCAGAGACGTCTCCCTCGGCCGCCGTGAGTAGTGTGGGCACGGGAATATCGGGAAAGCGACGCCCACCATCGTTGTTATTGAAGGCGGCGATGTAGGCCTTGTGATAGCAGAACAGGTTCTTCAGCAGATCGAGCGTGCGATCGTGCATGTCATTTGCGTCGGGCACATCGCGGTTCCGTCGATGCGCCGCATCGCGGCGGTAGTACGGAAACCAGATGAACATGTCCTTGATGGTATGGAATGCCCAAAGGTACTGCGACCCGGCGTAGTCGTACGGCGGTTTTTCCCGCAAATGGGCAATGTAATCGTCCTTTAGATCACGCGGCGGCAACCCGATCCCATCGAGGATCAGTTTGCCGACTCGATCGGGATGGCGGATAGCAATGTCCATCGCCGTATGGGCGCCGGTATGTGTGCCATAGAGATCGGCCCGCTCGATACCCAGTGCATCCAGCAGCCGCACCATGGCGTCGCCGAAATAGCCGATGTCTGGCTCATCGACCTCGGGTGCACACGAATCGCCCTGGCCCAGGTTGTCCGGCGCGATCGCCCACCGCGTCTCGCCCAGTCTTGCCGTCAGCGGATTGAGCGTTCGAGCAGCGAAGGGCGACGCATGCATCAGCACGACCGGCCGCCGACCTGCGCCGGCATGTGCTTCACCGGCGGTGTAGTAGTGCACCTGGCCAATGTCGATAGCCGCGAAGCGCCGCTTGATCGTCATCCGCCTACTATTCGGCCGCGTCGGACAGGGGCACGATCGGACAATTCGGTTCGCGTTCGGCGAGGTCGAAGACGAACAGCAGCTTGGCCATGCCGGTCAGCACGGCGGCGCACATGCCGAGTTCATAGATATCGCCGTCGCCGTAGTGTTTGCGCAGGCGGTCGTAGAGATCCTTCGTCAACTCGCCGTGCATGTTGGGCAGCGAAATCTGTTCGGCGAGGTCGAGGATGGCGCGCTCGCGATCGTCAAAACAGGGCGCCTCCGTCCGCATCACGTTGTCGATCTTCTCCTGGGAGATGCCCGCCTTGGCCGCCGCAAGACGGTCGCCACGGTTGCAGTGAGCGCACCCGTGAATGCCAGCAAGCCTGAGCCGCAGCAGTTCCTTGCTCGGCACATCGACCTGGCCCGCGTAGAACAGGCGCTCATAGAAGTCCTTGCGGTAGAAGTCGAAGACATGCGGCGCGTTACCCGCAACCTCGATGTTGCTGGCATAGCCGTGGATATCCATCGCCTTGTCGTAGGCGGCCTGCATGAAGGGATTCAGCTGTTCGCGCGGAACGCGGTTGAGATGGGGGTTTGGCATGGCCTCGCTGTCGCTCCGTTTCGGGTCTGGTCCGTTGCGGCAATAGCCGCACGGCCGCCGAATTGTAGCGAGCCGAAGAAACGGCAGGTGCACAATTTGGGGGTCCGGCCGCAGTGCGGCGCGCGACGCGCTTCAAGCCCAGCTGGGCTTGGTCAGATCGGGGTCGTTCTCAGGCAGGTTCGGCTCGCCCAGCACCGCGCGGAGCTGCCCAAGTGCTTCCTTGTTGAGCGGCATTTCGAGAAGAAAACCGTCTTCCAGCACGAACATCAGGCTATGAAGGCTGGTCCCGCCATCGACCATCTTGCCGAGAACCGCCACCGCAGGATGCGGCGAAGCGACACGCTTGGGCATGACTCCCGGAGGAAGCATGGGAGTTTGGCCCGGGTCGGCCCGAAAGGGACGAATGGTCATGGCCGGCCGCGGCATCCCGCGCTTGTCGAACGATACGACGCTCATTGGCCGGCCTCGAAGGTGCCGATGATCTGGCGTAGCTGCTCGACCAGCTTGTCGGACATAGGAACGTCGAGAATCCAGCCGTCGGTCAGAAGAAACTGCAGCGCCCGCACGCGCCCGTTCCGTTCGGTCACCCCGGCAAGCGCCGAGGCGGCGTGCGTGGCAACGGCACCGGTAACCACCAGATCCAGAGATTCGTGAAGAGGAAGATCGTGCTTTGGGTTGCCTAGTGCCCGCGCATTGAGCGGGAACTGATGTGCCGCCGCGCCGATTGGCGGCCTTGCCGATGACTGAGCCACGTGTACCACCCCCAAACTGTGCATAACGTGCTGAACCAGTACTGGCAGAATAGTATCACGCACTCGCACGGGTTGTCACGCGCCAGATGGGAATCGAAAAAACGAATGGGTACTATTAGTTGTAGCGATCCGGCCATTATATATCTGATTTTTCAGATATTTCGGGATCCATGACATCCAGATCTGCAACCGCCGCCTTAAGTTTGGGCACGATGATGTGAACGAGACGGTCGTGCAGCGGATGGGTCTGGTAGGCGTCGTGAGCCGCCTTGTCGGTCCAGACCGAAATATGAACGTGGGTAAAGTCCTTGGCGAAGGGCGACACGTTGGGGCCTCGCAAATAGGCGAGGCATCCGGGCAACTCGGTGCGGATGCGCTGGTAGATTTCCTCTATCTCGCGCTCTTCCTCCGGCGTAAACGGGGCCGTGTAGCGCTCCAGAATCACGTGGTAGTAGGGCATATCGATCCTCCTGGCAGCAGCCACAGCACCGGGAGGCAATCAACCGTCTGGCCTCTCGGACTTAGTCCTCTTCCGGCAAGTCGAGCGATGCCCGCAGTTCGCGCCATTCGCGGGCCGACAGTCCGGTTTCCTTTCGATCGACGGTCTCGCCCCTGAGCATCCGCTTCACCACGGCGGCGCCCTTCGCGGAAAGGTGCACCCCGCCCATGCGGTAATCCATGAACGCATCGTAGGTCAGGGGCACCCAACGCTTGAGGGTGTCGAGCATCGCGTCCGCGTAGACGCGAATCTCGTACTGGGCATGCGGGTCGGCGCGCAAGGACAGGAAATGCAGTAGGTTGTGCAGGTTCGTCTTCCAGTACCACTGCGTATAGAAGTTGAGCGACAGGTTCATGCGCGCGAGCTCGCGGGCGAGGCCCTTGCGGCCGTCATCCTTCGGCGCGCCGTCTTCGCCCTCGTTGAGCATGTGTTCGTAGTGGGCGTAGGCGTTTTCCGAATCCTCGCGCAGCAACCGGAAGACTTCCTTCGCCTCGTCGCCGGTCAGGACTTCGTCGCGCCCCTGCCGGTTCTGCGCGCTCTGGGCGGCGAGATGTTCGGGCGCCGGGATATAGAACTCGTTGTCGAGGATCGAGTAGCGCGCCGAGTACTCGTTGACGTTGGCCGTGCGGTGCCGGATCCACTGGCGCGCCACGAAGATCGGCAGCTTCACGTGATACTTGATCTCCGCCATCTCGAACGGCGTCGTATGGCGGTGGCGCATGAGGTAGTTGATGAGGCCCCGGTCCTCGGAGACCTTCTTGGTGCCCTTCCCGTAGGAGACACGCGCCGCCTGGACCACGGCGTTGTCGTCGCCCATGTAGTCGACCACCCGGACGAAGCCGTGATCGAGGATCGGGAGCGCCTGATAGAGAATCTCCTCGAGCGCCGGCACCGTGGCCCGGCGGGTCTGATGCGTCTCGGCCCGCTGGGCGTCGATTTCCTGCTGTTGTTCGGGCGAAACGTGGGGCATGGCGGCAACTTCGTCAGGAATGCGGTCAGGATGTAGCGCTTGAGGACGCCTGACATACTACATCTTGTGACTTCAGGCGACCCCTGTCGCGCCATCCTATACCTCCCAGAAGCCCTTGCGGACCTCCGCCTCTGCCTGCCGTCGGGAAAGACCAACATCTTCGAGCAGGCGGTCATCGAGTGCGCCAAGGGCGCGGCGCTGGCGGAATCTGGCCCGCGCACCGCGCCAAGCGGCAATCGCGCGCGCAAGCCAGCACGCCGGCATCGTTGGGGTCGCGAGGAACTTCGGAGTTGGCCGGGCACAGGTCATGTCTCCCTCCCATGGCGGAACGGAGACAGCGCTTGGCCCGAGTACGGACTGTGTCCGGGCGGCTGTCGATGGCCCGGCGGCGTCTATTTAGCGACGGATCGGCTCCGGGCGCAAGCGCCCACCAGGGTTATAGGCCGTACAGCCGTTTGGGGTTGTCGTGGAGGATGGCCTGCTTGGTCGCCTCGTCGATATCGTCGCGGGCGCGCAACAGATCGATGACGTTGATCTCGGCCGAGGGGTCGGTGTGGCCGTAGTCGGTGCCGATGACGAGCGACCTGGGGCCGGCATATTTCAGAACATAGGCGAGATCGTCGTCGCTCTGGCAGGTCAGGTGGATGTTGGCGTCGCCGAGGAAGTCCGCTGGCATCTTGTTGCCGGCCGCATGGACGCGGCGGGCAAGTTCATTGTGCACCCACGGCACCCACTGGGCCGCCGATTCGATGAAGCCCCAGCGCAGCCTGGGAAAGGTCTTGGGAATATCGCTCATCAGCAGCGCCATGCAGCCGACGACCGCGGGGACCCGCGTGATGGTGAAGCCCTTGACCGAAACCGGGCCCGGCGCGCGCATGAAGAACACGGTGTTCTCCTGGCTGCCGTTGGCGATGTGCACCGTAACCGGCAGGTCAAGACGGTCCGCCTCCTCGTAGATCGGGTAGAAATAGGGATCGGACAGCAGCCGTTCACCCTCGTAGGCGCGCATGAAGACGCCGACGGCCCCGTTCTCCTTGCCGCGGCGTATTTCAGCGACGGAGACCTCAAGATCGAGTGTCGGCGGCACGACGACCCAGCGCAGGCGGTCCGGCGCCTGCTTCCAGATGTCGATCAGCCAGCTGTTGTAGGACCGCGCCAGCGCGACCTCGGCATCCCGGTTCTCGGTCAGACTGGTCAGCCACATGGTCGGAAACAGCACCTGGACGTCGATCCCCAGGTCGTCCATGTGCCGCACGCGCAGCGGGATATCCGCCATCTCCCGCGCCGCCTTGGGCGTGGACATGTCGCGGCCCGCGGTTTCCGACATCTTCTTGATCTGATCGTCGGTGAAGCGGCGTAGAAAGGCGGGCCCCAGCACGCCATCGACCATCCAGCCACCCTCGGCCGGGTTGTCGCCGGGCGGCGGACTGATCTGCGGCCGGTACTTGGCCTCCGATGGCTCCAGATAGTCCCAGGTCCGATCCGTTTCGACGACATGCGCGTCGGCGTCGATGACCCGGGTCTTTACCTGTGCGTCCATGACTGTCCTCCTCTCCCGTGAAGAGCGCTATCTTGAGGGGCACGATCCCTTCGAGGCAACGAACGCCGGCACGACGCCCGCACCCCGGCCACCGACCCGGTCATATGGCCTTCAAACACGGCCCAGGAGCGCCTATATATGGTTTGCCGGTTCGCCGGCTATGGCGATAAACGCTTTGCGGAATAAGCGTAGCGGACC
>JAYQVF010000022.1:21844-25075 GCA_038148335.1 Alphaproteobacteria bacterium | reverse complement strand
GTCCAGACGACATAAAGAGTCCACGGACCGCCCAGCAGGGCGAGCAGGGCCTCCATCGGACATTGCGGCGCCTTTTTCGACATCGTTGGTGATAACCAGGTAGTTACTTTTTGGTACCTACTTTCGATAGTAGTCTAAATTCATATATGAGCCCAGGTCTGCAATTCAAGCAATCAAGGGGCTTCAGATGGAACTTGCGGTATCGATCGTCGGCTATGTTCTGGCGGCGGCGTTCATCGTCGCGGGCGGCGCCAAACTCGCCCGCGTCAAGATGATGCGCGACAACTTCGCCAGGTACGGTTTTCCCGACTGGTTCCTGCGCGTGGTCGGCGCCGGCGAGGTTGTCGGTGGCATTCTCCTGCTGTTTCCCGCCTTCGCGATCTTCGGCGCGACCGGTCTTGCCGTCATCATGGTCGGTGCTGTGATCACGCACATCATGTGCAAGGAGGCGCCGATGGCGGTGCCGGCGCTGGTTCTGCTCGCTGCGTCGGTCTTTACACTGGTCGGCCGCGCCCAGGATTTTGCGCAAATGGTTTCTGCCTGAGGAGGGTACACATGAAACTCTACAACGTCGGTCTATCGCCCAATTGCGTCCGCGTTCGCGCCGTCGCCGACGAACTCGGCTTTCCGCTCGAGATCGTCGAGGTCGACCTGCGGGCCGGTTCGGACGAACTCAAGGCGCTCAATCCCAACGGCAAGGTGCCGACGCTGGTCGACGGCGACACCGTCCTGTGGGAAAGCCGCGCCATCAACGCCTATCTCGCCAACAAGGACCCGGCAAAGCGCCTCTACCCCGACGTCCTCGTCGCCCGCGCGCAGGTCGACCAGTGGTCCTACTGGCAGGCGATCCACCTTGGTCCGGCCATGCAGCGCGTCGGCTTCGAACGCGCGCTCAAGAAAAAGTTCGGCATGGGCGAACCGAACGAGGACGCCATCGCCGACCAGGTCAAGGAAACCGACAAGCTGCTCGGCGTTCTCGACAAGTCGCTGGCGGGCCGCGACTGGATCGCCGGCGATCTCAGCCTCGCCGATTTCGCGCTGGCCTCGACCTTCCCGTTCCGCGGGCCCGCGCGCATCTCGCTCGACGCCGTGCCGAACGTCGCGGCGTGGATCGGCCGCATGGAGGAACGCCAGTCCTGGAAGAAGGCGACGGCGCCCGTCCTCGCCTTCATGGCGGCGTGACCATGAGACTCCCGACCTACTTCATTCCCCACGGCGGCGGACCCTGCTTCTTCATGGACTGGAACCCGCCCGACGCCTGGGACTCCCTGCGCGCCTGGCTTGAGAACATCGTTCCCGACCTGCAGGAGAAACCGAAGGCGATCGTCGTCGTCACCGCGCACTGGGAGGCCGATCCCGTGCGCGTCACCGCGATGAGCGATCCGGCGCTGGTGTTCGACTATCACGGCTTCCCGCCGCACACCTACCAACTGACCTGGCCCGCGCCCGGGGCGCCGGACGTGGCCGCCCGGGTGCGCGCGCTGCTCGCCGAGGCCGGCATCCCGAGCGAGGACGAGCCCGCGCGCGGCTTCGATCACGGCGTCTTCGTGCCGCTCAAGGTCATGGTGCCCGATGCCGACATCCCGACCGTCGCCGTCTCGCTGCGTCCCGATCTCGACCCGGCGTTCCACCAGGCGATGGGGGCGGCGCTGTCGCCGTTGCGCGACGAGGGCGTGCTGCTGCTCGGCAGCGGCATGACCTATCACAACATGCGCGGCTTTTTCTCCGGCGGTCAGCTCGACACCTCGCGCCGCTTCGACGACTGGCTGCGCGAAACCGTCGGGCTGCGCGGCGCGGCGCGCGCGCAGGCGCTCAACGACTGGGCGGCCGCACCGGTCGCAAGAAACGTGCACCCGCGCGAGGAACACCTCATCCCGATGATGGTCGTCGCCGGCGCGGCCGGAGACGATGCCGGCGCCGCCACCTTCGGCGACGTCGTGATGGGCGTGTAGCTGACCGGCGTGCGCTTCGGCTAGCTGTCGTGGCCGCGGCGTTCGCGGTTGCCGTCCATCAGGCCGCGTACCGGAATGCCGAACGTCACGCTGCCAGCCTTCTCGAACGTCAGCGTCAGCGGAATGGTCGTGCCGTCGCGCAGCGGTTCGTGCAGGCCCAGCATCATGATGTGAAAGCCGCCGGGCTGCAGCGCGGTTTCCTCGCCGACCTTGACCGGGATGCCGCCCTCGACGGGCCGCATCTTCATCACGCCGTTGTCCATCAGATGCGTATGCAGCTCGACGGCGTCCGCCACCGGCGATGCGGCGGCGATCAGCCGGTCGTCGCTCCTGCTCGACAGCGTCATGTAGGCGGCGGAATTGGCGGCACGGCCGATGCTGGCACGCGCATAGGCGCCGTCGATCGTGACGTCGCCGGTCGTCGCGTGGGCGCCGTCCTTCATCATGGGACCGCCGTGCTGATCCTTGCCGTGGTCCATCTTCATCGGCCCCGACTGGGCGGCAAGGATCGTGCGGGCGGATTCAGCCGAGGCATGGGCGGCGATGAGCGCCGCAGCCGCGAACGCGGCAAGGTGCAGGGTGAAATGCGAAAGCGAAAAACGAGACATCGGGGTCTCCTCCGGTCTGACAGATGCATTGGAACGCGGGCGTCCACCGTTGCCGGTGCCGCCACGCAGCGGGTGTCGTCAGACGGAGAGCGGCGGGGCCCGGGTGTGGTAGGGCGTCGCCGCGGCCAGCCCGGCGGCGGCGCCGTCGTATGGTACGGCGAGCGCGATGCCCCGGCCCGGCGCCGGTAGGAGGGTCGCGACCGGCGGTACCAGCGCCGCGCCCTGATGGCCCGGCGTGCAGTGTCCGCAATGGGACGCGGCACGCCCGGCATTGCCGCCGTCCTCGCCGGGACGCTCGAGCGGCTGCCCGCTCTCATCGAGGCGAACGACCCTGATGCCGTCCGAGGTGCAGATGATCACGGCGTCGCCGTCCGCCGGCGTGGCCAGCGCCGCGCCCAGCGGCAGGAAGATCTGCAGCAGCAGGGCAAACAGGGCGACGGTCGCGCCGCGAAGCATGCGTTCAGTCATGGCGAAAACAACATGGGAGCAGGGTGACCCAGGGTCACTGCGGCACGATGCCGCGCCAACGCCGATGTTACCAAACTTTAATGCACAACCGGCGACGGAGCCCCTATATCCCCGGCGTGAGTGGTTTCGAGTACGCACATGGAAACCTCTCTCGGAGACGACTGATGAAAAAGACCACGATCGCCCTTTTGTCCGCCCTCGGA
>JAYQVF010000022.1:0-21744 GCA_038148335.1 Alphaproteobacteria bacterium | reverse complement strand
CGACGACGACGACGACGATCATCACCGCGGCCCGCGCGACGGCGAGCGCCGCATGCCCCGCTAGGAGACACGCCCAAGACCCAACCCGCCGGGACCGTCCCGTTACACGAGACCGGCACACCATCGAGATAAAGAAGACAAGCCCGCACTTTGACCGTTGCGGCGGCGCAGCCTCCCTCTGTCGCCGCGACGCGCGGGCTGACCACGGCCCGCTCCGACGCCCTCGCAAGCTTCCCCCTTCGAGGTCGAATTTTCCGGAGCGGGCCGTTTGATTCCGCTGCCCTGCCCGATGCGAAGTTGACCCTTCCCCCTGCAAGCAGAGAGAAGAAGGCGCGGATGATCCTCCTCCCCCTGCGCGCAGGGGGAGGGAAGGGAGGGGGTTAGCGCCAAAATCCGGCAGGGTGCCGCAGATGGGCGTGCACGGACGCAATCACGCTGTTGATGTCGCCGAACACCTCGTGATTGGCAAATCGGATCACCCGGTAGCCACGGGCTTCGAGAAAATCGATCCTTCGGGAGTCGTGGGCGCGGCGCAGATCGTGGTGCGCCCCATCGATCTCGATGATGAGCTTCGCGCTGGAACACAGGAAGTCGACCACAGAGGAACCGATTGGCACCTGCCGCTGGAAGGACCGGCCTGCAACCTGGCGCCGGCGCAAGCGGACCCAGATTCGCACCTCGGCGCGCGTCATCCTCCTGCGCAGCGTCCTCGCCAGCGTCGAACTTTGCACGCCGCAACCCCCTCCTTTTTCCTCCCCCTGCAGGCAGGGGGAGGAGGTCCGAACATGCCGCGGTCTATGGTCCTGCCAGAACCCGTTTTCGTGGTGACCTCGCCCGGGAATTCAAAGGTTCGCTATTTCGCAGAACCGACGCCGACGCATCTTCCTCCCCCTGCGTGCAGGGGAGGGAACGGAGGGGGTTCTCTGCCTCCGGCACTGTTTGGTTCAGCGCAACGAAATCGGCACCACGAACTCCCGCCCTTTGACCCGGGTCAGGGCCGCGTTATAACCCGTGGCCTAGACTCACCCGCAAAAGCCCACGGAAACCGCCGCCCATGCCGCTGTCCAAGACCTATACCCCGGAAGAGATCGAGGGGCCGCATTACCGGCGCTGGGAGGACGAGGGCGCCTTCGCGGCCGGGCGCAAGAACGCGGGCAAGCCCTACACGATCGTTATTCCGCCGCCCAACGTGACCGGCTCGCTGCACATGGGGCACGCGCTCAACAACACGTTGCAGGACGTGCTCATCCGCTTCGAGCGCATGCGCGGCCGCGACGCGTTGTGGCAGCCCGGCACCGACCACGCCGGCATCGCCACGCAGATGGTGGTCGAGCGCCAGCTCGACGAAAAGGGCATCAGCCGCCACCAGCTCGGGCGCAGCAAGTTCCTCGACCGTGTGTGGGAGTGGAAGGCCGAATCCGGCGGCACCATCCTCAACCAGCTGCGCCGCCTCGGCGCCTCGGCCGACTGGAGCCGCGAGCGCTTCACCATGGACGAGGGCCTCAACAAGGCCGTCACCAAGGTCTTCGTCGACCTCTACAAGCAGGGCCTGATCTACAAGGACCAGCGCCTCGTCAACTGGGACCCCAAGCTGCTGACCGCGATCTCCGACCTCGAGGTCGAGAACCGCGAGGTCAAGGGCCATCTCTGGCACATCGCCTATCCGCTCGAGGATGCGCCCGGCCGCCACATCGTGGTCGCCACCACGCGGCCCGAAACGATGCTGGGCGACACCGCCATCGCCGTGCATCCCGACGACGAGCGCTACAAGGCCTTCATCGGCAAGAACGCGATCCTGCCGCTGGTCGGCCGCCGCATCCCGATCGTCGCCGACGACTATGCCGATCCCGAACAGGGCTCGGGCGCGGTCAAGATCACGCCGGGCCACGACTTCAACGACTACGAGGTCGGCCGCCGCCACAAGCTCGAGGTCATCAACATCCTCGACGAAAAGGCGCACCTCAACGACAACGTGCCCGAAGCCTTCCGCGGCCTCGAGCGGTTCGATGCGCGCAAGGCGGTGCTGGCGCAGCTCGAGGAACTGGGCCTGATCGAAAAGATCGACGACATCACCCACACCGTGCCCTACGGCGATCGCTCCGGCGTCGTCATCGAGCCCTGGCTCACCGAACAGTGGTACGCGGATGCCGCGACGCTGGCGAAACCCGCCATCGCCGCGGTCGAACGCGGCGAGATCGTCTTCGTGCCCAAGCAGTGGGAGAACACCTACTTCTCGTGGATGCGCAACATCCAGCCGTGGTGCATCTCGCGCCAGCTGTGGTGGGGCCACCAGATCCCGGCGTGGTACGGGCCCGACGGCCAGGTCTTCGTCGAGACCGACGAGGACGCCGCGCTCAACGCCGCCAGGCTGCACTACGGCAAGGAAACCGCGCTCGAGCGCGATAACGACGTGCTCGACACCTGGTTCTCCTCCGCCTTGTGGCCGTTCTCTACCCTTGGGTGGCCGGAGCGGACGCCCGAGCTCGACCGCTATTACCCGACCGACACGCTGGTCACGGGCTTCGACATCATCTTCTTCTGGGTCGCCCGGATGATCATGATGGGCCTGCACTTCATGGGCGAGGTGCCGTTCCGCACCGTCTACGTCCACGCGCTGGTGCGCGACGAGAAGGGCGCCAAGATGTCGAAGTCCAAGGGCAACGTCATCGACCCCCTGGAACTGATGGACGAATACGGCGCCGACGCGCTGCGCTTCACGCTGAGCGCAATGGCGGCGCAGGGCCGCGACATCAAGCTCGCCAAGTCCCGCGTCGAGGGCTACCGCAACTTCGCCACCAAGCTGTGGAACGCGGCGCGCTTCTGCGAGATGAACGTCTGTCTCCTGCGCCCCGACTTCGAGCCCGGCGCCGTGCGCCTCACCGTCAACAAGTGGATCGTCGGCGAAACCGCGCGCGCCGCCCAGGCCATCACCGAGGCGATCCAGGCCTACAAGTTCAACGAGGCCGCCGACGCCGCCTATCACTTCACCTGGCACACCTTCTGCGACTGGTACGTCGAGTTCATCAAACCGATCCTGACTCCAGCTTCGGCGAATGCAGACCTCCTCCCCCTGGACCAGGGGGAGGTCCGCCCGAAGGGCGGGGAGGGGGCAACCGCACCCGCCTCCGGCGACGAACTCGCCCAGGACGAAACACGCGCCTGCGCCGCCTGGGCGCTGAGCCAGATCCTCCACCTGCTGCATCCCTTCATGCCCTACGTCACCGAAGAGCTGTGGGACAAGCTGCGCAACGACTCGCCGATCCCGGAGACGCAGGACCTCATCGTCCGCGGCTGGCCCGATGCCTCCAGCCTGCCGATGGACAAAAAGGCCGCCGACGAGATGAACTGGGTCATCCGGCTCGTCACCGACATCCGCAGCGTGCGTGCCGAGATGAACGTCCCCGTCGCCGCGAAGCTCGACGCCAAGCTGACCGGCGCCTCGCCCGAGACCGAACGCCGCCTGATCGTGCACGAGGGCCTGATCACGCGTCTCGCGCGCCTCGGCTCGATCGACCTCGCCGCCGAATCGCCCGCCGGCTCGGTCCAGCTCGTGATCGACGAGACCACCGTCGCCCTGCCGGTCGCGCGCTTCATCGACGTCGCCGCCGAACGCGCCCGCCTGGAAAAGGAAATCCAGAAGTCCCAGGCCGAGATCAAGAAGATCGACGCCAAACTCGCCAACGACGCCTTCGTCTCCAAGGCCCCCGAAGCCGTCATCGAGGAACAGCGCACCAGGCGCGCCGATCACACGCAGACCGCGGAGAAACTGGCGGCGGCGCTGGAGCGGCTCAAGAAGGCGGGGTAGGTCTAGCGCCACCCCGCTCCAGTCTCGCGCCACCCCCGCTCCAGTCTCGCGCCACCCCCACACCGTCATCCTGAGCCGTTTGTCTTGCGCCCGGGCGCAAGACAAACGAGTCGAAGGGCGTGCATCGCGCGCCAAGCGCGCGTTGCTACAGTATTCGGCTTGTGCCTATTCGCCCACCCCAACACGCCCTTCGACACGGCCGGCCCCCGCCCGACGGCGCGGTCCGCCCGGCTCAGGATGACGAGGCGGGGGCGGAACACTCGCCTGCAATTGCCGCGGGGGCTAGCATTGCGTCTTCGCTACAAAGGAAGGCTTCCCAAAATGCGCCTAGCGATCCTTACCGGCGGCGGCGACGTGCCCGGCCTCAATCCCTGCATCAAGGCGGTGGTGGAGGGGGCGTATGCGCGCGGCTGGGAGGTGCTGGGCTTTCGCCGTGGCTGGGCCGGGCCGCTCAACGTCGATTCGCGCGACCCCGAGGGCAACCGGCGCTGGGTCGAGACCCTGACGCCCGCCTGGGCGCGCGTCATCGACCGCGCCGGCGGCACCGCGCTGCACACCTCGCGCACCAACCCGGGCCGCGTCCCGGCCGACGACGTCCCGCCGCATCTTCAGGGAAGGTTCGCGCCCGACGCCGCGACCGGCAAGGTCGACTGCACGCCGCACATCGTCGAGGCGCTCGACTGGCTCGGCGTCGACGTGCTGATCCCGATCGGCGGCGACGACACGTTGTCCTACGCCGCCCGCCTCGCCGAAGAAGGCGTGCGCGTCTTGGCAATCCCCAAGACGATGGACAACGACGTCTTCGGCACCGATTACTGCATCGGCTTTTCCACCGCGGTGACGCGCTCGGTCGAGTTCATCCACGCCCTGCGCACGCCCGCCGGCTCCCACGAGCGCATCGCCGTGATCGAGCTGTTCGGCCGCAACTCGGGCGAGACCGCACTGATCGCGGGCTACCTCGCCGACGCCGACCGCACGCTGATCTCCGAGGTTCCGGTCGATCTCGACCGTCTGTCGACGCTGATCCGCCAGGACCGCATCGACAATCCGTCGCATTATGCCGTGGTGGTGGTGAGCGAAGGCGCGACGCTCGAAGGCGGCGCCACGGTCGAGGGCGGCGAGGCCGACGCCTACGGCCACCTGAAGTTGGGCGGCATCGGCCAGGTCATCGGCGCCGGCATCCGCGAGCGCACCGGCGTCGCCATCATCAACCAGAGCCTCGGCTACCTGATGCGCTCGGGTGCGCCCGATTCGCTCGACCGCATGGTCGCGATCACCTTCGCCAATCTCGCGCTCGAGCAGATCGCCGACGGCGAGGCCGGCATCATGCTTGCGATCCGCAACGGCCGCTACACCACGGTCCCGGTCGATACCTGCATAGCCGGCCAGAAACGCGTCGACGTCGCCAATCTCTACGACGCCGAGCAATACCGCCCCAGCCCGCGCCACGTGCTGGGCGCGCCGATGTTCCTGTACTAGGACAGCGGCCCGCGCATCGTCAGGCGCGCCGCCGGTACGCCTCGCGGCGGGCGGTCAGACGGTCTCGAGCTCGCTCAGCCGGGCGACGCGCTCGTGCGGCTCGGACTCGCTCTTGATCCGGTACTGGGGCTCGCGTCCGTTGTCCGGCATCTGCCGGACGATACGGTAGAGCCCCGCCGGGGCCTGGCGCCGAAACTGCGTGGCGACCAGGCGCACGCGGGCGCCCGCCTTGAATTCCTTGGTCATTCGTCGCTCCGGTGTCGGTGAGGTCGGTTGAAATGCCGCGTCCGCCTGGCGCGGGTCCGTGGTCGTCATGATTGGGCGCCCGGGCCGTGGCGCTGCGCTTCGGCGTTGGCATCGCCGAGTCGCGAATAGCGGTAGTTGCCGTAGTGAAAGCAATCGACCTGCTGGCGAACGATGCCATAGGCCTCGATCGCCGCGGGTTCCGACGCCGGCGCCAGGGTCGGGTGCTGTCGCCGTCCTTCGGACAGCGCGTCTGCCAGGTTCGAGAACCGGTAGAGGCCGCACGTAAAGGTCTCGTAGGGCACGTTGACGACGCCCGGCGCCGGGCCGGCGTCCGCATCGTCGCTTGGACTGGTACTCATGTGTCGTTCTCCTGGTGGGGCGGGCTCCGATCTCTGGTGAGGAATCACCAGAGAGCGATTCCCAGGGCTTCGAGGCATGCGGCGGCCGCCTGCCGATGGGCCGCGGTGTTTCCGGGGATGGCAACCCAGCCCGCCGCGACGACGATATCGCGCTCGCCGGTCGTCGCGGCGTGGATCGCCGCCAGACGATCGTCGCGGTTCGGATCGTTCCTGGCCCGTTCGACGCAAACAGGCACCAGAGCGGCAGCCAGTCCGGTCTCCGCCCGGTCGGCCATCAGGTCGCGGACTTCCGCCGCCGTCTGCCAGCCCCCGACGCCGAAACCGATCGCCGCCAGCAGGAGGGAGCCGGCCAGCGCGCCGCAAGCCGCAATCTCGATCCTGGCGAAGCGACTCGGACGGACGGGGATCGGCTGCGCCGTCGCCCTATCCGTCAAAATTTCGCCGACAGCGCATCGACGCAGGCCGCGGCAAGAAGGCGGTTGGGTTCCGACGAGCCCGGCACCGTGGCCCAGCCATGGTTCATCAGCACTTCGGCGCGCTGGAACCTGCCGGCCGAGGCCAGTTCGGAGAGTCGCTGGTTGGCCAGGGGATCTTCGGTCGACATCTGCAGGCAGAACGGCAACAGCGCGGCCGCGACCTGCATGTCGGCGTGGTCGGAGGCTCTCTGCTCCGCTGTGCTGGTCGTCATCCATCCGGCCCAGCTGAAGCCGACGATGCCGAGGGCAATCGCGCCCAGTATGGCGCCGAAGATGAGTGGTTTGATGACTTCGAGTTTCATGTCCGTCTCCTGACGTATGGTTTGCAATTGGCCGGTCGCCGGCGATGGTTCTCGCGCGGCGGGGCAACCGTGCGTCGCGGCGTAACGCGACGATCGAATGGCGATGGCGGATTTTTTCTCGAACGCGTCCGCACCCGGTGACCGCGAGTCCTTTTCCCCGCGGTGCGTCGTTGTTCCGGGACGCTTAGAAAGCGGCGCGTGGGCGTCGCTTGGTTCGGTTCCGTCGGCGCAAACGATCCGGATCGGCGCCGACGGTCGGTCGCGTACTTTGGGACCGGTCGCAATTCGACCGCGCGCGCGTTAGCGCCGCGAAGCCTTCTCCGATCCGTTCCTGCGGAAAGCGTCGTTGCAACGATGGCCCGCAATTCAGGCGAGTCGGTCACGCTGCAACGGAACGTCGTCATCATAGATGGTTTCGCCGGCGTTTACCAATGAAGCCGTCGCATGGCGTGTTTCATCATTTCGTCTTGGCGGCGTCTTCGCCATCCGGTTCGCCGCGCCCGGCAGGTTGGCGGGTTATCTCGAACCGCGTTTTGGGCTTCGCCGTCTCCAGCTTGCGCGCCTGTCGCCGCAGGCGTTCCACCTGGCGCTTGTCGGGCGCAGTCTTCTTTGCAGGCATCGGCGCGGCTCCCTGTGCGTATCACGGCCTTGTGTCGGGTGAGATAAGGGGCGAACAGGCGCCATAGAATTGCGCCGGCGCGGCCTCGCGATAGGCCTGCCCCCTGGAATGCCGCGACCTTACAGCGAGCCAGGGCGGACCGCTGTAAAAAACCGTCGTGAGAGAAGGCGGGCCGGATTGGGGCTGTTCGATAAACGTCAGGGCCGTCGGGGAGGTGACGACCACGGCCGGGTCCTTCAGTGCGTGGGTCCGGTCCGATACTGCGGCGCGGCCGCCGGCGGCGTCGATCTCGTCGATCACAAGGGTGAAAGATTCGTCGGTCGTGCCGTGCCGGAAGTCGCAGGAAATCGACTCCTGGGTCTGCAGCGGCTGGGCGTCTGCGGTGGCGGAAGCGGCCGCGATCAGGAGGGCGGGCGGCAAGGCGAGACGGGACAGCAAGTTCATGCGCGAACCTCCGGCGCTTGGATGAGCGCCGCGGAGGGATTCCGCATTCACCATCGTTGCCGGTGACATGTGGGGACGGCGGCGGGCCATTGCGAGTTCTATTGCGCACGCCAGCCGGGATGTGGAGGAAGGGGGCTGGCACAGGCCGGCAACACGCTTAGACTTGCGGGATGCCCGCCGTCCTCATCACCGGCGCCAACAAGGGTCTCGGCCTCGGCTTTGCGAAGAGGTACGCGCACGACGGCTGGCGCGTGCTCGCCTGCTGCCGCCGCCCGGCCGACGCGACCGACCTCAACGCGCTGGCGCAGACCCACGACCTGCACGTCCACAAGCTCGATATCACCGACCATGCCGCCGTCGAGGCGCTTGCCGAAACGCTGCGGGACGAGGCCATCGACCTCCTGCTCAACAACGCCGGCTACCAGGGCGGTCATCCGCAGAAGTTCGGCCACACCAACTACGCCGACTGGGAGACCGCGTTCCGCACCAACGTCATGGGCGTGATGAAGATGTGCGAGGCCTTCGCGCCCCACGTCGAACGGTCGGACCGAAAGCTCATCGTCAACGTGTCGTCGCGCACCGCCTCGATCGCGAACAAGACGAAGGCCGACCCCGACAACTACAAGGGCGAACTGCACCAGTACCGCGCGTCGAAGTCGGCGCTCAACATGGTGTCGCGCTGCATGGCGTGGGAGCTGCAGCCCCGCGGCATCGCCGTCGTCATGCTGGGGCCGGGCTGGGTGCGCACCGACCTCGGCGGCCCCACCGCACGCCTGTCGGTGGACGAGGCGATTGCGATGTGCGTGCCCACCATCGCGACCTTCACGCTCGAAGACACCGGCACCTTCCGCGGCCACGACGGCTCGGTCGTGCCGTGGTAGCGCGCCGCCGCCGGCGCCGTGAGTCGAAGAAGGGCCTATCCTGAGCCGGGTCCTTTCTCGCTCATCCTGAGGAGCGCCGCAGGCGCAGCCTGCCATGGTTCGTCGAATGGTCCCGAAGGACGCCGCAAAAAAACATCTGTCCCCTCCATAGAAGCCACTACACTCTCGGGCGAGGGGGAATTTCATGATCGCATTTCGTGCACTTCGTCATCTCGCGATACACGCCGTCGCCGCGGCCATAGTGATCGCGGCGATCCCGGTGGCGTTCGCGGCCGACATCCGCCTGGGCCCGATGAAGCAGCTTTGCATTCTTGACCGCGCCAATCCGGCACGCGACACCGCCTAGAGCATGGTCGATGTGCAGATGAAGACCCGCGACGTCGAACTCATCGCCGCGGTGAGTTTCTGCAACGAAACCAACCGTTCGGGCATGCTTGGGTTGACGGCGGTCTACGCCGAGCGCTCGGAAATCGGCCTTTCGCGCGAGCGCATCGCCGCTCTGTCGGGTGCCGAACTCGATGCCGTGCCGGTGATGTTCGAAGACCCGGAGACGTTTATGTCCGAGGCCTATCGCCGCTTCTCGGACCGGTCGGCTGAAAACGCCAAACTTGCGGGCCTTCACGTCGGCGACATGCTGATCGAAGCAACGGATTTGCCGGTCAGCGGCCTCTTTCGGGGAATCAGCGTAACCGGGATGACGCCCACGGACGGCGCCATCGTGCGCACGCTGACGCTGGATATTGCCGAGGACGCGGAGTACCTGGAGTTCTACGCCGTCATCAACGCGCGAATCCTGGCCACCGTGCGGGAGCACAACCCGTCCATCGCGCTCCGGCGCGGCAACTAGACCCCGGGTCGTCGCCGGCGGCCCAGGTCGCGGCGGCTCGCTAGCGCCGTGGTCGCGCGCCGCGGCTCAGGGTAAAAGGTTCTGCCGTCCCGACCGCGCCGGTCGCGCGTTCGAGCGCCGGGGTGCGCTGGCGCAGGTTACTAGGGCAGGTTAGGGGACAGGCCGTCTTCGTCCTCAGGCGTATCGATGTCGGGTGCGTCCGGGGACTCGTCCTCGATCTCGGCTTCGTTCTCGACCTCGGCTTCGTCTTCTGTCTCGGTTTCGTCCCCGACCTCGGCTTCGTCCTCCGCCTCCGCGCTGTCGTCCGTCGCGTTGGGGCGGCCGGAGTCGCTGCTTCGCGAATCGGCATTGCCGGGGCCACTGTTGGCGCTGGGACCGCTATTGCCGCCATCGTCGGCGTTGCCCGGCCCGCTGTTGACGCCAGGGCCCGAATTGCCACCTCCTGCATCGCCGCCGCCGGAATTGCCGCCCCCGCCGTCGTCACCACCGCCGGAACCGGAATTGCCGCCTCCGCCGTCGTCCCCGCCGCCGGACCCGGAGTTGCCGCCCCCGCCGTCGTCACCACCGCCTCCACCGGGACCGCTGTTCTGTGCGGCCGCGGTCTGGAGCACAGGTGCGTCGTGTGTCAGATCGATGGTGAGAGGGAACGCGGCGAGAAACGCCGCCGTAGAGGCAAGAAGAACGGTGCGTCGTGACGCGCGGATTAGGCGAATCGTGCTCATGGGCAACTCCGTGCTGTTGTGTCCCCGCGTCGCACAACACAAACACGACGGCGGCGGTTTTGTTCCCCATGATGACAAGAATCCATCGCGCTCCGGCGCGCGGCGGGAAACGCGGGGATCGCGGTGCTTGTCTAGACCGCTCCATCCGTTCGGTCGTGCCTTGGTGAGTCGGTGGGTCAGCGGCTGTCACTGGCCGTGCGCCGCTCCCGGTGCCATAGTTGCGCGATGACTCTCTTGCGAAAACGGGCAGGATCGCGATGAAGGCACCCGCGAAACCGGCGAACGAGAAAGCCCGCCTCGCGGCGCTGCGGAGCTACCGCATCCTCGACACTCCGCCGGAAAAACCCTTCGACGACATTGCGCGCCTTGCGGCCTACATCCTCGATGTGCCGACTGCGCTGGTTTCGCTGATCGACGACGGGCGGCAGTGGTTCAAGGCCCGCTACGGCCTGGAGGCAAGCGAAACCTCCCGTGAGGTCTCGTTCTGCGGCCATGTCGTCGCTGCCGGCGAGACGATGTTCGTCTCCGATGCCACGAAGGACACGCGCTTCATGGACAATCCGTTCGTTGCGGGCGATCCCGGCGTGCGCGCATACTTCGGCGTGCCGCTCATGACCGCGCGCGGCGAAGCGCTGGGGACACTGTGCGCGCTCGATACCGAGCCCCGCACGTTCACCGACAAGCAACTCGAGATGGTCGGAATTCTTGCCGACCGCGTCATGGCCGAACTCGAACTGCGGTGCGAGATCATCTTCCGGCGGCAGTTCAGCACCGCCGTCGATCACTCGCCCTATTTCTTGGCGCTGGCCGATCTCGACGGCAGGCCGTTCTACCTCAACCACACCGCCCGCGAATGGCTCGACCTCGGCCCGGACGACCCAATGCCGGCGCACATCGCCGAGTGGCACGTTCCGGCAATGCAACGTTTCGTACACGAGGACCTGATCGCGCAAGCGGCGCGCGACGGGCGCTGGGCCGGCGGGACGACGTGGGTTCGCCGGGGCGTCGACGTGTCGGTGGACGAATCGGTCCACTTCGAGCCTGCGACCGACCAGCAACCCGGCTTCATCGCCCTCGGCGCCCTGATCCGCGGCTAGCAGCGCCTAGACCGCCACGTCGATCAGCAGCAGCACGATGCCGCTCGTCGCCGCCCACCAGAACACGGTGCGAAACCGCGGGATGCCGCTGACATAGGCCGGCACGTAGCCGACGCGGCCCCACAGATAGAGATGCGCGCCGATCAACGACATTTGTCCGCTTCGCTCGGTGACGTGCAGCAACAGCACCAGCGCGGCGAACCACGGCAGGCTTTCGAGCAGGTTCCTGTAGGCGCGGTCCAGCCGTCCGGCGACGCCGGCGAGCGTGCGCGGCTCGTCGCGCGGCCCCACCCGCCAGTTGCCGAGCTGTGCCTGCGCCCAGAACGTCGCCAGCGACACCTGCACCAGGGCCAGCGCGATGGCGCCCGCCAACAGCCAGAGTTCCGTCGTCATCCTGTGCTAGGCTCCTTGCATTGCGGCGGGCCATCCTAGCCCACCGCGCGCACGCGGGGGACGCTCATGCTCAACACCACCATCGCCGGCAGTCTGCCGAAACCGTCGTGGCTCGCCGAACCGGAAAAGCTGTGGGCGCCGTGGTGCCTCGACGGCGCCGAGCTCGACCAGGGCAAGCGCGACGCCGCGCTGCTGTGGATCAAGGAACAGGAAGACTGCGGCATCGACATCGTCAGCGAGGGCGAGCAGTTCCGCAGCCACTTCGTGCACGGCTTCCTCGAACACATCGACGGCATCGACTGGCAGAAGAAGACCAAGATGGGTATCCGCAACGACCGCTACGTCGTCGACGTGCCCACCGTCACCGCCGCCGTGACGCGCAAGCGCTCGGTGCACAAGGACGAGGCCGCCTTCGCCCGCGCCCACACCCACCACGGCCTCAAGTTCACGTTGCCCGGCCCGATGACGATCTGCGACACCATCGCCGACGGCCACTACGGCCGCCGCGCCGACATGGCGATGGCCTTCGCGAAGATCCTCAATGACGAGGCGAAGGAACTCGAGGCCGCCGGCGTCGACGTCGTCCAGTTCGACGAACCCGCCTTCAACGTGTTCATGGACGACGTTCGCGACTGGGGCATCGACGCGCTGCACGTCGCGATCGACGGCCTGCGCGTCAAGACCGCGGTGCACATCTGCTACGGCTACGGCATCCAGGCCAACATCGACTGGAAGAAGACGCTGGGCTCCGAATGGCGCCAGTACGAGGCGATCTTCCCCGCGCTCAACGCCAGCCGCATCGACCAGGTCTCGCTCGAATGCGCCAACTCCAAGGTGCCGCTGTCGCTGCTCGGCCTGCTCAAGGACAAGGAACTGCTGGTCGGCGCCATCGACGTCGCGAGCACCGACATCGAGACGCCGGAGCAGGTCGCCGCCACCATCCGCGCCGCGATGGAACACGTCGACGCCGCGCGCATCTACCCGTGCACCAACTGCGGCATGGCCCCGCTGCCGCGCCATGTCGCCGAGGGCAAGCTCGCCGCGCTGGGCCAGGGCGCGGCGATGGTGCGCAACGAGATCTAGCCCGTTCCGCTCACCGTGCCGGGCCGTGCGCCGCGCCGCGTGATCAGGATGGTGCCGAGCAGGATCACGCCGGCGCCGAGCCAGGTGAACAGGCCGGGGAACTCGCCGAAGGCGAGGGCGCCGAACAGCGCCGCCCAGGTCATGCGCATGAACATCAGGGGATCGACCAGGCTGACGTCCGACAGGACGTAGGCGCGTACCAGGAAGCGGTGCGCCACCGTGCCCAGCACGCCGATC
Organism: Alphaproteobacteria bacterium; assembly: GCA_038148335.1. Classification (GTDB taxonomy): domain Bacteria; phylum Pseudomonadota; class Alphaproteobacteria; order SHVP01; family SHVP01; genus CALJDF01. The sequence continues at coordinate 8,754 of JAYQVF010000022.1, read as the reverse complement.
ACCACCAGCCACGCGAGCTGTTCCCACGTCGGCCAGGTCCATACGAACAGCGCCGGTACGAAGGTCGCGATCGTCATCATCAGGGTGAGATAGGCGACGATCGAATCCGGCTCTTCTGTGCGCGTCAGCTCCTTGCCCACCAGCTTCGACGCGGTCAGCGCCGCTGTTTGCAAAAGCACCAGCCACACCCCGAGGCTAATGGTCGCGATTCCGGGGCGCACGATCAGCAGGCCGCCCAACATCACCACGGCGATGCCGATCCAGCGCTTGAGGTCGACGCGCTCGCCGAGAAACGCCATCGCGCCCAGCGCCACGAATACCGGTCCCGCCAGCGACAGCGACGTCGCCTCCGCCACCGGCAGCAGCGACAGCGCCATGAACCAGGCCAGCACCGAAATCCCGTTGAACACGCCGCGCAGGGCATGCAGGCCGAGCCGCTGGGTGCGGAACGCCGCCGGTCCGGTGCGGATCAGGAACGGCGCCAGCGCGACGAAGCCGAACAGGTTGCGGAAGAACGCGACCTCGAAGGGATGCATGCCGCCGGTCGAGATATGGCGCACGCCGGTATGCATGGCGGCGAAGAAGCCGCTGGCCAGCGCGGCGAACATCACCGTGCGCAGCAGCACGTTGCGTTTCGGGGCGTCGTCGTTGGCGGCGGGATTGTCGGCGGGCATGGCGGCGCATGATACGCGCGGGCGAGCGGGTCTGCCGCAGGTCTTTTAGTGCTGGTCCACCCAGCAGCCGTGAAAGCTTGTCGGCATGGCGTGTTGCAGCGTCGCCTCGGCGATCGGCCCGGCGCCAATGCGCCCGGCATCGAAGAGGTGCAGGGTCGTGGTGCGGTCGCGGCCGTCGAGCGCCTCGGCGAGCACCCAGCCCTCGTCGGTGCCGCCGCCCTGGCGCGGCACGAACAGCGGTTCGCCGAACACCTGGGTGCGCCGTCCCTCGTAGACCTGTCGCTGTCCGGTCTGCACGTCGAGCCGCGCGATGCCGCTCGGCCACCATTGGCCCGGCCGCATCGCCGCGAGATAGGCGTGGCGATAGGGCAGGCCGAGCCGCAGCGGGTCGACCGTCGGCAACTCGTAGGAATGATCGTCGAGAATCTCGGGCGTCACGATCCGCCGTGCGGTATCGATGCGCCAGCGGTGCACGCGCCCGGCAACGGCATCGGTGCGCACGATGCCCCGCATGATCGCGCTGAACGCGCCGTCCTTGTCGAACAGATAGTCCGGATTGTCGAGGCCGATAAAGTCGCAGACGATTTCCTCGCCCACCTCGTAGGCATTGACGGTGTGGACCGACCACACCGCCGGGGCCGGCAGCCCGAACGGGGCGCTGCCGTCCTTGGGCACCACGAACGCTACGTTGCCCATCTCGGGCCGCCAGTGCAGCGCGCCGGCGACGTGTTCGAGGCCGAGCAGCGCCTTGAGCGGCTTCATGCGCAGCGCGTTGATATTGAACACCAGATAATGCGGCGTCGCGAAGAAGTCGTGGACGTAGCTCGGGCGCGGCGCCCGCACGCGGCGGTCGCTGACGACCTCGCCGTTGCGGTTCTCGACCACGATGCGCATGCGCTCGGGCCGGTGATAGTCGCTGCCGACCACCGTCCACTCGCCGTTGAACGGGTCCTTCTTGGAATGGGTCAGAAACGTCGGCCAGTCGCCCGGCGCCCCGATCTGGTAGCGGCTGATGGTCTCCAGCGTCTCCGGGTCGAGCGCCCAGGGCAGGCCGACCTCGTCGAAGGCAAGCAGCTTGCCGCGGTGGAAGATCACGTTTTCCTCGGCCTGCGAACGGCGCCGGCGGCCGATGTTGCGCAGCCAGCCGCCGGGCGTGCGCGTGCTCCAGGTCGGATAGAGATAGCGTCCGGCCGCTTCTTCCTCGCGGAACTTGGTCGTGCGGATGAAGCGCGAGCGGAACGACACCGCGCCGTCGCCGATGCGGTAGGCGCGGATCATGCCGTCGCCGTCGCCCAGCGAGCGCTTGCGCACGCCGTCGCGTTCGAACAGGCCCGGGCCGTTGCGGTAAAGCGTGCCGCGAAGCTCGACCGGCCACGGCCCGCGCGTTTCGGCGCGGTACTCGTCGACTTCCTCGACGCTTTTGACCAGAAGCGAAAGCCAGGCGAACTCGGGCTGGGGTGCAGCCACTACACTACCCTCACCAACGTACTACCCCCCGCGAACTACCGGGGATTGTCGAGAATTGAGGGGGTGCGGCACAAGCGCGACCGTTGCGCCCAGTGACCGCGGTCACAGGCCGCTGCGGCCTAGGGCAGGGGCATCCAGACGCCCTGGAAGCTGATCGGCAGGGCGTGCTGGAGGTTGGCCTCGGCGATCGGCCCTGCCGACACCCGGGCCGCGTCGAACAGCAGCAGCGAATTGACGCCGCTGCGCCCGTCCAGTTCCTCAACCAGCAGCCACCCTTCGTCGGTGCCGCCGCCCTGGCGCGGCACGAAGACGGGTTCGCCGAGGCACTGGGTCGATTGCGCTTCGTAGGTATCGCGGTTGCCGCTGTCGACGTCGATCCGGGCGACGCCGCTGGTCCACCATTGTCCTGGCCGCGCGGTCGCGAGATAGGCCTGCTGGTAGGGCAGGCCGGCGCGCAACGGGTCGATGGTCGGATATTCGTGCGCGCCGTCGTGGATCGTCTCCTCGTCCAGCGTTCTCGTCTTGAGATTGATCCGCCAGCGCCGCACCGTCCCCTGGACCGACACCGTGTTGATACGGTCCTCCATGACGGCGCCGAGCGCCGGGTCGTCGCCCAAAAGCCATTCGGGGCTGTCGTAGCCGACGAAGTCGGCGACGATCTCGTCGCCCATCTCGTAGGCGTTGATGTTGTGGAACACCCACGACGGCGGCGCCTCGATGGCAAACGGGTCGTCGCCGTTGCGCGGCACGACGAAGGCGATGTTGCCGTCCTCCGGCGCCCAGCGGACCGAATCGAGAATCGGCGCCAGGCCCAGCGCCGCACGCAGCGTCTTGATGCGCACGGCCGTCATGCCGATGACGACGTAATGGGGCGTTGCGAAGAAATCGCGGAAATAGGTCTTGCGCGGCAGCACGACGTCGAGCTCGCTCTTGAGCTTGCCGTGCGCGTTCTCGGTCACGATGCGGACCTTGAGCGGCTCGACGTAGTCGTTCCCGACCACGGTCCAGTCGCCGGTCAGCGGATTGAGCTTGGTGCGCGTCTTGAACGCCGGCCGGTCCGTCGGTCCGCCGATCTGGTAGCGGCTGATGGTGCGCAGCCTATTGGGGTCGAGCGCCCAGGGCAGGCCGATCTCGTCGAACGCCAGGATCTTGCCATGGCGCAACGACAGCGCCGCGTTGGCCTGCGACCGGCACTTGCCGCCGCCCAGGTTGCGCAGGATGCCGCCCGGCGCGCGCGTGCTCCAGGTCGCATACTTGAAGCGGCCGAGCGCCTCTTCCTCGCGGAACTTGGTGGTGCGCACGTAGGCGGAGCGAAAGCTGACCTGCCCGTCGAGGATGTCGTAGGCGCGCACCATGCCGTCGCCGTCCGACACGATCTTCTTGCGCATGCCGTTGCGCTCGAACAGGCCGGGGCCGGCGCGGAACAGCGTGCCGAGCAACTCCGCCGGCCAGCGTCCGCGTGTCGTCAGGTCGTAGGCCAGTTCCTCGCGCAGGCTCTGTGCCAGCTTGAGAACCCAGGCATTCTCGCCCTGCGGAGGCGCCGTCCCTGATCGCGCCGCCGCCACTACGCGCCTCTCGCCACGTGAACCACCCCCAGAAATACTTCGCTAAAAATCGTGATGATTTGTCGGGGTTCCGGCAAGCCGTCAGTCGTGCCGGGGTGACAACGGTCACGTCGCGGTCGTGTTTTGCTACCCTGAAACGGAAACGTCGCCTTGACGTAAGGTAAAGGTGGAGGGCGCATCCGTGCCGACAATCCTGATAAGCGGCGCCAACAAGGGACTCGGTCTCGGCTTCGCGACGCGCTTTGCGCGCGACGGATGGCGCGTGCTGGCGTCGTGCCGCGACCCCGCGTCAGCCGGCGCGCTGGAAAGGCTGGCCGCGGTATCGGAGGGGCGGGTGCGGATCGACACGCTCGACGTGACCGACCCGGCGTCGATCGCGCACTATGCAACGGCGCTGCGCGGCGAGGCGATTGACGTTTTGTTCAACAACGCCGGCATCCAGGGGCCCCAGCCGCAGAACTTCGGCGCCACGGACTACGCGGCCTGGGAAGATGTCATCCGCACCAACGTGTTCGGCGTGATGCGCATGTGCGAGGCTTTTGTCGACCACGTCGCGGCGTCGGACCGCCGCCTGATCGTCAACGTCTCGTCGGGCACCGCGTCGATCGCCAACAAGAACGCGCTGACCGGCATCGGTCACCCCAAGGGCGAGCTCTATCTCTACCGCTCGTCCAAGACGGCGCTCAACATGGTGTCGCGCTGCATGGCGTGGGAACTGCAGCCGCGCGGCATCGCCGTCGTCATGCTGGGACCGGGTTGGGTGCGCACCGCGCTCGGCTCCGACGCCGCGCGCTTCTCGGTCGAGGAATCGGTCGCCAACTGCACGCCGATGATCCAGTCGTGGACCCTCGCCGATACCGGCCGATTCTACCTCTACGACGGCTCGCAGGTGCCGTGGTAGCGATGCCCGCCAAGATCGACCTCAAGAAACAGCACAAGGCGCTGTTCGCGCCGAAGAAGACGCCGGAGATCGTCGTGGTGCCGCCGCTTGCCCACCTGATGATCGACGGCCGTGGCGCACCGGAAAGCGATGCCTTCATGGACGCCGTCGCCGCGCTTTATTCGGCCGCCTACACGCTCAAGTTCCTGGTCAAGGGTGGCGGCCGGACCGACTTCGCGGTGGCGCCGCTCAGCGCCCGGTGGTGGGCCGACGACTGGGATGCCTTCATCGCCGGCCGCCGCGAGGAATGGCAGTGGTCGGCCATGATCCTGCAGCCCGACCACGTCGCCGCCGCCGACTTCGACGCGACGCTGGCCGAACTGGCGCGCAAGAAAAAGCGCACGGCCGCGCACGACCGGCTGCGCCTCGAAACGCTGGAAGAGGGCCCTTGCGTCCAGGTGCTCCACCTCGGCCCCTATGCCGACGAGGGCCCGGCCATCGCCGCCATGCACGCCTTTGCCGAAGCCCAGGGCTACGCGCTGACCGGCAGGCACCACGAGGTCTATCTCTCCGACCCGCGTCGCACCGCCCCGGAAAAGCTCAAGACCGTCCTGCGCCAGCAACTGGAGAAGGTGTCGTGAGCTTGGGCGTCGAACGGCGGCTCGCAGCCATCTTCTCCGCCGACGTCGTCGGCTACGCGCGCCTGATGCGCCGCGACGAGGAGGGGACGCTGCATCGGCTGCGCGCCGTTCGCGCCGAGATCGTCGATCCCCGGCTGGCCGCCTTTCGCGGCCGCATCGTCAAGGAACTGGGCGACGGCGTGCTGGTCGAATTCGCCAGCGTCGTCGACGCCGTGCGCTGCGCGATCGACATCCAGCGCGCGATGAAAGCGCATTCCGATGCCGAAGCGGCGGAAGCGCGCATCGTCTTTCGCATCGGCCTCAACCTCGGCGACGTCATCGTCGACGGTGACGATATCCAGGGCGACGGCGTGAACATCGCGACCCGCATGCAGGAGGTCGCGCCGCCGGGCGGTATCTCCGTTTCCGGAATCGTCTTCGACAGCGTGCGGGACAAGCTCGCCCCGTACTTCGAGGATCTCGGGCCGCAGAACGTCAAGAACGTCGAGGAACCGGTCCGCGCGTACCGCGTGATGATCGACCCCGAGGCCGAGCGTAGCGGCGCGCGTGCGAAGCCGGACGAGTCGCCCGGTGCCCGACCCAGCCCTGTGCCGCCGGCGCGTGCTACGCACATCCCCACCGTCGACGGCCATGGCCGCGAGGGGCGCATCTTCGGCATTCTTACTGGCGTGCGCCGCGTCGGCGCCTGGCAGGTGCCCCGGCGCCTCCGGGTCGTCTCGCTCATGGCCGGCGTCGAGCTCGACTTCACCGACGCGGAGTTCGAATCGGGGGCGGCGGAGGTCGAGGTCTCGGCCATCATGGGCGCGGTTTCCGTCACCGTCCCGCCGACCATCCGGGTCGAGTGCGACGGCGCCGCCTTCATGGGGGTCTTCGAGGCGCTTCGCCAGAGCGGTCGCGACCTGCCGCCCGACGCCCCGCTGCTGCGTATTTCCGGCCTCGCCGTCATGGGCGCTCTCGAGATCGCAGGCGGCGAAGCCTGAACGCGACTCGCTTGGCTCGCGCCCTTCCCCGTGATACATCGCGCCGCATGAACACCGGACTCAACATCGGCATCGTCGGCGCGACCGGGCTGGTCGGCGAGATGATGCGCCAGATCCTGGCGGAACGCGATTTCCCCGCGGCCTCGCTGCGCCTGTTCGCGACCGCGCGCTCGGCCGGCAAGCGCCTGCCGTGGCGCGGCGGCGAGATCGTCGTCGACGACGCCGCCACCGCCGACTACGCAGGCCTCGACATCGTCTTCTTCTCGGCCGGCGGCGCCACCTCGAAGGAACTCGCGCCCCGCGTCGCGGCGGCGGGCGCGGTCGTCATCGACAATTCGTCGGCCTGGCGCGGCGACCCCGAGGTGCCGCTGGTCGTCGCCGAGGTCAACCCGCACGCCCTGCGGAACATTCCCAAGGGCATTGTCGCCAACCCGAACTGCACCACCATGGCGGCGATGCCGGTGCTCAAGCCGCTGCACGCGGCGGCCGGGCTCAAGCGCCTGATCGCCAGCACCTACCAGGCGGTGTCCGGCGGCGGCGTCGCCGGCGTCGACGAACTGGCCGAACAGGTCCGTGCGACGGCGGCTGAGTCGCCCGCGCTCGCCCGCGACGGCGACGCGCTCGACTTCCCGGCGCCCAAGAAGTGGGCGGTGCCGATCGCCTTCAACGTCGTGCCGCTGAACTACAAGTACGTCGAGGACGGCTACACCGAGGAAGAGGTCAAGCTGCGCGACGAAAGCCGCAAGATCCTCGAGATCCCCGATCTCGCGGTGTCGGGCACCTGCGTCCGCGTGCCGGTCTATACCGGTCACGCCCTGTCGATGAACGTCGAGTTCGATCGCGCGATCTCGGCCGAACAGGCGCTCGACCTTTTGGCCAAGGCGCCCGGCGTCGTCGTCACCGACGTGCCGAACCCGCTGCAGGCCACCGGCGAGGACCCGGTGTTCGTCGGCCGCGTGCGCCGCGACCCGACCGTGCCGCACGGCCTCGCGCTGTTCGTCGCCGGCGACAACCTGCGCAAGGGCGCCGCGCTCAACGCCGTGCAGATCGCCGAGGTCGTGGTGCAGCAGCGCCGCCAGGCCGCCGCCGAGTAACGCCCGCGGCCTATCGCCCGGGCCGTTCAGCCTCTAGGCTCCCGGTCATGCGCAGAATCTGGCGTTTCATCCGGTTCGTGTGGCGCACCTTCCTGGGGCTGGTGCTGGTGCTGGCGCTCGCCTGGGCCGGCAGCGAAGTCCTCAAGATCGCCGACCCCGGCGCCTACGCCGAGGCGCGCGACTGGGTGCGCGTCACCCGCACCAAGTATTTCCGTCCCGGCCAGCGCTACCGCTTCCTCGAGTCCCGGCCCGAATACAGGACGATCGACGCGGCGGCGCTGATCCGGGTGCATTCCGTGACCGACGTGTGGACCGCGCGCGCCGATCTGCTGCGCGCAATCTGGGGCGAGCAGGGGCTGCCCGCCGACCTGCGGCCGACGCGGATCGAGCGCGGCATCGAGGACGCGACCTTCTCACCCATGCCCGAGGTCGCGCGCATCGACCGCCTGGTGCGCGAGACGCCGCCCGGCTTCCTGTCCAACGCCTACCACCTCGTGCCGCGCACCCCCAACGGCAAGCTCGTGCTCTACCACGAAGGCAATACCGGGCCGTTCCACCGCAACGCCCGCGTGCTGCAGCGCTTCCTCGCCGAGGGCTACGACGTGCTCGCCTTCTCGATGTGGATCATCGACCGCCAGCCCGAAATCGCCGTGCCCGGCGCCGGCGCGCTCTACTTCATCGACCACGAATTCCTCAAGTTCCTCGAGCGCGATCCGATGCGCGTCTACTTCGACCCGCTGGTCGCCGGCCTCAACGCGCTGCTGGAGGAGGGGGCCTACGACGACGTCATCGCCGTCGGCTTCTCGGGCGGCGGCTGGGCCGTCACCGTGTGGTCGGCGTTCGACCCGCGCATCCGCCTGTCCTATCCCGTCGCGGGCAACTATCCGCTTTATCTTCGCAAATACCGCAACTGGTCGACCTGGCAAGAGCACTATCCGCCGATGATCGCGGCCGCCAACTATCTCGACATGTACGTGATGGCCGCCGCCGGCGACGGCCGCCGCCAGATGCAGGTGCTCAACCAGTACGACGCCTGCTGCTATTCCGGCCTCGACTGGCAGACCTACGAAAAGGCGGTCAGGGCCGCGGCCGCGGGCCTCGGCGACGGCTGGGACATCTTCGTCGACGACAGCCACGCCGACCACCGCATCTCGACGCCGGCCCTCGACCGCATCCTCGCAGACATCGCCGCCCACCCCCGGCCAAACTGACGCGGGTCGACGAGTTGGGAGGCGCCCACCAGTCCTCCTCCCCCTGCTTGCAGGGGGAGGACAAAGGAGGGGGTCGGGACATTCCCCGCTGCGACGTCGCCGCCAAGGCTCGTAGGGACCAACGAACCCCCTCCCGCGCCGCTGGTGCGGCGCTGCCTCCCCCTGCCGGCAGGGGGAGGAGGATGGCGGGCCGTGTTCGTTGCGCTCAGGTTGCGCGGGAGAACGCGATCATCCCCGCCGCC
>JAYQVF010000021.1:0-25357 GCA_038148335.1 Alphaproteobacteria bacterium | reverse complement strand
TCTTAAGGCGACCGCGGCGAACGAACTCGGCATCATCGATGCCGTGGTCGAGGACCCGTTGACCGAGGCCGCCATTGCCTTTGCCGCTGATCTGGCTGCCAGGAACGCCGGACCGCGGCCGACCGGTGCGCGCGCGGTCACCGGCAGCGCCGATGACGTCGCAGCAGCCCGCACCCAGTACGCCCGGCGCTATCGCGGCTACAACGCCCCGTTCCGCGCCATCGATGCCGTTGAAGCGACACTGACGCTGCCGCTCGACGCAGGCCTGAAGCACGAACGCGAACTCTTCCTTGCCTGCAACGCCACCGTCGAGGCGCGCGCGCTGCAACATGCGTTCTTCGCCGAGCGCCAGGCTGCCAAGGTCAAGGACCTGCCGACGGATACGCCGAAGCGTCCGGTCAACCGGGCCGCCGTCGTCGGTGGCGGCACGATGGGCCGCGGCATCGCGATGGTGTTTGCCGATGCCGGCATTCCCGTCACCCTGCTCGAAGTGACTCCCGAGGCAAGAGACGCCGCGCTCGCCGCGGTCGCCAAGAGCTACGAGGGCATGACGCAGCGCGGGCGCCTATCCGAACCGGCCGCCCGCGAGCGCATCGCGCGGATCGGCGCGACGGTCGACTATGCCGACCTCGCCGACGCCGACCTCGCGGTCGAGGCCGTGTTCGAGGAAATGCCGATCAAGAAGGACGTCTTCGCGAAGCTCGGCGCCGTGGTCGCGGACGATGCCATCCTCGCCACCAACACCTCCTATCTCGACGTCGACGAAATCGCCGCGGCCGCGGCACACCCGGAACGCGTGCTCGGCATGCATTTCTTCAGCCCGGCCAACGTGATGAAGCTGCTGGAGGTGGTGCGCGCCGACAAGACCTCGGCGACGGCGCTCGCCACCGTCATGCCGCTTGCCAAGACGCTGGGCAAGATTCCGGTGGTCTCGGGCGTCTGCCACGGCTTCATCGGCAACCGCATGCTGCAGGTCTACCAGCGCGAGGCCAACCGCCTCCTGCAGGAAGGCGCGACGATCAGCCAGATCGACCAGGCGCTCTATGCGTTCGGCTTTCCGATGGGGCCGTTCGCGGTGCGCGACCTCGCCGGGATCGACGTCGGCTGGCGCATGCGCAAGGCATTCGGCATCGGCCGCGATCAGGATCCACGCTACTCCCGCGTCCCGGATCTGCTATGCGAGGAAGGCGCGTTCGGCCAGAAGACCGGAATCGGGTTCTTCGTCTATGAGGATGGCCGCAAGGCGACCGGCGAAAACCCCGGTGTCAGGCAACTCGCCGCGGCCGAGGCCGCCGAACTGGGCATCGCCCAACGTCAAATATCGGACGAGCAAATCGTCCAGCGCTGCGTCTACGCCATGATCAACGAGGGCGCAGCCCTGCTCGACGACGGCATCGCCCAGCGGCCGAGCGACATCGATATCGTGTGGCTGAACGGCTACGGCTTCCCGGCCTATCGCGGCGGCCCGATGTTCTATGCCGACACCGTCGGCCTCGACGCGCTACTCGCCACCATGGCCGCGTTCCGGGCCTCCCACGATTCGGTGTGGGACCCGGCGCCGCTGCTCACGAAACTCGCTTCCGACGGCGGACGGCTGACCGATCTCAACCGATAGCGCACGCTGGGAACAGCCGGTATCTTGCCGCGCATCGTTCACGAGGCAGCAACCCCATGAAACTCTTCTATACCCAACGCTCGCCCTTCGCCCGCAAGGTCCGCATGCACGCCCGTCTGACCGGACAGATCGGCGATATCGAGGAGATCGAAACCACGGTGCGCGATCCGAATGCCGTCGTCCTGCCGCACAATCCGAGCGGCAAGGTGCCGACGCTGGTGCTCGATGACGGCACGGCGCTCGCCGAATCGCTGCTGATCACCGAATACCTGGAAGAACGCGCCGGCGACCGGGCGCTCAACGGGCGCGGGCCTGAACGCTGGAAGGCGCTCGCCTTCGACGCGTTCGTTACATCAGCCGCCGACAACCTCGCCTGGCGTTTCCGCGAGAAGATCCTGAAGGAAGAAGACAAGCAGTCGCCCAAATTCCTGGCGCTCGAGACCGAACGCGCGCGGCGCAACTTCGACGCGCTCGCTGCCGCGGTCGACGGCGAACTGAGCGGGCCGATCCGCACCGGCCACCTCAGCGCGGCCTGCTTCATCGCCTTCGCGGACGGGTCGGTCGACTCCGAGGAATGGCGCGTCGGGCGTCCGGGTCTCGTTGCCTGGTACGAAGCGTTTACCAGGCAACCGGCCTTCCAGGAGACGCTGGCCAAGCCGGCCTAGCGCCTGACCACCGTTCCGGCCGTTCCGTCGAGCAGCGCCGTCGCATCGCTCAGTCGGCCGATACCGGCCAGCCCTCCGCCGCCCTCCACGAAACGCACCGCCGCCGCGACCTTGGGCGCCATCGACCCGGCCGCGAATGTACGCGCCTTGAGATCGGCCACGCTCGGATCCCGCAGCAGTTCCTCGCGCCCGGGCCAGTCGGCATAGACGCCTGGCACGTCGGTCAGGATCAGGAGCGCATCGGCGCCGAGTGTCTTCGCCAGCAACGAGGACGACAGGTCCTTGTCGATCACCGCCTCGACACCATGCAACAGGCCACGTTCATCGCGCACGACGGGAATGCCGCCGCCGCCGAGGCAGACAACGATCGCACCCGAGCGGCACAGAAACCCGATCTCTTCCGCCTCGACGATTTCCTGCGGTTCCGGCGACGCGACGACGCGGCGCGCACCGCCGCGGTCGTCGGCAAAGACCCAGTCGTGTTCGGTGCGCAGACGGGCGACCTCGCCGTGATCGAATACCGGGCCAACCGGCTTGGTCGGGTGTATGAACCCCGGATCGTCGGCGGCGACGACGACGCGCGTAACGATGCCCAGCGTCGTGCGCCCCTGCAACCTGTTGGTCAGCGCCTGCTCGACCGCGTAGCCGAGCCACCCCTCGGTCTCCGCGCCCAGGATGTCGAGCGGCATGCCGGGCTGCGTCGCCGAAAGAAAACCGACCTGCGGCCCGTTGCCGTGGGTCACGATGAGGTCGTGGCTCTCCGCGATCGGCGCCAGCGCGTCGGCGGCGACGGCCAGCGCCCCCTCGAGTTCCTCCGGAGCGGGCGGTCTGTCGGGCGGCGATAGAGCGTTGCCGCCGAGCGCGGCAACGACGAGCGGCCGGCCGGCGGTCACCCAAGGCCCCGCGCGCGAAGGAAAGACTCGAGGGCACCGGCAAGACCGGGAACATCCATGTCGCGATAGGCGTAGCGCGCGCGCACGACCGGCACCTTGAGCCCGAGGTCGCGGGCAAGATCGATCGGCGTCCCGGCAACGACCACGTCGGCGGAACTGTTCTCGATGGATTGGGCGAGCGCACGCATCTGCGCCGCACCATACCCCATCGCGGGCAGCACGTTGCCCAGATGCGGGAAAGCGTCGAACACCTTGCGCAGCGCCGGCGCCGCCGACGGCCGCGGGTCGACGATCGCAGCCGCCCCTGCCCCCTGCGCCGCCACGTAGCCCGCGCCGTAGGCCATGCCGCCGTGAGTCAGAGTCGGTCCGTCGTCGACCACCAGAACGCGCTTCCCGCGCACCGCCGCCGCGTCGTCCAGTGTCACCGGTGATCCGCCGCGGACCACGACCGCGTCCGAATTGGCGTGCGCCACCGCTGCCCGCACGGTCGCGACGTCAGCGGCATCGGCGACGTCGCTCTTGGCGATGATCACGACATCAGCCATGCGCAGGTTGGTCTCGCCGGGATAGAACGCGGTCTCATGACCGGGCCGCAGCGCGTCCGCAAGCACGATGTGCAGGTCCGGGACATAGAACGGCGTGTCGTTGTTGCCACCGTCCCACAGCAGGATATCGGCTTCGCACTCGGCGCGTTCGAGAATGGCGCCATAGTCGACGCCGGCGTAGATCGCCATGCCGCGCTCCACGTAGGGCTCGTACTCCTCGCGTTCCTCCAGCGTGCAATCGGCATCGGTCATGTCCTGCTCGCTCGCGAAGCGCTGCACCGCCTGGCGCGCCAGATCGCCGTAGGGCATCGGATGACGCACGGCGACGGCCCGCAGACCGCGCTCGGCCAGTTGGGCCGCCAGCCAGCGGCTGACCTGGGACTTGCCGCAACCCGTGCGCACCGCGGTCACGGCGATCACCGGAACCTTCGCCTTGAGCATGGTCGCCCGCGGCGACGGGAGGACGAAGTTGGCGCCGACGACCTGCGCCCGCGCAGCCAGATGCATGACGTGCTCATGAGCAACATCGCTGTAGGCGAACACGACATCGGTCACCGCCTCGTGCCGGCAGATTTCCTCGAAATCGTCTTCAGGCAGAATTGGAATGCCGTCGGGATAGCGTGCGCCGGCCAACGCGGCCGGATAGCGCCGGTCGTCGATCCCGGGGATCTGCGTTGCGGTGAAGGCGACGACCTGTGCGGCGGGATCGTCGCGGTAGAGAACATTGAAGTCGTGGAAGTCGCGCCCCGCGGCGCCGAGGATCACGATCCTGCGCGACGGCTCCATCCCTAGAAGGCGCCGGCGATCGCGTGAATCATGATGGCGGCGATGAGCGCCGGCGCGACGAGCCGCAGCAGCCACAGCCACGCATGGGTGACGAACCCGCCATCGATTTCCGAACCGGGTACGACGCGCGGCCACAGCCAGCGCCAGCCGACGAACACCGCCACCAGCGCCCCGCCCAACGGCAGCAGGATGTTGGAGGCGACGAAATCCATCGAGTCGAGGATGCCCCGCCCGTCCCAGGTGATCTCCGACCAGACGCCGAACCCGAGCGACGCCGGGATCCCGACCACGAACATCGCGAGGCCGATGACGGGCGTTGCGAACCGTCGCCGCCACCCCAGGCGGCGCACGGCGAATGCCACCGGGACTTCGAGAATCGAGACCATGGAGGTCAGCGCCCCGGCAACCAGCAGCACGAAAAAGATCGGCCCGAGAATCTTGCCGGCCGGAATGTTGAGAAAGATCTGCGGCAGGGTAATGAATGCGAGTTCCGGACCGGCCGCCGGGTCGGAACCGAATGCGAAGACCGTCGTGAAGATCGCGATGCCGGCCAGGATCGCGATCATCGTGTCGCCGATGACGATCGCCGTCGCCGCGGAGCCAAGCGATTCCTTGCGCCCCACGTAGCTGCCGTAGGTGATGAAGATCGACATGCCGACGCCCAGCGAAAAGAACGCCTGACCCAGCGCTGCAAGATAGACGCCCGGGTGCAGCAGCGCACTCCAGTCAGGGGCGAACAGAAAACGCAGGCCGCCGGCGGCGCCTGCCTGGAATACGCCCCAGATCGCGAGAATCAGGATCAGCAGGGCGAGAAGCGGCATCAGCACTTTGTTGGCCAGTTCGATCCCGCCGCGTACGCCGCCCAAAACGATGACGACCGTCGCCACCAGCATGACGCCCTGCCACACGATGGGTTCGTAGGGGTTGGCGATGAACGATTCGAAAAAGCCGCCATAGCCCCCGGCGGCCGCCGACCATAGCGACCCGGTGACGGACCCCACGAAATACTTGAGCGCCCATCCGGCAACAACGGCGTAATAGGCGAGGATCACGAACGCGGCGAACACGCCGAGGCCGCCGACCCAGTGCCAGCGGGTGCCTGGCGCCAGCACGCCGAACGCGCCGACCGCTTCGCGCCGCGCGGCGCGGCCGATCGTCAGCTCGGCCAGGATCAACGGCATCCCGACCAGAATCACAGCGACAACGTAGACGAGCAGAAAGGCGCCGCCGCCGCTTTCGCCCGCGACGTAGGAAAAGCGCCAGATGTTCCCGATCCCTGCGGCCGACCCGATCGTCGCCAGGATGAATCCGAAACGGCTGCCCCACTCGTCGCCGTGCTGTGGACTGGTCGTCGTCATGGCCTCTCTATGCGGCACCCCAGACACGTGACATAAAATAACACTAAGCGCTTACCGCAAGGGGCGCCTTAAGTAACCTCAATAGATGCGCCCGATGATCGACATGATTGGAAGTTGCCTACAGCGAAACAGGGCCCTCGCTGCCTTGCTGTTTCTGTCCATGCTCGCGGGCATTGAACCGGTCTTCGCGCAAAGTGCCGAATACCGGCCGCCAGGCCTCGGGACGGTTCTCGACTATGGAACCTGGCAGTGCGAGGTGACCAAGGTCGACGGATTCGACACTGAGTGCCGCACACGGTCAGGCGCGACGGTCGCACTTCACGCGCTTCTCGAACGAACCGGGCCCGCAACGCAGGAAGTGGGCCTCGATTTCTTCGACGGGTTTTCCTGCTCGACGGGGTCCGCCATCACCGCAATCGAGATGCGGGAAAAGGACAGGCGTGCTCTCGAAGCCATCTGGCCCCTCGAGGTGGGGAAGAAAGCCGCCTACAACCTCCGCTTCGGAACGCCGAACTTCCAACGGAAGTGGCAGATTCTCTCCGGTACGCTCCGCGTGGAACGCATCGAGAAGGTGGAGTTCGCGGGCCGCCAGGTCGATGCCTTTGTCCTGACCCGCGAATCCGAGGGTGCATGCGTTAAAGGCGGCGGGCGCGATCGCTACCGCCGGACGGTCTGGTTTGCGCTCGACGCCGGCGCTGTGGTCCGCGAGCATTTGGAATGGATCGACGGCTTTCACCCGACGAAGTCGGTCGTCGCGACGCTGAATAGCGCCGCCGCCCCGGTGCAAGTGGCCGCCACCCCTTCCGTCCCGCAACAAACCGCGCCGCCGGCGCTCGTCGTCGCGGCGCCGCGCGATTCGGAACCACCCTTGCTGGCCGTTCCGGAAACGCTGTCGACCGAGTCGGGCACGGTCGAGATCGTCGGCCAGGCCACGGACAACGACCGCATCGCTCAGGTGCTGGTCGACGACCGCGCGGTGCCTTTTGCCGCGGACGGCGGCTTCCGCGTGCTGCGCCAGGTTCCCGTCGGCTCGATGCCGGTGCGGATCGCCGCCGTGGATGCTGTCGGAAATCGCCGCGAGGCGGTCGTTACCGTCCAGTCGCCCAACCCGGCGCGCGACGCGCAACTGATGGCGGACGCCCTGCGCGCCCGCGGCTTCGAGGTCATCGAACTGATCGACGGATCGCAGCGCGACATGCGCCTGGCGATCGTCGATTTTGGCGACCTGCTCGAAGGCGGCGGCGTCGGCCTGTTCTTCTATGCCGGGCACGGCATGCAGGTCGGCGGCGAGAACCTTCTCATTCCGGTCGATGCCCAGATCAGCCGCGAGGCCCACGTCGCAGCCGAAGGCATCAGCATCAACCAGGTCCTGGCCCGCATGGACGGCGCAAAGAATCCGCTCAACATCGTCATCCTCGACGCCTGCCGCAACAACCCGTTCGCCCGGGCCTTTCGTTCGGCCGCCAGCGGGCTCGCCCAGATGCTGGCGCCGACCGGCACCTACATCGCCTACGCGACCGCGCCCGGCGACGTCGCCAACGACGGCGACGTCGCCGACAACTCGCCCTTCACGCGCGCCGTCGTCGAGGCGATCTCGAAGCCGGGCCTCTCCATCGAGGAAACCTTCAAGGAAGTGCGCCGCTCGGTGCAGCAGGAAACCAACGGCGACCAGGTGCCATGGACGTCGTCCTCACTGACCGGCGACTTCTTCTTCCGGCCCGTTGCGCTGCAGACGCCGGAGAAGCGCTAGGTGCACAGCTCGCGCAGCGCAGCCTCGTAGGAGCGGGCGTAGTCTTCGACGATTTCGGCTACCGACTTTACCGAATCGAACAGGCCGAGGCCCTGCCCGGCCGACCACACATGTTTCCATGCCTTGCCGCCGACGCCACGGTGCGTATAGCCCTGTTTGCTGCCCTCCACGAGGGCGTCCGGGTCATAGCCCGCCTCGCGCACGCTGGGACGCAACATGCTGGCCAGCGCGCCGGTCAGCGCCGATGTCAGAACGAGGTCGTCGATGCCGGAGTCGACGATCATCTGGCGATAGGCGGCAGGCGCATCGCTTTCGTGACAAGCGATGAAGCGCGTCCCGGCATAGCCGAAATCCGCGCCCAGCGCGCGCGCCGCCGCAACAGCCCGGCCATCGGTCATCGCGCCGGAGACGATCAGCATGCCGTCGAAGAACCGCCGGACCTCGGGCACGAACGCAAAGGGCGCGATGCGCCCGGTATGTCCGCCCGCCCCGGCGCAGACCAGAACCAGACCGTCGACCCCGGTGGCCGCCGCCTTCTTCGCATGCTCGACGCTGTTGACGTCGGCGAAGACGACCCCGCCGTAGTCGTGCACGTCGTCGACCACCCGGCGCGGGCTGCCCAGCGCCGTGATCACGATCGGCGGCTTGTATTGCTTCACCAGCGCAACGTCCTCGGGCAGGCGCGCGTTGGTGCTGTGGACGATCAGGTTCGCCGCCCACAACTTTGTCGCGTGTGAGTCTTCGCTGCCGAACCCGGCGATTTCGCCGGTGATCCGCGCCATCCAGGCCTCGAGGTCGGCGACGGTGCGGCAGTTGGCGGTGGGAAAGGCCCCGACGATCCCGGCCCGCGCCGCGGCGATGACCAGATCTGGCCCCGAGACCAGGAACATCGGCGCCGCGAACAGCGGCAGGCGCATCTGGGCGCGGAGTTCTTCAGGCATCATGGCGCGTCTGTCTGCGAAAGGTCCCGGAAACCGCCGTCTGGCCGAGCGGCGGGGCGGCAGTGTATCGTGGCCGGATCGATCTGGCACTGTCCGCGCAGCGACCCTATAACGCTAGTCGCCGATACGGCGCCCCATTCCAACCGGCCCAACAGAAGGACCCTCGATGAGCGGCAATACACTCTTCGAAAAGATCTGGAGCGACCATGAGGTCCTCACCACGGAGGACGGCTATACCCTGCTGTATATCGGACGCCACCTGGCGCACGACGGCTCGGGCCATGCCTTCGGCTTTCTCGAGAAGCGCGGCCTCAAGGTGCGGCGCCCCGAACTGACCTTCGCGACACCCGATCACGGCGTACCGACCGTCAGCCACCGGCTGGAAGACATCACCGACCCGGTGCAGCACCGTGCGGTCACGACGCTGACGAAGAACGCGGCCAAGCATCACGTGACGATTTTCGACCTCGGCGATCCGCGCCAGGGCATCGTCCACGTCGTCGGGCCGGAACAGGGCATCACGCTGCCCGGCCTCGTCATGGTGTGCGGCGACTCGCATACCTCGACCCACGGTGCGCTCGGCGCGCTCGCCTTCGGCATCGGCGCTTCGGACGTGTTTCACGTGCTGGCGACGCAGACGACCTGGCAGCGCAAGCCGAACAAGATGCGCGTCACCGTCGATGGCGAGCGTCCGTTCGGCGTTACCGCCAAGGATATCGTCCTGTCGATCATCGCGAAGATCGGCGCGAACGGCGCGGCGCGGCACGTTGTCGAATACGCCGGCGCCGCCATTCGCGGGCTGTCGATCGAGGAGCGCCTGACCGTCTGCAACATGTCGATCGAGGCCGGCGCCCGCGCCGGCATGATCGCGCCGGACGAGACGACCTTCGCCTATGTCGAGGGCCGGCCATTTGCACCGAAGGGCAAGCACTGGGAAATGGCGCTCGACCATTGGCGTTCGCTGCCGACCGACGCCGATGCCACCTTCGACCGCGACGTGACGCTCGATGCGACGACGTTCGCGCCGATGGTGACCTGGGGCACCAGCCCCGAGGATGCGCTGCCCATCACCGGCGTCGTGCCCGACCCGGCGAGCGAAAGCGACCCCGAGCGGCGCCGGGCCATGGAAGAGACGCTTGAGTACATCGGACTGACGCCCGGCACCAAACTGGAAGACGTGCCGGTCGATCAGGTGTTCATCGGCTCGTGCACCAATTCGCGGATCGAGGATCTGCGCGCCGCGGCCGAGATCGCCCGGCACGGCAAGGCCAAGGTGCCGGCGATGATCTCGCCGGGTTCGACCGCCGTGAAGCTGCAGGCCGAAGAGGAAGGCCTCGACGAGATCTTCCGCAAGGCGGGCTTCGAGTGGCGCCAGTCGGGCTGCTCGATGTGCGTCGGCATGAACGGCGATCTCGTGGCCTCGGGCAAACGCTGCGCCTCGACCTCGAACCGCAACTTCCCGGGCCGCCAGGGCAAGGGCGCCCGTACCCACCTGATGAGTCCGGCGATGGCGGCGGCCGCCGCCCTGACCGGGCATTTCACCGACGTGCGCGAATTCGCGCGGAAAGGCTAGGCGCATGGAAAAGTTCACGACCCTGACCGCCGTGGCCGCCCCGATGGACCGGCCCAATATCGACACCGACCAGCTCCTGCCGGCGCGCTTCCTGCGGCGGCCGCGCGAGGAAGGTTTCGGCGACGTGCTGTTCATCGACCAGCGCCAGAACGACGACGGCACGCCGAACCCGGACTTCGTCCTCAACAAGCCGGCCTATAAGGACGCCAGGATCATCGTCGCCGACCGCAACTTTGGCGGCGGGTCGAGCCGCGAGGGCGCGCCCTGGGCGCTACTCGACTACGGCATCCGCTGCGTCGTGGCGTCGAGCTTCGGCGACATCTTCTACAACAACTCGCTGAAGAACGGCCTCTTGCCGGTGCGTCTGTCCGACGACGACGTCAAGGCCATGCGCCAGCAACTGCACGACAAGCCCGGCGCGACGCTGACGGTCGATCTCGCCGCGCAGACCGTGACGGCGCCGGACGGCTCGACGCACAAGTTCGACATCGAACCCTTTCGCAAGCAGTCGCTGCTCAAGGGCCTCGACGACGTCGGCATGACACTGGAGCGCGACAAGGAAATCAGCGCATTCGAGGAAGGCTACAGCGCCCGCCGCCCGTGGCTGTTCGCCAACGCCTAGAAAGGACGAAGACGATGAACGACAAACGCCAGCGCCTCGCGCAAATGGTGCGCAACCGCGAGTTCGTTCTCGCGCCCGGGGTCTACGACATGATCTCGGCGCGCATCGCGGACCGCCTCGGGTTCGATGCGCTCTATATGACGGGCTACGGCACGGTCGCGTCCTATCTCGGCCTGCCCGACGCCGGGCTCGCCACCTATACCGACATGGTGACGCGCGTCGGCCACATCGCCGGCGGCACGCAGACGCCGCTGATCGCCGACGCCGACACCGGCTATGGCGGCCTGATCAACGTGGCGCACACGGTGAAGGGCTACGAGAAGGCGGGCGCGTGCGGCATCCAGATCGAGGACCAGGTCTCGCCGAAGAAGTGCGGCCACACACTGGGCCGCGAGGTCATTCCGGTCGACGAGATGGTGCTCAAGATCCAGGTCGCGCTCGAAGCGCGCGAGAGTGCAGACACGCTGATCGTCGCGCGCACCGACGCGCGTACGCACCTGGGGCTGGACGAAGCGATCCGCCGCGGGCTCGCCTACGCCGAGGTGGGCGCCGACCTGATCTTCGTCGAGAGCCCCGAGAGCCACGACGAGATCCGCCAGATCGCCGCCGCCCTGTCGAAGAAAGCGCGGCTGTTCATGAATGTCGTGCAGGCCGGCCGCACGCCCGAGATGACGGCGGACGATCTCAAGGCGCTCGGCTTCGTCGTCGCGATCTACCCCGGTGCCGCCCACAAGACGGCGGCGGCCGCGCTCGATTCGACCTACCGCTATCTCAAGGACAAGCGGACGATGATCGACAGCCCGCAGCCGGTCTATGCCGACATGCACACCCTGATGGGCTTCCCGGACGTCTGGGACTTCGACAAACGATGGGCCCGCAAGGAGAACAAGGAAGCGGCCGAGTAGCCGGATCGTCCGACGCCTTTTTCGCTTTACCCCGCGGCGAATCCCCAGAAACATGTCCCGACTTAGGGGCCACATTGGGGGTAGGAGATGTCCGATTCCAAGAACCCGACCCGCCGCGGTTTCGGCGCGATGGCGGCCACGGCGCTCGCCGGTGGTATCGCCGCAACGGCCGGGGTCAAGCCGGCCGCGGCCAAGGACAAGCTGTCGGCCGGCGAACAGACCAAGTGCGGCACGTGCGAATTCTGGGGCGGCGTGCGCCAGATCTCGGCCGATCGCCAGTCCGTCGAGGCCGATGGCACGGGTTGGTGCAACAACCCGAAGAGCCCGGCCTACAACAAGCGGACCAAGCCGACCCAGGGCGCGCCGACCTGGCAGCGCTGGGGCGCCTTCGACGCGTAGATCCCCGTTACCGCAACCCCGGGGCCGCGCCCTGGCGCGGCCCTTTTTCTTGAGACACGGCCGATGAGCGAAAAGAAGACTGAAAAAAAGAAGCCGACCGACAAAGCGGACAGGAAAGCGCCCGAGGCAAAGGCAGAAAAGACCGGCGACACGCCGGCGGCGGACGCCGCCGGCGCAACGGATTCCCCGAAGACCTACAGCCGCGGCGAGAACCAGAAGCCGGTCAGCCCGCAGTATCGCAAGAACTGGGACGCGATCTTCGGCAAGAAGAAATAAGCCCCCCTTCCTGGCATCACCGTGCGAGTAGCGGCGATCACAGAGTGGGTTGTTGGGCGCCCGGCTTTCGCGCTGGCGTGACCTCCGTCACTGGGCCTCGGCCAGAGCCTGCCCATATGCTCTACCGACGATACAGAACGTATTGGGGGATACCGTGACACGACAGAACCTGTCGGAGGCCTTCTGGGCCCATGCTGCGGACTACGGACGCCGGCCCATGCCGCAGCCACACGTCGGACCGCGGCGCTGAATGCCGCAGGTCAGGCTGGTGAGAGCGCACCACAGCTGCGACCTGATGATTCGCCTGCCGGCCTCGCGGCGTTGCGCCGTGATGATCCCGCTGCTGTCTTCGGAGGACTCCGTCTGATCGACTCTTGGCCGGACGGGCTGGCTGGCGACGCGATGGTCGCTGCCGCAAGTGGTGAGCCCGGTAGGAATCGAACCTACGACCCACTGATTAAAAGTCAGTTGCTCTACCGACTGAGCTACGGGCTCGCAAGGCGGCTTTCCTAGGGGCTTAGGGGGCCTGAGTCAACGCTGCCCGTATTGTGGTCACGGCCCTGAAAGAACCCGCGCGCCGGGCCCGATGGTCGCCCGCGCGCCCGGTTCGTGTATAGTGTCGGCGACTTATTTTCGTCAGGGAGGTTCGCTCTAACATGAGCTCATTCAAGAAGATTTTGACCGGCGCGGCGGCCGCCGGCGCGCTCTTCGGGGCATCGCAGGTCTGGGCGGCGGATGCCGCTCAAACTCTCATCGTGGGGCACAGCAGCCTGCCGGCAGGCCTCGGCAACCCGCTGCTCGACACCTCGCATTCCGGCGGCTTCGTCTTCCGCGCCGCCTATCACCTCTACACCACCAGCGACAAGGACGGCCCGATCCCGGAGATCCTGACGTCGTGGCAAGTGAACGACGCCGACAAGACCAAATGGACCTTCAAGCTCCGCGAGGGTGTCAAGTTCCACAACGGCAACGATCACAACGCCGACGACGTCGTTGGCATGATCAACTGGCTGGTCTCGGAAGAGGGACTCGCCAAGGCCGCGAACATCACCCGCAATACCCGCAATATCGTCGGCGCGCGCAAGATCGACGACTACACGGTCGAGATCTCGACGAAGGCCCCGGATCCGCTCCTGCCCTCGACGTTGGGCGTCATCAAGGTGCTCGACTGGCAGCACATGCAGGACGTCACCTTCGAAGGAGTCGGCACCAACCCGAACGGCACCGGCCCCTACAAGTCGGTGAGCTGGACCAACGACGGCGTCGCCCTCGAGAAATTCTCGGGCTGGCAGACGGGCAAGATGGACCGCATCGAGTTCCGCTTCCTGCCGGAACTGCCGGCGCGCGTCCAGGCCTTCGAGTCCGACCAGATCGACATGGCCTTCCAGTTGGTGGCCGACAACAAGCCGAAGGTCGAATCGTCCGGCGGGATCCTTAAGGTCAGCCCCGGCACCGCGACCACGATCCTGCACTTCTACTCCAACCGCCCCGGCGTTCCGGTCGCCGACGTGCGCGTGCGCCAGGCCATCAACTACGGCGTCAACATGCAGGCGTTCGTCGACGCCATCATGCAGGGGACGACCTCGGTGACCGGCCAGCCCGGTACGCCGTCGATCAACGGCTACTTCGAGGACATCAAGCCCTACCCGTACGATCCGGACAAGGCGCGCGCGCTGCTCGCCGAAGCGGGCTACGGAAACGGGGTCG
Source organism: Alphaproteobacteria bacterium (assembly GCA_038148335.1). Taxonomy (GTDB): domain Bacteria; phylum Pseudomonadota; class Alphaproteobacteria; order SHVP01; family SHVP01; genus CALJDF01. The sequence continues at coordinate 11,322 of JAYQVF010000021.1, read as the reverse complement.
AGATCATCGCCGATTCGGTGACGGCCCAGGGTGACTGGAAGGACATCATCCAGTTCGTGTCCGACGAGTTGAAGAAGATCGGCGTCACCTTCACGGCCCGCGCCATCACGCTCCCCGATCTGATCGGGCGCGTGCGCGATCCGTCCAAGTTCGGCGAAGCGACGATGTTCAGCTTCAACTACGGCTCGGAGCCGACGATGGACATCATGCGTTCCATCAACGGCCTGCATTCGTGCAACTCGCCGATGAAGTGGACCTGCTTCCCCGAGATCGAACCGACCATCAAGGCGGCGAACGAGGAGTTCGACCCGGCCAAGCGTCGCGAGCACCTGCGCAACATCGCGCAGTACTATCACGACAACGCCGCGTCGCTGTTCCTGATCGACTCGGTCGATCTCGACGCGGTCAAGAACTACGTCAAGGACTACAAGCCGGTGAACCGGCTGATCAACTGGAACGAGGTCCGGCTCGAAGGCAAGCCTGGCTGAACCCATCCATCGCTACAGAAGACAGGCCCGCGGAGCGTTCCGCGGGCCTTCTTTTTTTCAGCGCGGCGGTTCGTCCTTGCCGCGGCCGAACAGCGTCCGGCCGCCCGTGGCGCGCAGGATCGCGATCCCGACCAGAAACCCGATCAGGGCGCCGCCCCCGACCCAGCTGCCCATGTCATTGTCTTCGCCGCTGCCGATCGCCGCGCCGACACCGAGCCCGATGACGATCCATCCCAGCAGCGGATGCGCGCGGCCGCCCGACAGCAGTTGATCGCGCATGCTGCGCTGGGGCCGTGGCCATTGCTCCTGCTTCATGTCTGTCGCGCCTTTCGAGCCGAGGATTGCGCCGGATGACGTAATGCCCGGGCGCAGCCCATAATGCCACCACCGCTCATGGTAAACACCCTCGACACAATCGCGACCATGTGCCCTCGCTGGTCATCGACCGAGCGAACGCGGGCAAACTCGCCTTCAAGGAACCGACACTGGAAGTTTTTCCAGCCGCGGCCCTGTTCGTCGACGTGTCGGGCTTTACCGCGCTGAGCGAGCGGCTCGCCGCGCAGGGACCGTCCGGCGCCGAGGTCCTGACCGGCTACCTCAACCAGTACTTCGGCCCCCTGCTCGATATCATCCAGCGCTACGGCGGCGATACCGTGAAATTCGCGGGCGACGCCCTGCTCGCCCTGTGGCGCGCCGACCCGGGCGACCTGCCGGACAAGACCCTCGTTGCCGCCGAATGCGCCCTCGCGGTGCAGCATGAACTCAAGGACTTCCGGGCCGAAGGCGATCTGCAACTGTCGCTCAAGATGGTCCTTGGCGCCGGCGACATCGCGATCGAGTTCGTGGGCGGCGTTTTCGAACGCTGGGAACTCCTGATCACCGGCGCACCGCTGTCCCAGATCGCCGAGGCCCAGTACGCCGCGCGCCCCGGTGAGGTCGTCCTGGCGACCGAGGTCGCCCCCCTGCTCGACGGACGCGCCCAGACCGAACCGGCCACGGAGAACGCTATTCGATTGACGGCCCTGGCGCGCCGGCGACGCGACGCAGCAACGCGGCCAGCGCCGCTGCCCCACACTGTCGAGCCGTTGCGCCGCCTGCTGCCCGGCGCCATCCGCAGCCGGATCGAGGCCGGCCAGCAGGACTGGCTCGGCGAACTGCGCCATCTCTCGGTGATCTTCATCAACCTCCCCGGGTTCACCTTCGACCTCCCGCTGGAACGGGCGCAAGAAGCGATGCGCGCCATGCAGTCCGCGCTCTACCGCTTCGAAGGCTCGATCAACAAGATTAGCATCGACGACAAGGGCGCCTCGCTCGTCGCGCTGCTCGGCCTGCCGCCGCTGTCCCACCACGACGATCCCGAGCGCGCCGTTCACGCCGCGCAACTGATGCGCAGCGCGCTGCAGGCGCTCGACTTCGACTGTTCCATCGGCATCACGACGGGCACGGCGTTTTGTGGTGCCGTCGGCAGCGCCAGCCGCCGCGAGTACACAGTGATGGGCGATATCGTGAACCTCGCCGCCCGCCTCATGCTCTACGCCGAGGGTGGCGTTCTGTGCGACGAGGCTACGGCGCGTGGGATCGCAACCGCCATACCGACGAAGCCGCTCGGTGCCATCACGGTGAAGGGCAAGACCGATCCGGTGCCGATCTATCTGCCGCAGGCCCCCGGCCCGCGCGAGTGGCGCCATGCAGGCGCCGGCCGCCACGACCTCATCGGGCGCGACGCTGAGCGCCGCCAGCTCCGCGAGGCGGTCGCCGCGCTGCGCGCGGGCAACCCGTCCAGCGTCGTCATCGACGGCGAAACCGGAATCGGCAAGACACGCCTGTTGCTCGATCTGATCGCCCATGCCGAAGCCGAAGGCTGCGCCGTCCTCAGCAGCGCCGCCGATCCCATCGAGCGGGCTACGCCCTACTACATGTGGCGCGCCATTCTCGTCGACCTTTTCGGCCTCGACCTTGCCGCAGGCGATGCCGAAGCGCTGCGGTTGCAGGTTCTCAACCAGTTGCCCGACGATCCCGAAGTCATCGAGAGCGCACCGCTCCTTGGCGCCCTTCTGGCGATCGAATGGCCCGACAATGCGGCGACGGGACCCCTGTCGGGCCAGGCACGTGCCGAACGCACCCACCTCGCGGTATGCCGTATCTTCGAACGCCTGGCGCGGCGCCTGCCGCTGGTTATGATCGTCAAGGACGTGCAGTGGCTCGATTCGGCGTCGTGGGAACTGCTGCATCAGGTTCGCGGCCGGGTAGCCCGCGTGCTCGTGGTCGTCGCGCTGCGCAGCGGCGACTCGAACGATCATGTCGCCCGTTTTCGCCGCACGCCGCACCGCCATCTGGCGCTGCAAGGCCTCGCTCACGAGGACCTCAATCTGCTGCTCAGCCGCAGGCTCAAGGTCGAAACGTTGCCGCGCGACGTCGCGTCGATGATCCACGAGCAGACCGGCGGCAACCCCTTCTTCGCGGAAGAACTCGTTCGAACCCTCCTCGATAGCGACCGGCTGCGCGTCGATCGCAACACCGGGGAGGTCACCCTCGCCCTGGGCATGAAAGCCGCCGACGTACCGCGCACCGTCCAGAGCGCCATCGTCAGCCGCATCGACCGCCTGCCGCCGGACGCCCAGCTGACGCTCAAGGTCGCCTCGATCCTCGGCCGCCTGTTCACCGCCGAGGCACTGGCCGCCGTCTATCCCGTGCCCGCCACCGCCGAAAACCTCGCCGGCCATCTCGACCTGCTGGAAAAGGCGGATCTCGTTGGCCCGCTGGTGCGCCAGACATTCCTCCACGCCGACGGCACCGGTCGGCCGTTCAAGTTCAAGAACACCGCCGTCCAGGATGCGGCCTACGGCCTGATGCTCTACGCCCAGCGTCGCACGCTGCACGCCGCGGCTGCCAACTGGCTGGAGGCGGCCGTCACCCATGACAAGGCCGGCCACGCCGCCGCGATCGCCCAGCACCGCGCGCGCGCCGTCGACGAACGCAAGCCGGACCGGCGCGATCTCGCGGCCGCCGTTGCGGCGCACGAACGCGCGGCCGAACACGCCGCCCTAGTCTACGCGAACCGCGAGGCGGTCGCGTCCTACCGCGCCGCGCTGCATCTCCTCGGTCTCGCCCCCGACGACGACGTCCGCGCACAGCACGAACTGCGGCTTCTCCTGGCGCTCGGCGCACCGCTGATCGCCACCACGAGCTGGGCCGATCCGGTTGTCCGGTCGACCTATTCCCGGGCGTGCGACCTCGGCGCCCGCGTCGGCGGCTATACCGACGTGTTCCGCGCGTTGCGCGGCATGTGGCAATTCCACGCCGGCGAAGGCGAGGTCGCGGTAGCCCGCGGCCTGGCAGCCGAGATGATCGCCCTCGCCGAGTCCTCGGGCGACCCCGTCCTGCGGATCGAGGCCAACCGGACGCTCGGCAACAACGCCTTCTTCGCCGGCGTGTTCGGCGAAGCCCGGCGCTATCTCGAAGCCGCCATCGCGCCCTACGACGCCACCGCCCACGCCGGCCTTGCCGCCCAGCTCGGGCAGGACCCCGATGTCGCCAACCGCGGCATCCTGTCGTGGACGCTGTGTTTTCTCGGCGACCCCGCCGGTGCCCTCGATCAGGTGGAACGCGCAGTGGCCCGCGCCGAGGAACTCGACCATCCCTTCACCAAGGCCTTCGCCTACGGCGCGGCGATGTGGTGCCACAAGTTCCTGTGGCAACCCGACGAAGCCAACCGTTGGGCCAGCAAATGCCTCGCCATTTGCGAGGACCACGGCATTGCCTACCTCGAAGCGGCGGCCCGCGTGATCCGCGGCTGGGCCCGCGCGCGGCGGGGCGATGGCGACGCCATCGCCGCCATGCGCGGCACGATTGATCGCTGGCGGACCACCGCGAACATCGGCACCGCGCCGTTCCTTTACGTGCTTGCCGACAGTGCGTGGGCGGTCGGCGAGGAAGTGATCGCGCGCAGCGTGCTCGACGATCCGCTGCTGGCCGAGCGCACAGCCCAGGAGCGCTGGCTGGAGGCCGAAATCCAGTGTCTGGCCGCCGCGCTGCTGAGCGGTCGCGACATCGTGAAAGCGGTTTACGCCTATCGCACCGCGGCGGAAACCGCGCAGGCCCAGGGCAACGCCCTGTCCGGCCTGCGCGCTGCCATGGGTCTGTCGCGCCTTGCCGGCGAGACGCGCCGCGCGCGCGACGGCGAGGCGCTGCTGCGCGAAGCCATCGAGCGCTTTGGCGCCGCCCCCGATACAGGGATAATGACCGCGGCGCGCGAAGCGCTCACGGCCGCCGGCAGTCGAAAGCGGCGCCTGTTCTAGGAGGTTCCTCCATGCATCCAGCGGGCCGTGCGTTCCTTGTCGCGATTGCGGTCCTCGCTTGCCTGGCAAGCCCCGTAGTCGCGCAGGAACGGCGCGGCGTCGACCTCGAACTCGTGCTCGCCGCGGACGGTTCCGGATCGATTGACGACGACGAACTGCGCCTCCAGCGCGAGGGCTATGGCCGCGCCATGATGCACCCGCGGGTGCTAGAAGCGATCCAGTTCGGCCCCACCGGACGCATCGCCGTCGCCTATGTCGAATGGGGCGCGCCCGAATCGCAGCACACGATCGTCGACTGGACGATCATCTCCGATCTCGAATCGGCGACGCGGTTCGCCAACGCGCTCATCGAGGCGCCACGCGCGGCGTTCGGCTACAACTCGATCTCCAATGCGCTGATCTATTCGGCCGACCTCATCCACAGGAACGACATCGAGTCCTATCGCAAGATCATCGACGTCTCGGCCGACGCCGGAAACATCGGCGGCGTCCCGATCGAGGTCGCCCGCGACACCGTCGTGCAGAGCGGCATCACCATCAACGGCCTCGCCATCGCGCGGCGCGGCGCGTCGGGCCGCCCGTTCGGCGCCAACCGCGGCTTCGGCACGCTGGAGGACTATTTCGCCCAGGCCGTGATCGGCGGCGCCGGCGCCTTCGTGGTGGTCGCTGGCGAGGAACTCAGCTTTGCCGAGGCGGTGCAGCGCAAGCTTATCCTCGAAATTGCCTACGACGGCCCCACCGGGCGGGTGCAGAAGGCCGCGCGCGACTAGACCGTCTTCGTGGCGGCGAAGATGAAGTGCGTCCCCGTCTCTTTCTTCGACAGGGTGGCGTTACCGTTGACCTGCCGGCTCGGGATACGGGTGCCGAACGCCTGGTCGCGCGCAAACCCGGCCTTGGCCACCATGTCGGTCCAGTCGAGCCGCTGCAACGTGCCAAGGAACGGCTCGTTGTTGTAGTGCGTCAGCCATTCCGAGAAATAGCCGTCGAACGGATCGTCCTTTAACGCGACGCCGTCCATGTGAACCATCATCCCGCCGGGTCGCAGCAACCGATGGCATTCGCCGAAGATGCGCTGCATCGCGCCGGTCGAGGTCTCGTGCAGCAACAGGTGCGACACCACGAGATCGAACGACTCGTCGCCAAAGGAGGTCGCCTCGGCATTCTGCTGCGCGAAATGCACGGCGCAGCCCAGTGCCTCCGCCCGGGCGTGGCCGTAGCGCAGGACCGGCGCTGCAACGTCGATGGCGTCGATCCGCGCCTGCGGAAACACCTCGCAATAGGGCAGCGTCGAATGCCCGATCGTGCAGCCCATGTCGAGAATGCGCTTCGGCGCGAACGCCGGATAGGTCGTGCGTAGCCAGTGCGCGACCGAGGCGCCCATGTCCTCGTTGTAGGGCCCCAGCGTGCCGAAGAAATAGACGTTGATCGACCGATCGTACTCGGCGCCGGCAAACAGGTCGTCCTCGGTGATCTCGCTGTGATAGCCACCCGGCTTGCAATGGATGTCCGCGGCCGCGTTGTAGCGTGGCACCCGCACCGCCGGATCGAGGGTCAGCGAGCCCAGCTTGCGCCCGCCCTTCTTCGACCGTGCGACCAGCGCCGGCAGTTGCCGCGCGATCGACGGGCCGACGGTGTCGTAGAGCATCTCCTGGGTCGTGCGGTTCAGCGACGAGAACGTCTTGGCGTAGTCGTCCTCCTGCATCGCGTTGAACGCCTCGCGCGCAGTGCGCGGCGCGCGTTTCTCCGATTTCTCGAAAGCCGGCTTGACGCGCGCCTCGTAGACCGCTGGGGTCCCGCCGAGCAGGGTGCCCAGCACGTGGCTGCGCAGGTTGCGGATGAAATTCTGCCGCGACTGTTCGTCGTGAACGGCCTCGGGGTACATCGCGTGCAAACCGATCTGCGGCATGGCGGCCTCCGGGTTGGCGGTCCGTCAGCCTAGCACGGCGCCGGGTGCCGCATCGCGAAGAATCGGATGATCGCTAGCGGATCGCCACGAGATGGTTGGCGTACTGCTCCGGCTCGGTCATGACGTCGGGCAGGCGCTCGTAGGTCGGTGTGCCGTCGTCGGCGTTGATGTCGAAGAACATGAACTCGCGAAAGCCCGCCTCGCGCAGGATCCACACGAAGTGCGCCTCCGACAGGTACTGCTGGTACATCGGGTTCTTGACCGAGATGCGGCCCATGACGGCGCCGTCCTCGCTACGCACGACCTTGGCGTCCTTGATGTGCTCGATCGACAGGCCGGTCGCGCGCTCGTAGCTCTCCTCGGACTTGTAGCGGATCACCGCCTCCTCGACCGGATCGAGGCCGAAGCGCTCGCGCAGGCCGTTGTAGATCGGAATGGCGATCTCGCTTTCCTCGTCGTTCTCCTCGTCCTCGCGGAACGACAGCGCCTCGCCGCGGGCCGGGAACGACAGAATGAAGCCGCCGCCCTTCTTCAGGTTGCGGTGCGCGTTCTGCGCCATCTCCAGCAGCGCATAGGGCGACGGCCGCCCGTCGGCGCCGAGGATGCTGCTCGCGCTGTAGAACATCGCCATGACGACGTCGGCCTTCCAGTCGGGGAACGTCGTCGCGACCGGGCCGACCAGCAGCTCGGTGCGCGGATTCGGCGGCTTGATTGCGTCGATCCCGACATATTTCCCGATCTTGAAGCGCGCCTCGGAGCGGATGAAATGCTCGTACTCGCCGGCGCCGGCAAGAAACTCGACGACGTCGATGGGGCGCTTGCGCAAGGCCGGCGTCTGCTCCATCAGGTGCTCGATCATGAACACCGCACCCTCGGCCTCGAGAAACTTGAACGACCGCGCCCGCGAATAGAGGCACTGGTAGAACGCGTAGTTGGCGTAGGGCGAAGAGATCTTGAGCGTATCGGAACGGCGTGATTTGGGCATGCGATCTTCCTGTCGGGCGGGCGCCCTGCATACAGGCGCGCGCTTGTGGTGGCAAGGTCGTGGGATCGGCTAGTAGTCGCGCAGCAGCGAGCCGAAACCGCGGATGCTGTCCGCGATGCCGAGCGTGCGCAGCGTGTGCCAGTAGTCGACCACGTTGACCGACAGCACCGGCTTCTTAAGCCAGAACTCGGCTTCGTCCGAGATGCGCGCCGTCGGCAGGTTGGTGCCGACCTGCAGGATGGCGTCGGCCTCGGGCACATTCAGTTCCGCCAGCGACGACCGGATCGTGTCGGCCGGCGTCTGCGCTATGGCGTGCCCGGTTTCGTACTGCAGCGCCTTCATCTTCACCACCGTGCAGCCGGCACTCTCGAAGAACCCCCGCACCAGCCCGTCGTCGGCGGTCAGATATGGCGTCAGGATCGACACCCGCTTGAGCCCCATCGCCTTCACCGCCGCGGCGTAGGCCATCGAGGGCACCAGCACCGGCATCCCGGCATGGTCCGAAAGCCGCTTCTGGAAGGCCGTGCCGCCCGCGATCCCGCCCTCGAAGGAATCGTGCGAATGGCCGAGCATGATGATGTCCGGATTGGCGAACTTCACGAGGTCGATCGCGCCTTCCATGTCGAGCGCGTACTGCCCGATCTTGAAGTCGGCCCCGGCCTTGGGGTCCATGCCCTTGTTGGCCATCCGGGCGGTGTGGTTGGTTACGCCCGCGGGGCGCATCTCGTCGGATTCGGCCTGCACCGTAGTATTGCGGGCCGGCACCAGGATGCCGATCGTGGCGCGGTAGCCGAGGGTGTTCTTCATGGGCGTTTCTCGCTTGTGGGGGACGCGGGCGGGCCGCCATTCTAGCCGCCGGACCGCCCGGGTACAGTGCACAGGGCGGCTTGCGTCCGCTATAAGAGGACCGGAATCAACTACAACGCGCGGGAGGACAACGCACGATGGCCGACAACCCCTTCAGCTTCCAGAACCGCTACGCCTTTTCGGCGATCCCCACCCGGCCGCAATACACCTGGCCCAACGGCGCCAAGGTCGCGGTCTATTTCGCGCTCAACGTCGAGGCCTTCGAGTTCGGCCTCAATCCCGGCGCCGACTTCACCTCGATGCCTAAGGCGCCCTACCACCGCGGCTACGCCTACCGCGACTACGGCAACCGCCTCGGGATCTGGCGCCTGCTCAACCTGTTCAACGACTACGAGCTGCCCTGCTCGATCCTGCTCAACGCCAGCGTCTACGACGCGTGCCCCGAGATCCTCGAGCCGTGGCGCAAGCGCGGCGACGAGTTCGTCGGCCACGGCCGCACCAATTCGGAGCGCCAGGCCGAAATGACCGGCAACCAGGAGCGCGAGATGTTCGAAATGGCGAACGCGCGCTACCTCAAGGAAGAGGGCAAGACGCCCAAGGGCTGGCTCGGCCCGTTCATCTCGCAAAGCCCGCAGACGCCGGAGCTGCTGAAAGAGTTCGGTTACACCTACATGATGGACTGGTGGTTCGACGACCAGCCCCAGTGGTTCCGCACCGACAAGGGCCCAATCCTCGCGGTCCCCTATCCGTCGATGGAGCTCAACGACATCCCGGCCTTCATCAACCGCGGCATCGACGACGACGCCTTCACGCGGATGATGATCGACACCTTCGACGAGATGGTCGACGAAAGCGCCAAGCACGGCTGGCCGCAGATCAACTGCTACTCGCTGCACACCTTCCTGATGGGCCAGCCGCACCGCATTCGTCAGCTAAGGCGCGTCTTCGAGCACATGATGAAGCGCCGCGACGACGTCTGGTTCTGCCACCCCGGGCAGATCTCCGACCACGTCTACGGCCTGCCCGAAGGCACCGTTGCGATGGCGAAGTAGCGAGAAGTTCAAACGGGCAACTGCACCCACATAACGAGCCTTCTTCCTCCTCCCCCTGCCTGTAAGGGGAGGCAGCGTCGCGGGAGGGGGTCGGCGGTACAGGCCCGTAATGTTGGCTGCGCAGATCACCCCCTCCCTGCCCTCCCCCTCCGCTTCGCGCAGGGGGAGGAGGATGTCTGCGCAGGATTAGAATCTTTAGACGGCCAGCTTCGCCACGATCTCCTTGATATGACCCGAGGCCGCCGCCGCCGAGACCGGCGGGAACGGCGGCTGCGGGACGTATTCGGCACTGAGCTGCACGGCCTGGGCAACGTCGCGGCCCCGCATCTGCTCGACCAGATACAAGGCCATGTCGATCCCGGCGGAAACGCCGGCCGCGGTGACGTACTTGCCGTCGTGCACGTAGCGTTCGGCGACATAGGTCGCGCCGTACTTCGCGAGCCCATTGGCGGCGCGCCAGTGCGTGGTCGCGCGCCGGTCCCTGAGCAGGCCGGAGGCGGCGAGGATCAGAGAGCCCGAGCAGACCGAAGTGGTCCACTGCGTCCCGGCGTCGATCGCCCGAATCCAGTCCTGATGCGCGGGGTCGTGCATCGCCTCGACGAGCCCCTTGGAGCCACCCGGCACGAGCAGGACGTCGGCCGTCGTCACCTCGTCCAGTGCGGCGTCGGCGAACAGCCCGAGTGCACCGTTGCCGGTGCGCACCGTCCCGCGCGTCTTGGCCGCGAACACAACCTCGATGCCGGGCACGCGGTTGAGAATGTCGTAGGGACCCACGGCGTCGAGCGCGGTGATGCCGTCAAAAAGCAGAAACGCGATCTTCATGTCGTACTCCATCGCTAGAGACACAAACGCCCGGGCGCATCGTCATGACATGCCCAGGCGATCGGCTCTTGGATGGCTTCCGCGCTCCCCGGTGTTCGCCCACCTCATATCGCCAGTTACGCGGAAGGTTGAGACTTGCAGGTGCTGTGTCGGTTCAAACCTACATCACGGTCTCCGCCAGGCTATCAGAACGTGACGCCGCGTGCCATCCGCTACGCCGCCAGCAATGTCGCCGCCGTCGCCCGCGCGGCGGCCGCACCGGCTTCGTCGCCGCATCCGGACTGCGCCGCCGCGTACTGTTTCCAGGCCCACGGACTGCCCGGCAATCGCGCCACCCGCTCGGCCAGCAAGGCGCGGGCCTGGGCGAAGTCCTTTGCCTTCAGGGCGCAGTCGATCGTCACCTGGGCGAACAGATCGCGTTGGGCGTTGCTGCCGCCGAGGCGGCCGACCGCATAGCGCACCGGCAACAGCCGCTGCAGCGCCGCGGCATGGTCGTTCTTGGCCATGAAGGCGAAGCCTTCCTCCAGCGGCAGCAGCACGTCGCGCTCGGTTCCGGCCACGGTTCCCGGTCCCGACGCCGCCTCGCGCGAGCCGCCGATCATGGCGGCGAGCGCGTCGTGCCTGCGGTTGTGCGCCAGCGCCAGGGCGAAATGCGCCTGCGAGAACGGCAAGAGGCGGTCGTCCTTCTTGATCGCGCATTTCTCCGCCAGTTCCTCCCAGCGCTCGCCGACGTCGACGCCCCGCGCATTGAGCCGCCACAGCAGCGCCGCCGCGTTGGAGATGTCCATGTAGTCCATCGACGGTTCTGGGCGCACGCGTTCGTAGAGCTCGAGCACCGTATCGTATTCCTCAAGTTCGACGTGATAGAGCGAACGGTGCCACCACATGTGATAGGCGAAGTTGCCGCACCTCGGCCAACGCTCTTCGAGACCGCCGAGCCAGGCCACGCCCTCGCGCAGGCGCG
>JAYQVF010000020.1:0-28150 GCA_038148335.1 Alphaproteobacteria bacterium | reverse complement strand
GGTCTCGCCTGCATTCGCGGCGGCCGGGTGCTGTTCGCCGGGCTCGGCTTCGATGTCGCCGCGGGCGGCGTGCTTCTGCTGACCGGACCCAACGGCATCGGCAAGTCGAGCCTGCTACGCGTCATGGCGGGACTTTTGCCCAAAGCGGGCGGTCAGGTCGTCATCGAGGACGGCAGCGAAACCGACGCCGCCTATCTGGGCCACGCGGACCAGCTCAAACCCGAACTCACCGTGCACGAGATCTTGACCTTCTGGAGCCGCGTCACCGGCCCCGGCGACGACACTGCGCGCGACCATTGGCTGCAACGCGCGATCGATCTTTACGCGCTGGCGCCGCTTGCCGAACTGCAATGCCGCCAGCTTTCGGCGGGACAGAAGCGCCGGGTGGCGCTCGCCCGCGTGCTGGCGACGGGCCGTGCGTTGTGGCTGCTGGACGAACCGACGACGTCGCTGGACGCAGCGACCGTGCGCGCCTTCGAAGCGGCCCTTGCCGATCATCGCGCCGCGGGCGGCATCGCCATCATCGCCACCCACGCCGACATCCGGGCCGAAGGTGCCGCAACGCTCGAGATCGCACGCTTCGCCGGAAGCGACCTTTCCGATCCCTTCTATCGCGGCCTTGCCGTCGATGGGGAGGCGTGAATGGCAATCCTCTGCGCCATCATCGCCAATGACCTGCGCCTTGCCTGGCGGCGCGGCGCCGATACGCTGACCACCGTCGGCTTCTTCGTGCTGGCGGCGCTGGTGACCTGGCTGCGCGGGCGGGACTTCGCACGCCCGGCGCAGCAGGTGTTCGGATGAAGTGTCCTTCGTCCTTCGGGACGGCGCGCGTTGCGCGCCTCCTCAGGATGAGGGGAAATCTTTGGAGGAGATGAGGCAATGACGAATCTGGCAGAAGCGAAACCGATTGGCTGGCGGCGGCGCATCGGCGTCATCGTGCCGCCCTCGAACACGGTCAACGAGGCGGAGTTCGCCCGGCTGGCGCCCGAGGGCATCACCTTTCATTTCACCCGCACGCCGATGCACGCCGACCCGGCGCACGACGACTTCAAGGAGATGCTGGGAGCGGTGTCCCATGCCGTGGACGACCTGTCGCGCGCCAATGTCGACGCGGTGGCGTTCGGCTGCACCGCGGATTCGATGGCGTGCCCGGCCGACCGCCTGATCGGCACCATGCAGCAGGCGAGCGGCGGCAAGCCCGCGATCTCGACGGCGGGCGCGATCCTGGCGGCGCTCGAGGCGCTGGGGGTGAAGAAGATCTCGATGGCGACGCCCTACATCGAGGAGACCAACGAGCACGAAAAGCACTTCCTGGAGGAGCACGGCCTGACGGTGGTGGCGATGGCCGGCCTCGGCCTCAACACCGGCCTGGAAGGCATCAAGAAGATGTCGCGCGTACCGCCGGCGCAGGTCTTCGAACACGCGAAGTCGGTCGACCGCCCCGAGGCGCAAGCGATCCTGATCTGCTGCACCGACTTCAACACCCTCGACATGATCGAGCCGCTGGAGAAGGAACTCGGCAAGCCGGTGATCTCGTCCAACACCGCCTCGTTCTGGGCCGCGCTGCGCGCGGCCGGGATCGAGGACAAGGTCGCGGGGTACGGGCGGTTGCTTCGCGAGTTCTAGTCCGCCGCGTCGACGCGCGGGCGGAAGAACATCGGGGCGTAGGTCAGGGCGAAGCCGGCGAAGGCCATGATCCACAGCGTCGCCGACAGGTGCAGCGCGCCCGTCTGCATGTCGCCCAGCATGGGCGAGAGCACGCGCAGGAGCGCGGCCGCGCTGACGCAGAGATAGAGCAGGGTGGTCACCGCATTGGCGCTCAGCGCACGGCCGGTGTGGCCAAGCGTGGCGCGGCTCATCACCGCGAGCGGCATGGTGCCGATCGCGCCGGCGGTCAGCGCGTGCAATGCGGCGCTCGGCGTCAGCGCGCCGAACGCGAGCGCGGCGCCGAGCAGCAGGAGACCGACGGCCAGCCACGCGTAGCCGAGGTGCAGCACCCAGACCAGCGGCTCCGCGAGGGTGCGGTCGGCGCGCCAGCGCACGAGGCGAACGAGCGTCACGAGGCCGGCGGCGAGCAACAGCCAGCCGGTGGCGCCCACCTCCGGCCAGATCACCCAGACGAGCATGGCGAGCGCGACGAGCGCGAGACCGCCCTTGTCGAGCGCCGTCACCGCGACGTCGGGCGGCGTGGCGCCCTGGCGGCGCAGCCACGACGACGTGAAGCTCGGCGTCACACGGCCGCCGATCAGCGCGATCAGCACGACGACGAGGCCGATGCCGAGGCGCAAGCCGAAGCCTGCGGTGTCGGCGAGGCCAAGCGCTTCGAGATGCGTCAGGACATTGGCGCCGGCCAGCGTCGCAACAATGGCGGCGACCGGCAGGTTGCGGCGATTGCCGCCGATGACGATCTCGCGCGCGATGACGGCGGCGAGCGCGACGAGAAAGGCCGCGTCGACGATCGCCGCCGGCCATGCGCCAAACGTCGCGCCGAACAAGACGACGATCCGGCCCGCAAGCCACAACAGCGCGAAGCCCGCGAGCGGCACGCCGTGCACCGGCAAACGGCCCGTCCAGTTGGGCACGGCGGTGAACAGGAAACCGGCGATGGCCGCGGCGGCGTAGCCGAAGATCATTTCATGGGCGTGCCAGGTGAGGGGGTCGAAGGCGCTCGGCAGGGCGAGCGCGCCGGCGAACGCCAGCACCCACAGCAGCATGGCGAGCGCCGCCCACGCCCCGGCGAAGAGAAAGAACGGCCGGAAGCCATGCGAGAAGAACGCCGGCCCGTTGTAGCGCCGACGGGGGCGCTGCACCGCGCGGGCCTCGGCGGCGGCATGGGTCTCGGAGGTCGGTTCGGTCATCGTCCGCGACGATAGTGCTTGGCGAAACCAATGTCCCGGCCCGTCGTTGCGGCGATCTAGCGCAGGCCCCCCGACGCAAGGAGCGGGTCGAGGCGGCTGTAGCTTTGCTGCATGCCGTCGGCCATGCCGCTTTGCAGGACGGCGTCGCGCGCCTCGGTCGTGGCGTAGAGCAGGGTCATGGTCATCGTGGTGCGGCCGCCGACCTCGTTGAGCACGGTTTCGATCCGTACCTCGCCGCCGGTCCAGTCCTCGTCGAACAGTTCGGTGTGAACGATGCGGGCAGGACGCTCGATCTCAAGATAGGTGCCGCCCATGCCCATGTCGGTGCCCCGCTCGCTGTGGCGCCAGACCCAGCGGAACCTGCCGCCGACACGGAAATCGATCTCGCATACGGCCATGCGCCATTCGTCGGGCCCCCACAGCCATTGCTTGACGAACTCGGGCCTGGTCATGGCGTCGAACACGAGATCGCGCGGCGCCTCGAAGCCGCGGGTGATAACGATCTCGCGCACGCCCCGGGGCGCAATCCGCAGTTCCTTGAAGCCGCTCATGACTCCTGTCCTTTTCCTGCGCGCCGTTGCGCCACGTTGTGGCGGCGCTCGCGCTTCATGGTTTCGAGGACGCCGTCGAGACGCGCGAAGTTGGCGTCCCACACGGCGCGGTAGTCTTCGATCCAGCGCTGGACGCGGGCGAGCGCCGCGCCCTCGATGCGGCAGGGGCGGCGCGTCCCGTCGCGGCCGCGCGAGATGAGGCCCGCGGTCTCCAGCACGCGCAGGTGCTTCGAGATGGCAGGCTGGCTCATGGCAAAGGGCTCGGCGAGATCCATGACCGTGGCGTCACCTTCCAGGAGGCGGGCGAGGATGGCGCGCCGGGTCGGATCGGCGAGCGCGGCAAAGATCGCGTCGAGGGATGGAGCGGCAGACATATTGCAAACCTAGAGGTTATATTACTTAAAGGTTATATATTGGTCGCGGGCGGATCAAGAAGATCTGTCCCAATCTGAATCACAAGTGAGTCCGGGGAGTCACACCGGAAGCAAAAAGCGATGCGGGGAATCATGACGGCGTTGACGGCCCGGAATCCGGTGTGATTCGGTCATGCCATGGGAATCGCCCACGAAGTCAAGAAACGCACCCGCGCCGCCATCGCGCCGTTCCTGCTGTTGCTGATGACGGTCTATTTCGGCGTGAGCTTCGTCAACGGCGACCGCGGGCTGCTGGCCTGGATCCGGCTCAACGACGAGATCGCGGTGGCGCGCGCCGACCTCGGCGAACTGAGAGCCCAGCGCGAACGGATGGAACACCGCACCGGGCTGCTGCGGCCCGACAACCTGGACCTCGACATGCTCGACGAGCGGGCCCGGGCGCTGCTCGGCTTCGCCCACCCCGACGAGATCGTGGTGTACGCGCCCCGACAAATTAACTGAACCACAGTTAATTTCCGATTCACTTAGTTTTTATAAGGGTTTAGCTCGCGTAGAATTCGCTCGCGGGTGCGGTATCATCTGCGTATATTGCGCAGCCCGTGCGTGAGCCCTGCGGGCAAAGGAGTGCCGATGGCCAAAACGCCAGCCACCGACAAAGCGAAGGCCAAACGGAAGGCCGACGCCAAACCCTCGGTCGACGCCCGTCCCGAGGAGCTTCTCAAGTATTACCGCGACATGCTGTTGATCCGGCGCTTCGAGGAGAAGGCCGGGCAGATGTACGGCATGGGCCTGATCGGCGGCTTCTGCCACCTCTACATCGGCCAGGAGGCCGTCGTGGTCGGCGCCCAAGCGGCGATCACCGACTCCGACGCCGTCATCACCACCTACCGCGACCACGGCCACATGCTGGCCTGCGGCATGGACCCGCGCGGCGTCATGGCCGAACTGACGGGGCGCATCGGCGGCTATTCCAAGGGCAAGGGCGGCTCGATGCACATGTTCGCCCGCGACAAGAACTTCTACGGCGGCCACGGGATCGTCGGCGCCTCGACCGCGCTCGGCACCGGCATCGCCTTCGCCAACAAGTACCTCGACAACGGCGAGGTGACGCTGACCTATTTCGGCGACGGCGCCTCCAACCAGGGCCAGGTCTACGAATCCTTCAACATGGCAGCGCTGTGGAAGCTGCCCGTGCTCTACATCATCGAGAACAACCAGTACGCCATGGGCACCGCCGTCGCGCGCTCAACCGCGCAGACCAAGCTGCACAAGCGCGGCGATGCCTTCGGCATCCCGGGCGCCGAATGCGACGGCATGGACGTTCTGGCGGTGCGCGACGCTGTCGCCAAGGCGGTCAAGCACATGCGCAGCGGCAAGGGGCCCTACATCCTCGAGGCCATGACCTACCGCTACCGCGGTCACTCGATGTCTGATCCGGCGAAGTACCGGACCCGCGACGAGGTCAACAAGGTGCGCAAGGAGCGCGACCCAATCGACCATCTGCGCGACCTCATCTTCGAGACCGACGCCGCGGACGAGGACCGGCTCAAGGAAATCGACAAGGAGGTGAAGGCGATCGTGACCGACGCCGCCGACTTCGCCCAGCAGAGTCCCGAGCCCGATCCGGCCGAGCTCTACACCGACATCGTCATCAGCGCCGAAGCCGCCGAGTAGTTCAGAGGGCCGACATGCCGATTTCAATCACAATGCCGGCCCTGTCTCCGACCATGGAGGAGGGCACGCTCGCCAAATGGCTCAAGGCCGAGGGCGATTCCGTATCGCCCGGCGACGTCATCGCCGAGATCGAGACCGACAAGGCGACGATGGAAATCGAAGCCGTCGACGAGGGCATCCTGGGCAAGATCGTCGTGCCCGAAGGCACCGAGGGCGTGAAGGTCAATACCGTCATCGCCCAGCTGCTGCAGGACGGCGAGGATGCCAGCGCGATCAAGAGCAGTGGCAACGGAGCCGCGCCCCCGCAGGCGGCAACGCAAACGCCCGAACCGGAAGCCGCGAAGGCTCCGGCGACAAAAGCGCCGGCCGCGCCGGTGGTCGCCAACGATCCAGATCTCCCCGCCGGGACCGCGATGGTCGACCTGACCGTGCGCGAGGCGCTGCGCGACGCCATGGCCGAGGAAATGCGCCGCGACAACCATGTGTTCCTGATGGGCGAAGAGGTCGCGCAGTATCAGGGCGCCTACAAGGTGAGCCAGGGGCTGCTTGAGGAGTTCGGCGACCGGCGCGTGATCGACACGCCGATCACCGAGCACGGTTTTGCCGGCGTCGGCGTCGGCGCCGGCTATCGCGGCCTCAAGCCGATCGTCGAGTTCATGACCTTCAACTTCGCGATGCAGGCGATCGACCACCTGATCAACTCCGCCGCCAAGACGCTCTACATGTCGGGCGGCGCGATGCCGGTGCCGATCGTGTTCCGCGGGCCGAACGGCGCCGCGGCCCGGGTCGCCGCGCAGCATTCGCAGAACTTCGCCGCGTGGTACGCCAGCGTGCCAGGCCTCAAGGTGATCGCGCCGTATTCGGCGGCCGATGCCAAGGGCCTGCTCAAGGCCGCGATCCGCGACCCCAACCCGGTGGTGTTCCTCGAGAACGAGATCCTCTATGGCACGTCGCATCCGGTGCCGGACCTCGACGACTACGTCCTGCCGATCGGCAAGGCGCGCATCGCGCGGCCCGGCAGCGACGTCACCATCGTCGCCTATTCGATCTCGGTGCGCGATGCGCTGAAGGCGGCCGAGGATCTGGCGAACGAAGGCATCGACGCCGAGGTCATCGACCTGCGCACGCTGCGCCCGCTGGACACCGCGACCATCGTCGAGTCGGTGCGCAAGACCAATCGCATCGTCGCCGTCGAAGAGGGTTGGCCGGTCTGCGGCATCTGCTCGGAGATCGCCGCCGTGCTGATGGAGCAGGCGTTCGACGATCTCGACGCGCCGATGCTCCGCGTCACCGGCGAGGACGTGCCGATGCCCTATGCCGCCAACCTCGAAGCCCTGGCGCTGCCGAACCCCGCCAAAATCGTTCAGGCCGCCAAGGCCGTCTGCTATCGCGACTAAGGAACAAGAACAATGCCGATACCCGTAACGATGCCCGCGCTGTCGCCGACGATGGAGGAGGGCACGCTCGCCAAGTGGCTGGTCAAGGAAGGCCAGGCCATTTCCGCCGGCGACGTGATCGCCGAAATCGAGACCGACAAGGCGACGATGGAAGTCGAGGCGGTCGATGAGGGTACCGTCGGGCGCATCATGGTCGCCGAGGGTACCGAGGGCGTGAAGGTCAACACGGTCATCGCCGTGCTTCTGGAAGAGGGCGAGGACAAGGGCGCGCTCGCAGGCTTCGATGCCGGCGCCGCTCCGGCGCCAAAGGCCGATGCGAAGCCAGCGCCGCAGGAACAGCCCAAGGCCGCACCGGCGCCCGCGCCGAAACCCGCCGCCCAGCCAGTTGCCGCGGCGCCCGCGCCAAAGCCTGCCGCCGTCGGCGGCGGCGACCGCATCATCGCCAGCCCGCTGGCCCGGCGCATGGCCGCCCAGTCCGGGCTCGACCTGGCCGCGTTGTCGGGATCGGGGCCGAAGGGCCGTATCGTCAAGGCCGACATCGAGGCCGCGCTATCCGGCGGTGCGCCGGTCCAACAGGCTGCGACCGTGACGGCGCTGCCGCAACGCGCCCCCGCCGCACCGATCCAGCCCGGCGCCGCCTATACCGAAGTGCCGAACAACAACATGCGCAAGGTGATCGCGCGGCGGCTGACCGAATCGAAACAGCAGGTGCCGCACTTCTACCTGACGATCGACTGCGAGATCGACAAGCTGCTGGCGATGCGCAAGGAACTCAACGAGCGCGGCGCCAAGAACGACGCCTACAAGCTGTCGGTCAACGACTTCGTCATCCGCGCCGCGGCGCTGGCGCTGAAGAAGGTGCCGAGCGCCAACGCCGCGTGGACCGACGCGGCGACGCTGCGCTACGAGACCGTCGACATCTCGATCGCCGTCGCCGTTACCAATGGCCTGATCACGCCGGTCGTGCACAACGCCGACCAGAAGGGCCTGGCGCAGATCTCGAACGAGATGAAGGACCTCGCCGGCCGCGCCCACGAGGGCAAGCTGATGCCCGAGGAGTACCAGGGCGGCACGTTCTCGATCTCCAATCTCGGCATGTTCGGGATAAAGGAATTCGCCGCGGTCATCAACCCGCCGCAGGGCGCGATCCTCGCGGTCGGCATGGGCGAACAGCGCCCGGTGGTCAAAGACGGCGCGCTGAGCATCGCGACGGTGATGTCGTGCACGCTGTCGTGCGACCACCGCGTGGTCGACGGCGCGATCGGCGCCGAACTGCTGCAGGCATTCAAGGGCTTCATCGAAGACCCCGTCACAATGCTGCTCTAGCCCCTCGGCGCCGGCAGCGGCACGCCACAAACCCGAACACGGACAGGCGAACATGGCAGCACAGCAATACGACGTAGCGGTCCTCGGCGGCGGACCCGGCGGTTACGTGGCCGCGATCCGCGCCGCGCAGCTTGGTCTCAAGACGGTGTGCATCGAGCGCGAGCACCTGGGCGGCATCTGCCTCAACTGGGGCTGCATCCCGACCAAGGCGCTGCTGCGCTCGTCCGAGGTCTATCACCTGATGCACCGGCTCGACGAGTTCGGGCTCAGCGCCGACAACATCAAGTTCGATTTGCAGAAGGTGGTGCAGCGCAGCCGCAAGGTGTCGAAGCAGCTTTCGAGCGGCGTCGGCCATCTCCTGAAGAAGTACAAGGCCGACGTGATCGACGGCCACGGCAAGCTGGCAGGACCGGGCAAGATCACCGTCACAAAGGACGGCAAACAGGTGGCGGATGTGCAGGCCAAGCACATCATCCTCGCCAGCGGCGCGCGGGCGCGCGACCTGCCCAGCATCAAGGCCGACGGCAAGAACGTATGGTCGTACAAGGAAGCGATGGTGCCGGAAGCGATGCCGAAGTCGCTGCTGGTGATCGGCTCGGGCGCGATCGGCATCGAGTTCGCGAGCTTCTACCGCACGATGGGTGCGGAAGTCACTGTGGTCGAAGTACTGGACCGCATTCTCCCGGTCGAGGACGAGGAAGTGTCTGCGTTTGCCGAGAAGGCCTTCAAGAAACAGGGGATGAAGATCATCACCGGCGCGTCCGTCGCCTCAATCAAGAACGTCGGCGGCGGCGTGCAGGCGGCGATCGAACCAGCGAAGGGTAGCAAGGCCAAGGCCGAGACGATCACGGCGGAAAAGGTGATCCTAGCGGTCGGCATCACCGGCAACGTCGAGGACATCGGGCTCGACACGGTCAAGGATATCAAGGTCGACCGCGGCCACGTCGTGGTCAACGAGTGGCTGGAGACCGGGGTCAAGGGCATCTACGCCATCGGCGACCTGGTCGGACCGCCGTGGCTCGCCCACAAGGCGATGCACGAGGCGGTGATCTGCGTCGACACGCTGGCCGGCCAGAAGGACGTGCACCCGATGAAGACGCTGAACATTCCGGGCTGCACCTATTGCCACCCCCAGGTGGCAAGCGTGGGCCTGACCGAGAAGGCGGCCAAGGACAAGGGCTACGACGTCAAGGTCGGCAAGTTCCCGTTCGTCGGCAACGGCAAGGCCATCGCGTTGGGCGAGCCGGAGGGATTCATCAAGACCGTGTTCGACGGCAAGACTGGCGAACTGCTCGGCGCGCACATGATCGGCGCCGAGGTCACCGAGTTGATCCAGGGCTATACCGTGGCGAAAACGCTGGAGACGACCGAGGCCGACCTGATGCACACCGTGTTCCCGCATCCGACCCTGTCGGAGATGATGCACGAATCGGTGCTTGACGCCTATGGGAACCCTCTCCATTTCTAGAGACAGATGACCGAGGTCAACGAAGGCGCGGCGGTGCGGCCGCGCCATCCGGAAAAAGCGCACAGGCCCGACAACCCGATCAAGCGCAAGCCCGCATGGATTCGCGCCAAGGCCCCGGTCTCGCCCGAATACCACGAGACGCGCAAGCTGATGCGGCGGCTCAACCTGCACACCGTGTGCGAAGAGGCGGCTTGCCCCAACATCGGCGAGTGCTGGACCCACGGCCATGCGACCGTGATGATCCTGGGCGAGGTCTGCACGCGGGCGTGCTCGTTCTGCAACGTGACCACGGGACTGCCGGGCCCGGTCGATCCGTTCGAACCGGAACACACCGCGCTCGCCGCCAAGGAACTGAACCTGAGCCACATCGTGGTGACCTCGGTCGACCGCGACGACCTGCCCGACGGCGGCGCCGACCAGTTCGTCAAGACGATCGCCGCGTTGCGCGAACACACACCGCAGACCACCATCGAAATCCTGACGCCCGACTTCCTGCGCAAGGACGGCGCGCTGGAAACGGTAGTCGCGGCCAGGCCCGATGTGTTCAACCACAACCTCGAGACCGTGCCGCGCCTGTACCCGGACGTGCGGCCCGGCGCGCGCTATTTCCATTCGCTGCGCCTGCTCGACACGGTGAAGAAGATCGACCCGTCGATGTTCACCAAGTCCGGCATCATGGTCGGCCTCGGCGAAACCAAGAAGGAAGTCGGTCAGGTGATGGACGACCTGCGCTCGGCCGACGTCGATTTCATCACCATCGGCCAGTACCTGCAGCCGACGGTCAAGCACATCGGCGTCGACCGCTTCGTGACGCCCGAGGAGTTCGCCGACTATGCCCGCATGGCCCGCGCCAAGGGCTTCCTCATGGTATCGGCCACGCCGCTGACACGCTCGTCGTATCTCGCGGGCGACGACTTCGCCAAGCTGCGCGCCTTGCGCGAAGCGCAGTTGGCCGGCTAGCCGCGTGCCGACCCACGCCGAACAGAAACTGCTGCCCTATACGCCGCAGCAGCTTTTCGACCTCGTGGCCGACGTCGACCGCTACCAGGAATTCCTGCCGTGGTGCGTCGCGAGCCGCGTCAACTCGCGCGACGGCAACGTCATCCACGCCGACCTCGTGATCGGCTTCAAGATGTTCCGCGAGAAGTTCACCTCCGAGGTGACGCTGAACCGGCCCGAGCGCATCGACGTGAAGTACGCGCACGGGCCGTTCAAGTACCTGAACAACCACTGGGTCTTCATTCCCGAAGAGGGCGGTAGCAAGACCACGATCGACTTCTACGTCGACTTCGAGTTTCGCTCGAAATTGCTGCAAAGCCTGATCGGCGCGGTGTTCAACGAGGCGGTGCAGCGCATGGTGCGAGCCTTCGAAAAGCGCGCGCACGCGGTCTACGGCGGCGACGCGCCGGAAGGCGCCGCCGAGGGAACGGGCGCGGCCTAGGCCCTTCGACACGTTCCCCTTGCAGCACGCTGCAAGAGATACGGCTCAGGATGACGATGAACGAGCGTTAGAGCTCGCCCCCAACCTCGATCAGGGTGCGGCCGAGGAGCTGCCGGCCTTCGAAGGCGGCGTGCAGTTCGGCGACCTTGTCCATCGGTTCGATGCGCTCGACGGGAATGCGCCACTTGCCGGAGGCGAGGTTGGCGAACAGGTCCTTTTCCTCGGCGTGGCGCGTCGCGGCCTGGTGGAAGTACTGCACGAAACCGGTGACCGAGAACGACTTGCCGATGAGCTGGGAGATGTTCACCTCGGGCGGCGGGCCGGCCATCTGGCCGAGATAGATGACGTTGCCCAGCGGCGCGACGGCGCGGTAGTTGAGCGGCGCGTCGGGGCCGGCGACGCCGTCGAAGATGACGTTGGCGCCGCGGTCGTTGGTCAGGCGCAATACGACGTCGGCCCAGTTGTCGGCGACGCGGTCGATCAGCATGTCGGCGCCGAACTGCTTGGCGTAGGCGGCGCGCGACTCGCTGCCGACGAGGCCGTAGACGACGGCGCCGGCATCCTTGGCGATCTGGGTCGTGAGCGCGCCGACGGCGCCGGCTGCCGAATGAACCACGACGACGTCGCCCTTTTTCACCCGGCCCGCCGAATGGACGAGGTGCCAGGATGTGGGCGCGCAGGTCGCAAACACGGCCGCCATCTTCCAGTCGAAACCGTCCGGCACCGGCACGAGGCGCGCGGCGGTGGCGAGCGCGTATTCGGCATTGCCGCCCCATTCGCCGACGGCGGCGACGCGCCTGCCGATCAGGGCTTCGTCGACGTCGTCGGCGACGGCATCGACCAGGCCCGCGTATTCGTAGCCCGGGGTGTAGGGCATCTTCGGCGCGCCCCATTTGACGCGAGCGGCGCGGCTGTGGGTGTCGAGCGGGTTGAGCGCGCAATAGGCGACCCTGATGCGGACCTGGCCGCTTTGCGGTTCGGGGACGTCGACCTCCCTGACCTGCAGGACTGACGGATCCCCCGGCGCCTCGACGACGACGGCGCGCATCTTGTTTGCCATATGTGCCTCCTTGTTGCCCGCGGTTGTCGCGCGCGAGGGCGTGGCGGTCAAGGCAGGGGCGCCGTGCTCCTCCCCCTGCGTGCAGGGGGTGGATCGAGGAGGGGGTTCGCGCCGGAGGCGAGGTGAATCGCAGGCGACCCCCTCCGTCGTCGCTGCGCGACGCCACCTCCCCCTGCGGGGCAGGGGGAGGAGGAAACCGGTGCTTCTCCCTTGAGAAGGTGCCCGGCGCTCCCGAACGTCTTGGTGCGGGGTGCCGCGCTAGAGCGTGGCGAGGAAGGCGTCGATCGCGCGCAGGGACTCGGGCTCGTCGAGGAACGGGCAGTGGTTGCGGTCAGGGATCGTTGCGGTGTGCATGTCGGGCTTGCGGCGTTTCATCTCGGCCATGCCGGCGGCCTCGAGGATGTCCGACTGGTCGCCGCGGATGGCGAGGACCGGGATGTCCTTGAGCGATTCGAAGGCGGGCCACAGCGAGCCGCGGGTCTGACCGGCGCGGAAGGCGCGGCCGTAGCCCGGATCGTAGTCGTGGCGGATCGTGCCGTCGTCGAAGCGGCGGCAGGTGCGGGTAGCGTGGCGGGTCCAATAGTCGTCGTCGAGGTCCGGCGTCGGCGTCGTGTAGTTGTCGCGAATGGTACGGCCGGCTTCCTCGAAGCTCTCGTATTCGCGGTCCTGGACGCTGCGGCTGCGCAGCCGCTTGCTGCCGCCGGCGCCGATCTCGGGGCCGATGTCGTTCATCACGACGCCGGCGAGAACTTCCGGGTTCGAGAGGCCCAAGACCATGCCGATGATGCCGCCGCGCGAGGTGCCGACGATGACCGCCCGTGGCACGCCGACGTGACGGAGGAACTCAACCACGTCGTCGGCGTCGGTCTGGAAACCGTAGTTGTTCTCGTCGGGATCCCAGTCGGAGTTGCCGTGGCCGCGCCAGTCCATGGTCAGCACCCGGCGGCTCTGCGCCATGCGCGGCGCGAAGTCGTCGAAGCTGCGCGAGTTCGAGGTCGAGCCGGCGAGGCACAGGATCGGGACCGGACCGGCCGGACCTGCGTAGTCGCGGTAATAGAGATTCAGGCCGTCGCGGGTGGTGAAGGTGCCTTCGGTAAAGGTCATGGCGATCACTCCGCCGCGGCGCCCTCGCGGGCGGCGCGCATCTTGAGGATAAACGGGATCAGGCCGAACAGCAGCGAAATGCCGACGGCGAGCAGCATCGCGCCGAACAGAACGTCGCCCTCGGGGTCGATCAGCGAGGCGACGGACTGCGCGAAGATCGCGCCGAAGATGGTCTGAACGAAGGCGGCGAGACCGGACGCGGTGCCGGCGAGTTCCGGAATGACGTTGAGCGCGCCCGCCTGGCTGTTGGGCATGGCGAGACCGTTGCCGATCGACACCATGAACGAGGTGCCGAACATGACCAGCACGCCGAGCCCGAAGACCTCGTGCAGGCCGTAGCCCAGGGCCGCCGCCGTGACTGCCGCCACGCCGCCGAGCACTACCATGCGTTCCAGTCCGACATGCGTGGACAGCCGTCCGCCGAAGAAGTTGCCACCCATGAAAACGAGCGTCACCAGCGAGAAATAGATGCCGAACTCCGTCGCCGGCCGCTCCAGCACTTCGACCATCAGGTAGGGACCGACGGCCATGAAGGAGAAGAACGAGCCGGCGCCGAACCCGCCCTGGAAGATGAAGCCGAGATAGACCGGCGAACGAAACAGGCGGCCGTAGCCGCGCAGCATGCCGCCGATGCCGCCGACGGTGTTCTTGCCGGTTTCGCCGCCGCGCATCGTGGCGAAGGCGAGGATCGCGACAACGAACGAGAATGCCAGCGAGACGACGAACACCCAGCGCCAGCCGAGCGTGTCGGTGATCAGGCCGCCGAGCACGATTGACAGCATCGGCGCTCCGACCATGGCGACGATCAGCGTGCCGAGTATGCGCGCCGCGCCCTCGGGCCCGTAGATGTCGCGCACGACGGCGCGGGTAATGACCATGCCGGCCGCGCCGCCGACCGCCTGGATGATGCGGCCGACGATCAGCATGACGACGTCGGTGGAGACGAGCGCGACGGCTGTGCCGATCATGAACAGGACGAGGCCCGCGAACAGCATCGGCAGCCGGCCGTAGCGGTCGGACAGCGGCCCGTAGAACAGCGTCGAGACGGCAAGCGCCACCATCGCCGCCGAAAACGATATCTGGGCGATGCCGATCGGCACCCCGAACTCGGCCGCAATCGACGGCACCGAGGGCACGAAGAGCTGCGTCGCCGCCGGCCCGAGCGCCGTGTTGGCGACGAGCGCGATCATGAAGGGCAGGGGAATGCGGGGGGCTTCGCTCACGGGAGGGCGACCCTAACGGAAACGGTGGCCGGCGCCGCACGCGAACATTCGCGCTGCCCACGTCCCGGACATGGCGAGGCTATTTCGACCAGTTGAGCTCGCCGCCAACGCGGACGATCGCGCGGCCCTTGACCGCGCGTGCGGCGAACCGTTTGTGCAGGTCCGGC
This sequence comes from Alphaproteobacteria bacterium, assembly GCA_038148335.1. GTDB lineage: Bacteria > Pseudomonadota > Alphaproteobacteria > SHVP01 > SHVP01 > CALJDF01. The sequence continues at coordinate 13,507 of JAYQVF010000020.1, read as the reverse complement.
ACGCCATCCAGAGCCACTTCCTCGCTGATCGGGATCTTCCATTCGCCGCTGGCGACCTTGCGCAGCACGTCGGCGTTGTCGCGGCCGCCGCGCGCTTCGAGCAGTGGCAGGTTGAAACCGCCGACGAAGGCCGACTTGAAGATCAGCGTCGAGACAGGGATCTCCGGCGCCGGGCTGCCCGCAGTCGCGCCAATGTAGATGCAGTGGCCGCCCGGCGCGATGACCTCGTAGTTCTTCGGCGCCTCGGGCCCCTGGTTGCCGTCGACGATGATGTCGATGCCGGCGCCGACGGTCAGCTTCTTCACCTCGGCGACCCAGTCGCCGGCGGTGTAGTCGATCAGGTGATCGGCGCCGTAGGGCCGCGCATAGTCGAACTTGGCACCGCTGCAAAGGCCGATGACCTTCGCGCCCGCCGACTTCGCGATCTGGGTCAGCATGATGCCGATGGGGCCGGCGGCCGAATGGAACAGGCACCAGTCGCCGGCGCGAATGCGGGCCGCGGTGTGCAGCGCATGGTAGGACGTGTAGGTCATGCCGCCGTAGCAGGTGCCGATTCGCCAATCGAGTTCGTCCGGCATCGGAATCGCATTGGCGACCGGCGCGATCGAGTATTCGGCGTTGCCGCCGTACATGTTGCGCGAGTGATAGCGTTTGCCGACCATCGCCGGATCGACGCCATCGCCGACCTTGTCGATCACACCGGCATGCTCGATTCCCGGGGTGAACGGCCATTTGATCGGCAGCCAGGTGACCTTGCCCTGGCGCGCGAACACGTCCATCGGGTTCATGCTGGCATAGGCGACCTTGAGGCGGACCTCGCCGGGACCGGGCTCGGGGACCGGGACGTCAGCAAGGTAGAGACCCTCGGGGCCGCCGGGCTCGTCGATCCTGATCGCACGCATCGTGTCGGCCATCGCCGGTGTCTCCCTCTAGATTTCCGCGGCCGCGTTGAGAACGAGCCGCAAGGCATCGCGCACTGTCGCCTCGCGCAAGGCGCTGCGGCCGATATCGCCATATTCCATACGCCGATGATGCGTCGGCCCGCCGCGCCGCGCCACCGCCATGTGAACCAGACCCACCGGCTTGGTCGGCGTCGCACCGCCGGGACCGGCAATGCCCGTGACCGAGACGGCAATGGCGGCCTGTGAGCGCGCCAGCGCCCCTTCAGCCATCGCCCGGGCGACTTCTTCGCTGACGGCCCCGACGGATTCCAGCAGGTTGGGGTTGACCCCGAGCACCTGTTCCTTGGCCTTGTTGTGATAGGTGACGAAGCCGCGGTCGACGACGGCGGACGACCCTGCGACCTCGGTGAGGCAGGCCGCGATCAGGCCGCCGGTGCAGGATTCGGCCGTCGCGACCATGACATCGCGCGCCTTGCACGCCGCCAGCACGTCACGCGCGAGCGACAGCAGCTCCTCAGAGAACAAGACGATCCTCCACGAGCCAAACCAGAAGAAGAAGGATGGCCGCGCCGTAGAGGCCGGCCAGAATGTCGTCGAGCATCACGCCGAGGCCGCCCTTGATCCGCCGGTCGGCCCAGCTGACCGGCCACGGCTTGGTGATATCGAACAGGCGGAACAACGCAAACCCGGCGGCGTAGTACCATAGCTCCAGCGGCGCCACCGCAAGGACCAGCCACTGACCGGCAACCTCGTCGATCACGACGGCGCCGGGGTCGGCGATGCCGGTCCGCTGGGTGTAGACCGTCGAGGCCCACCAGCCGACGAAGAAGACCAGGACGGTCGCGGCCAACAAGGCGCCGTGACCGGCCGTCGCGGCAATGAGCCAGGCCGCCGGGACGGCCACCAGCGATCCGACCGTGCCCGGCGCGACCGGCGACAGGCCGGCGCCGAAGACCGTGGCCACCAGCGAAGCCGGGTGCCCGAACGCAAGCCGGTTGGCGGCGTCCGTCATCGGGACGGTACCCGCACGGTCACCGTCGCCTGGGCGGCAATCCCCTCGCATCGGCCGGTGAAGCCGAGCCCCTCGGTGGTCGTCGCCTTAACGCTGACGCGGGACAACTCGACACGAAGGAGCGACGCGACCGCGGCCCGCATGGCATCGCGGTGCGGCGAAACCTTGGGCGCCTCGCAGATGATCGTCACGTCGGCGTGGACGATTGCGCCGCCCCGCCGTGCGAGACGCGAGACGGCATGCTCGACGAAGAGACGCGAGGGCGCGCCGCGCCATTGCGGATCGCTCGGCGGAAAATGCTGGCCGATATCGCCATCGCCGATCGCGCCGAGGATGGCGTCGGTCAGGGCGTGTAGCGCCACGTCGGCGTCCGAATGACCGGCCAGGCGATGGGTGTGGGGGATTACGTGCCCGCACAGGACGACGGCATCGCCGGCCTCGAAGCGATGCACGTCGAAACCGCTGCCGACGCGGGTTTCGCCGCCGGAAGCGGCGAGCAGACGCTCGGCGCGCTCAAGGTCCTCGGGAGTTGTCACCTTGAGATTGTCCTCGCTGCCGGGGACCAGCACAACGTCGAGGCCGGCAAGTTCGGCGACAGCGGCATCATCGGTCAGGTCGTCGCGCGCCGCGGCGGCGGTATGGGCGTCCCGAATCGCGGCGAAGCGGAACCCCTGCGGCGTCTGGGCGCGCCACAGGCCTGTTCGGTCCACCGTGCCGTCGATGCGTCCGCCGGCCTCGCCACGCTTGAGCGTGTCGACGACGGGCAGCGCGGCAATGGCGCCATCGTGCGCCACCAGGGCATCGATGATGCGTCCAACCAGGGCATCGTCGGGAAAGGGGCGCGCGCCGTCGTGGATCAGAACGTTGGTGGGCGCCTCGGCCGCGAAGCTGTCGAGACCGCGGCGCACCGATTCCTGGCGCGTGGCGCCGCCGGCGACCGGATCGAGCACCGGCAGGCCCGCGACCGCGGCAGCGTAGTGATCCTGCGCGGTCGGATCGATGACGACCCGGACCGCCGCAATTCCCGCATGGTTGACCAACCGCGCCGCGCTGTGGCGGAGCAGAGGCACGCCGCCCAGGGGCAGGTACTGTTTGGGCAGGGAGGCGCCGAACCGCGCCCCGCGGCCCGCCGCCACGATGAGCGCTACGGTCGTCACAGCGCGAACCTATCCCCGCGTCCCGGCGCCGCCAAGCACTCGCAAGGCCATTGCAGGCAGCGGCGCCGCGCCCTACGTTGCACAAGAATTCATCACAGAGCCTCGCTGCCCAACAAATGACCATCCACGTCGGCCCCCTCGATCTGGGTACGCGCGTCCTTCTGGCGCCGATGTCAGGTGTCACCGACGCGCCGTTCCGGCGCCTGGTGCGCGAACTCGGACCGGGCCAGACCTATTCCGAGATGATCGCCAGCCGCGAAATGGTCCACGCCTCGGTCCGCTCGCGGCGCATGGCCGAACGCGACTGCGACGACGGGCTGCACGCGGTGCAACTGGCCGGGCGCGACCCCGCAATGATGGCGGAAGCGGCCCGGATCGCAGAGGCCGAGGGTGCGGACTACATCGACATCAACATGGGTTGCCCGGCGCGCAAGGTGGTGGGCAGCCTGTGCGGCTCGGCACTCATGCGGGACCTGCCGCTGGCGCGCGAGATCATCGCCGCGACGGTCGGGGCCGTGTCGGTCCCGGTAACTCTCAAGATGCGCACCGGCTGGGACGACAACAGCCGCAACGCGCCGGACCTGGCGCGTATCGCCGAGGACGGTGGTATCCAACTCATCACGGTCCATGGCCGGACCCGCGCGCAGTTCTACGAGGGCCGCGCCGACTGGCGCTTCATCCGCGCGGTGAAGGAGGCGGTCGCCGTGCCGGTCGTGGCCAACGGCGACATCGCCAGCTACGACGACATCGACGCGTGTCTTGAGCAGTCTTGCGCCGACGGCGTGATGATCGGCCGCGGCGCCTATGGCCGACCGTGGTTCATCGCCCAGGCATCGGCCTATCTGCAGGACGGCGTTCGCCGCGACGATCCGCCGGCGACCGTGCGCCTGCATCTCATCGAGCGCCACTACGCGGCGATGCAGCGCCATCAGGGGATCGATGCGGCGGTGCGTAACGCACGCAAGCACTTTGCCTGGTACCTGCGCGACATGCCGGGCGCGCGACCGACGCTCGACGCCATCAATCGCGAGAAGGACCCGCGGGCGGTCGTCGAGTTGCTGCGCCGCTGCTTCGACGCGGCGGAAACAAGGGCAGCGGCATGACAGCCGGACCGCGCCGCCGCACGGCGAGCGGGCAGGGAACCCCCGACGCTTTCGCCATCCTCGCGGCGATCCCCGACCCCCTGGTGGTGATCAACGCCGCGCTGGGGATCGACTATCTGAATCCGGCCGCCGAGAACTTCTTCGGGGCGAGCGCGGGCTACCTCGTGGGTCAGGACTTCGATGTCATCGCCCCAGCCGACGGCGCGCTCTACGCGCTCACCGCCAAGGCGCTGCAGACCGGCACCAGCGTCGCCGAACACGACGCCGAACTGCACACGCCGCGTACCGGGCGCCGCGAGATCAGCTTCCAGCTGACGCCGCTGGTCGATGCGCCGGGCAGCATCCTGCTCACGATCCGGGAACTGACGATGGCCTCGCGCATGGGCAGCCAGCTCAATCACCGCGACGTGGCGCGCTCGGTCACGGGCATGGCGGCCGTACTCGCCCACGAAGTCAAGAACCCGCTGGCCGGCATTCGCGGCGCAGCGCAGCTCCTCGAGGCCAACGCCAACGACGAGGACCGCGAGCTGACACACCTGATTCGCGACGAGTCCGACCGCATCGTGGCGCTGATCGACGGCATGGAGCGGTTCTCCGATCCGCGGCCGCTGGAGCGCGGCCCGGCCAACGTGCACGAAGTGCTCAACCACGCGCTGCGCGTCGCCAAGGCCGGCTTTGCCGCGCGCGCACACTTCGAGGAGCGCTACGACCCCTCGCTGCCGCCGGTGATGGGCAACCGCGACCAGCTGGTGCAGGTCGTGCTGAACCTGATCAAGAACGCCGTCGAGGCCTGCGACGGCCAGCCCTGCGAAATCACGCTGTCGACCGCCTACCGGCACGGACTTCGGCTTGGCGTGCCCGGCACCCAGGACCAGGTCCACCTGCCGCTCGAAGTCGCGGTGCAGGACAACGGCCCGGGAATTCCGGACGAGGTGCGCCGGCACATGTTCGACCCGTTCGTGACGACCAAGCGGTCGGGCACCGGGCTCGGCCTGTCGCTGGTGGCCAAGATCATCGGCGATCATAGCGGCCTGATCGAATGCGATTCCGAACCGGGTCGAACCGTCTTCCGGCTGCGGCTGCCGATTGCGGCCAACGATGAAAGGGACGCCGGCGATGGCGAATGAGGGCGTAATCCTCGTTGCGGACGACGATGCGTCGATCCGCAAGGTCATCAGCCAGTCCCTGGCGCGGGCCGGCTATGCGGTCCAGACGACGAGCACGGCTTCGACGCTGTGGCATTGGATCGAGAACGGCGAGGGCGACCTCGTCATCACCGATGTCGTCATGCCCGACGAGGACGGCCTCGAATTGCTGCCGCGGATCCGCAAGGCGCGTCCCGACGTGCCGGTGATCGTCATGAGCGCCCGCAGCACCATGATGACGGCGCTGCGCGCGACCGAACGCGGGGCCTACGAATATCTTCCAAAGCCATTTGATATCAATGAATTGGTATCCGTTGTTAACAGAGCGCTTGAGGAAGGGGCACGGCGTCCGGCGACCCTAGCGGCGGCGCGCGACGAAGACGAGGCGATGCCGATCGTCGGTCGTTCGGCGGCGATGCAGGACGTCTACCGCGTCATGGGGCGGCTCACGGCGACCGACCTGACGGTCCTGATCTCCGGCGAGTCCGGAACCGGCAAGGAACTCGTCGCCCGCGCGCTGCACGATTTCGGTCGGCGGCGAAACCGCCCCTTCGTCGCGGTCAACATGGCGGCGATTCCACGCGAGTTGATCGAAAGCGAACTGTTCGGCCACGAGCGGGGCGCGTTCACCGGCGCCACGGCCCGTCACGGCGGCAAGTTCGAGCAGGCCGAGGGCGGCACGCTGTTCCTCGACGAGATCGGCGACATGCCGATCGAGGCCCAGACACGCCTGTTGCGCGTGTTGCAGGAGGGCGAGTACTCGGCCGTGGGCAGCCGGCAGTCGAAGCGCGCCGATGTCCGGATCGTCGCGGCGACTCACCGGTCTTTGCGGCGTCTGGTCGATCAGGGCCTGTTCCGCGAAGACCTGTTCTATCGCCTCAACGTGGTGCCGTTGCGAATCCCGCCGCTGCGCGAACGCAGCGAGGACATTCCCGACCTGGTGCGCCACTTCCTGTCGCGCGCCCAGGCCGAAGGCCTGCCGGCGAAGCTCATGACCAACGAGGCGCTCGATCGGCTGCGCGCCTATCGCTGGCCGGGCAACGTCCGCGAGCTGGAAAACCTGGTACGGCGGCTGGTCGCGCTGACCGCGGAAGACACCATCGGCGGCGGCGCCGTCGAGGCGGAACTCATGGACGACGTGCGCCAGCACCAGGCCGAAGACAACGCAAGCCTCGGCGCGGCGGTCGAGCGCCACCTTGAGGCCTACTTCGCGGCGCACGGCAATGCGCTGCCGCCGGACGGGGTCTACCAGCGCGTGCTGCACGAGATCGAACGGCCACTGCTGACGCTCAGCCTGCGGGCGACGCGGGGCAACCAGATCAAGGCAGCGAGCCTTCTCGGCCTCAACCGAAACACCCTGCGCAAGAAGATCCGGGAACTGCAAATTGAAGTAGTACGGCCGCCGAAGTGATGCAATAATGCAACATTGTGGTTCGGTCGCACGGCGTGGCTGACCCAATGGTCACAGTCATGGCACCCGAGACACAGAGCCACGAGCAGCTAGGTCGGTTCTTCAAGTGGGCCCACCGCACCGGTCTTGAACGACGGCTCGTTCTGGCGCTGGCGGCGGGCGCCATCGTGGCCGGCGTCCTGACCTACCTTGCGGTCATCGGGGTCCAACCGTTCCCCGAGGATCGCACGGCGGTCCGGCCGCTGCTGCTCGCCGACAGCATCCTTCTTCTCAGCCTGGTCGCCGCGGTGTCGGCGCGCCTGGTTCGCCTGGTCGTCGCCCGCCGGCGCGGGTCCGCCGGGTCGCGGCTGCATGTCCGGCTGGTCGGGCTTTTCGCCCTGATCGCCATCGTGCCAACCATCGTCGTGGCCGTGGTGTCGGCCCTGTTCATCAACGTCGGCGTCGGGGTGTGGTTCAGCGAGAGCGCACGTTCGGCGGTCAACGCGTCGGCCGTCGTCGCCAGCGCCTACGTCGAGGAAAACCGCCGGGCCATCGAGGCCGACGTTCGTGCCATGGCGGAGGCGATGCGCCCCAATCTCCGCGCTTCGCGCAGCAACCCTTCGGTGCTGACGCCGACGCTGCAGTTCTTCGCCGATGCCCGCGGCCTGCCCGAGGCGATGATCTTCGACGGCCAGGGCAACATCCTGGCGCAGACCTCGCTGTCCTACGAGCTGGCGAATTCCGGCATGCCGAGCAACGAGATCATGTCGCAGGTTCGCGCCGGCGAAGTCGTGCTGTTGCGCGCGGGCGAGGAGGGGGTGCGTGCCCTCATGCGCCTCGACACGCTGAGCGACACCTACATGTACGTCGGTCGTCTGATCGACCCGCTCGTGCTCGGATTCGCCGAGAGGGCGCGGCAACAGAGCGCCAACTACAGCCGGCTCGAGAGCGAGCGCTCCGGCGTCGAAATCAGCCTGGCGGCGGTCTTCGCGCTGCTTGCACTGCTGCTGCTCAGCATCGCGATCTGGCTCGGCCTCGTGTTCGCCAACCGCCTGGTGCAGCCGATCTCATCGTTGATCGGCGCGACGGAGCGGGTGCGCACGGGCGACCTCGACGTCCGCGTCTCGGAGGGCGGCGAGGACGACGAATTCAGCACGCTGAGCCGCGCCTTCAACCGGATGACGAGCCAGTTGCGCGCCCAGCGCGGCGAACTCATGGAGGCCAACCAGCAGCTCGACGAACGCCGACGTTTTACCGAGGCCGTCCTTGCCGGCGTCTCCGCCGGCGTGCTGAGCCTCGACGCGGCGGGCCGCATCACCTTGCCCAACCGCTCGGCGCTGGACCTGCTGGACACGTCGAGCGAACAACTCGTCGGCCGCGACTTCGCAGACGTGGTGCCCGAAGCGGTCGAACTCTTCGAAATGGCGCGGCACGCGAACGGGCGGCAGATCGACGGCGAGGTGCGCGTGACGCGCGGCGACCAGGCCCACGACCTGCACGTCAGGATCGTCGGCGAGATGCGCGCGGACGGTCAGACCGGGTACGTCGTGACCTTCGACGACATTTCAGAACTGGTCTCGGCGCAGCGCCGCGCCGCGTGGGCCGACGTTGCCCGCCGGATCGCGCACGAGATCAAGAACCCGCTGACGCCGATCAAGCTGTCGGCCGACCGGTTGCGGCGCAAGTACGCGGGCGAGATCGCGACCGACCCCGACGTCTTCCGGCAGTGCACAGAGACCATCATGCGCCAGGTCGACGACATCGGACGCATGGTCGACGAATTCTCCAAGTTCGCGCGCATGCCCGCACCCGAGTTCCACGCCGAGGACCTGCGTTCGATCGTCGAGCACGTCGGCTTCCTGCAGCAATCGGGGTCGCCCGGCATCGCCTACGAATCAAGTCTGCCGCCGATCGGACCGGTCGTCTATTGCGACCGTGGCCAAATCACACAGGCGCTGACCAACCTGATGCAGAACGCCGCCGATGCGATCGAGGGGCGCATGGAAGAGGGCATCGACACCTCTCCGGGGCACATTCGGGTGAATCTCTACGAGGAAGGCGATCAGGTGCGCCTCGTCGTCGAAGACAACGGCCGCGGCCTGCCAAAGGAACAGCGCAACCGGTTGACCGAGCCCTACGTGACGACTCGCAAGAAGGGAACCGGTCTTGGCCTTGCCATCGTGAAGAAAATCATGGAAGAGCATCGCGGCCGGTTGCTTCTCGAAGACGGTGACGCGGGCGGCGCCCGCGTGTCGCTGGTCTTCCCGCGACACAACGACCCACGTTCGGCGACAGCCTTGCGCACCGCTGCGGAATAGAAAAAAACGAGTGAGAGAGAGGACAGCTTGGCGCGCGACATCTTGATCGTCGATGACGAGGAGGACATCCGGGAATCGCTTTCCGGGATTCTCTCGGACGAGGGCTATGCCCCGCGGACCGCCATCGACAGCCGCACCGCGCTGCTGGCGCTGGAAGAACGCACGCCGGCGCTGGTCATCCTCGACATCTGGCTCGAGAACAGCGAACTCGACGGGCTGGAACTGCTCGAGGTCATCCGCACGGACTATCCCGCGCTGCCGGTCATCATCATCAGCGGCCACGGCAACATCGAAACCGCCGTCTCCGCAATCCGACACGGCGCCTACGACTTCATCGAAAAGCCGTTTACCGCCGATCGGCTTCTGGTCGTGGTGGCGCGTGCCATCGAGGCCGCGCGTCTGCGCCGGGAAAACGAGGAGCTGCGCCTTAGGGTCGGACAGGATTCCGATCTCGTCGGCAACGCGCCCGCCATCAATGCCATGCGCGCTGCGATCGAAAAGGTCGCACCCACGGGCAGCCGCGTGCTGATTACCGGGCCCGCCGGCAGCGGCAAGGAACTGGCCGCCCGCCTGCTGCACAACCGGTCGCGCCGGGCGCACGGGCCGTTCGTGGTGCTCAACGCCGCGCGGATGTCGCCAGATACCATCGAACTGGAGCTCTTCGGCGCCGAGGACCGCGATACCGTCAAGACCGGCATTTTCGAGCAGGCCCACCAGGGAACGCTGTTCATCGACGAGGTCGCCGACATGCCGCTCGAGACGCAGGGCCGCATTCTGCGGGTGCTGCAGGAACAGACGTTCACACGGCTCGGCGGCAGCGAACAGATCCGCGTCGATGTCCGCGTCATCAGCGGATCGAGTCGCAACCTTTCGGAGGAGATCGCGGGCGGACGCTTCCGCGAGGATCTCTATCACCGGCTGGCCGTCGTCCCGGTCCGGGTGCCGTCGCTCGCCGAGCGACGCGAGGACATTCCCGTTTTGGCGCGCTACTTCATGGAGCGGATGGCGCACTCGACCGGCCTGCCTGCCCGCAGCATCGCCGACGACGCCATGGCGATCCTCCAGGCCAAGGAATGGCCCGGCAACGTCCGCGAGCTGCGCAATCTGATCGAGCGGCTGCTGATCATGGCGCCGGGCACGCCGGAAACACCTATCCATGCCGAAACGATGCCGCCGGAGATTCGCAGCGGCGGGGCGACCGCGCTGCATCACGCCGGCAACGGCGAGGTGATGGCGATGCCGCTGCGCGAAGCCCGCGAAGTGTTCGAGCGGGAATACCTGCTGGCGCAGATCAACCGCTTCGGCGGCAACATCTCACGCACCGCGTCGTTCGTGGGCATGGAGCGTTCGGCGCTGCACCGCAAACTGAAGGCACTCGGCGTTACCGGCAACGGCCGGGCATGACCGGCGTCCCCGCGAACCGCACGGACACGAAACAATGAGAATTATCGTATGCGGCGCCGGCCTGGTTGGATCCAGCATTGCGCGCCAACTGGCATCCGAGAACAACGACGTCACAATCATCGATCAGTCGCCCGAGACGATCCAGAAGATGAACGAGACCCTCGACGTCCGTGCGATCGAGGGCTACGCGTCGCACCCCAATGTGCTCGAACAGGCAGGCGCCCGCGACGCCGAGATGATCGTCGCCGTGACCCAGAACGACGAGATCAACATGGTCGCGTGCCAGGTGGCCCACTCGCTGTTCGAGGTCCCGACCAAGATCGCGCGAATTCGCGCCCAGACCTATCTCGAACCGGCATGGCAGAACCTGTTCAGCCGCGACCACATGCCGATCGACGTGATCATCTCGCCCGAGATCGAGGTGGCGCGCGCCATCACCAGCCGCCTCAACGTGCCCGGTGCCACCGACATGGTGAGCTTCGCGGACGACCGCGTGCGCGTCGTCGCCGTCTCGATCAACGAGAATTGCCCGATCATCGACACCCCGCTACGGCAACTGACCGAACTGTTCCCCGATCTGCACATGCGAATCGTCGGCATCGTGCGACGGGAGGGCATCATCACGCCGGGCGGCGACGACCAGATCCTGGTTGGCGACGAAGTCTATTTCACGGTCGACGCAAGGCAGGTTGTTCGCGCCATGGGTACGTTCGGGCTGGAAGAACGCCAGTCCCGGCGGATCGTGGTGATCGGCGGCGGCAACATCGGCCTGTTCCTGTCGAAGCAGATCATGGAGGAGATACCCGACGTCCGGCTGAAACTGATCGAGGTCAGCAAGGATCGGGCCGAGCGGGTCGCCGATGAACTCGAGCGCGCGGTGGTCATCTATGGCGACTCGCTTGCTTCTGAGATTCTCGCCGAAGCCAACGTGCAGGACGCCGATGCCGTCATCGCCGTGACCAACGACGACCAGGTCAACATCCTGAGCTCGCTGCTGGCCAAGCGGGAAGGGGCGGCGCGGGCGACGACGCTGGTCAACAATCTGACCTACGGGCCGCTGATCCGCTCGCTCGGCATCGACGCCGTGGTCAACCCGCGCGCCATTACGGTGTCGCGGATCCTGCAGCACATCCGCCGCGGCCGCATCCGCGGGGTCCATTCGCTGCGCGACGGGATGGCCGAGATCATCGAGGCGGAGACGCTCGAAACCTCGCCGCTGTCGGGCAAGGCCCTGCGCGACGTCAAACTGCCCGTAGGCGTGATCATCGGCGCGATCGTGCGCGACGACGAAGTGATCATCCCGCGCGGCGAAACAATGATCGAGACAGGCGACCGCGTCATCGTCTTCGCCACCCGGGAGATGGTGAAGAAGGTCGAAAAGATGTTCGCCGTCCGCCTGGACTTCTTCTGATCGGGAGCCGGCGCGGCCAGCGCCATGTTTGCAACCAACGTCAACGTACTCGGCTGGGGCACGGCAGCATTGTCGGGATTCATGGTCCTGCCGGCCGCCGTATCCTTTGGTATCGGCGAGACCGAGACCGGAATCTCGTTCGCAACTGGCGCGGCGCTGACGTTCTTCGCCGGCGGCACCGCCGTCGTCTCCACGCGCGGCACGGAGAAGCGCATCGACCTGCGGGGCGGGTTTCTGACCGCGTCCCTGCTGTGGACGGTCTTGCCCGCTTTCGCCGCGATTCCCTTTCTCCTCTCGGGTCAGTTCCTGTCGCCGCTGGACGCCTATTTCGAAGCGCTGTCGGGCTTCACCACGAACGGCGCCACGGTCCTCGCCAATCTCGACCAGCAGCCGAGGGGCATCCTGATGTGGCGCGCCCTGCTGCAGTGGCTCGGCGGCTTTGCGGTCATCCTGCTCGCGATCGCACTGCTGGCCTTCGGCGGCGTTGGCGGGATGAACCTGTTCAACTCGCCGATGGCGCGCGGCGACCGCGAAACGCTGTTTGGCCGGGCCGTGCGGACCGCGCGGTCGCTGTGGTGGATCTATGCCGGCCTGACCGCGCTGTGCATTCTCGCCCTCGTGGCGGTGGGCCTGACCCCGTTCGACGCCACGACACATGCACTCACGACGATTTCCACCGGCGGTTTTTCGACCCACGACATCGGGGTCGCCGCCTTCGACAACTTCGGCGCGGAAATCGTTCTCATGGTCTTCATGCTCATCGGCGCCCTCAACTTCACCCTGATTTGGGCGCTGGCGCGCGGCCGGACGCAACCGCTATTGCGCGACATCGAAACGCGTTACCTGCTGGCAATCGTCCTGGCGGCAACGGCCATCGTGGCCGGCGCGCTCGTCGCCATCCAGGGATTGAGCACCGGCACCAGCCTCCGCACGGCGGTCTTCGACGTGATTTCGGCGCTCACGACGACCGGCTTCAGCGCCACCGCCGGCGCGGCGTCGACCGGCCTCCCGGTCATCGTGCCGGTCATGCTCATGGGGCTGATGCTGATTGGCGGCGCCACCGGCTCGACGGCGGGCGGGATGCGGCTGATGCGGCTCGCCATCTTTTTCAGGCTGGCCGGGCGGGAACTGTCGCGCCTGTCCTATCCCCACGGCGTGGTGCGGCTGCGCTATGCCGGGCAGATCATCGACGAATCGACGCTGCGCAATGTCTGGGGGCAGCTGATGATGTTCCTGTCGATTCTGGCACTCGCCGCGGTCGTGTTCGGCCTGCTCGGATTCGACCTGCAGGGCGCCCTGGCGCTGTCGGCGACGACGCTGTCGACCGCAGGGGCGGGGTTGTCGCTGACGGCGCCACATCTGGCCTATCCCGATTTCGGCGATGCCACGAAATGGGCACTTTGCGCTGCCATGGTCATCGGGCGTCTGGAACTGCTGGTCGTGCTGGTCCTGTTCACCCCGGCGTACTGGAGGAAATAGCGTGTCGCGGATTGCCTATGTCAACGGTCGCTACCTGCCGCACAACGCGGCAGGCGTTCACGTCGAGGATCGCGGCTACCAGTTCGCCGACGGCGTCTACGAGGTCATCGCCGTCGACGACGGCAGCCTGATCGACGCCGAAGCGCACCACGTGCGGCTTGAACGCAGTCTCGCCGAGCTTGTCAT
>JAYQVF010000019.1:0-29700 GCA_038148335.1 Alphaproteobacteria bacterium | reverse complement strand
CCGTCACTCGCGGCCACGATCGCCATATGCGAGGTGCAGAACCTCATTCCTTGCGAAGTATCAACGTCGTGCACGCCGTGTTTGGCGAGCCAGACCTGCCAATTGGGGAACCAGTTGTAGCGGCCGAAGGTCTGGTCGTGCAGCAGGCGGACGCTTTGGTCCAGGTCGGCAAGCTGGTACAGGCCGTGACCTTCCTGGAATGCCGGGCTGCAGACCGGAAAGACGGCCTCGCTCATCATGCGTTCGACCGATAGCCCGTGGTACTGGCGGGGCCCGTAGGCGACGGCGAAATTCGTGCGAAAGGCGGCTGCCTCGGGGTCCAGGGGGCGCCCCTGCAATTCGATCTCGATCTCCGGATAGGTCTTGTAGAAATGTGCCAGACGCGGCACAAGCCAGCGCTCGGCGAGCGTCGTCTCAACGCTCACACGGACGCGGCTGTGCTGTGGGACGGTCGTTAGACGCTTCGCGGCTTCCTCGATCGCGTCGAGACCGCGGGTGATGGCCGGCAGGAACGTGCGACCGGCCGAGGTTAGCGATACCTTGCGCGTCTCCCGCAAGAACAGGCGGACCCCCAAAAATTCCTCAAGTTGACGAATCTGGTGGCTGATAGCGCCGGGCGACACGCCAAGTTCGCGTGCGGCCCTAGTCATGCTCAAACTGCGGGCAGCAGCTTCGAAAGCCCGAACGGCGCGTAGCGGCGGCAGATTACGGGCCAACTCACTCAACCTCCCATGGTTTAGTTTTTTTGAACCATGGGCTGAGGATAACTCGGTTGTCAATGCGGAACCTCAGGTATTTCATCCCTTCTGAACCCGGTCAGTGTGAGAACCGGTCAACGGGAGGAATCCATGAAAAAGCACGCAAGGCTTCTGTCCGGAGCCGCGGTCGCTGCTGTCCTGGCGCTGGGCGCCTCGGCCAGTCATGCGGCCGAGAACACCTTCATCTTCGGCGCCGTCGGCACGCCGGCCGGTTTCGATACCGACGCGTGGCTGACCGGTACATTGGAGACGTCGGTCAACGTCTACGAAGGCTTGACCAAACACGGCATCACGAAGGATGCGTCAGGCCGTGATGTGATCGACGCAGCCACCGTCGAGCCGCACATGGCCGAGAGCTGGACCGTCAGCGAGGGCGGCAAGGTCGTGACCTACAAGATCCGCCCCGGCGTCAAGAGCCCGTTCGGTAACGAACTGAGCGCCCATGACGTCGCCTATGCCTGGGAACGCGCCCGGGATCGCAAGCGCGTCGGCAACTTCATGATCCGCGTCGGCCGTATCGAAGCCGTCGAAGCGGTATCCGATAGCGAGGTCAAGTTCACCCTTGGCACCGCCAACAACATTTTCCCGCGCATTCTGACCACGGTGTTCCCGGCGCTGACCGACTCCAAGGTGCTCAAGGAAAACGCCACCGCCGAGGACAAGTGGGCGACCAAGTGGATGGAAAAGAACACCGCTGGATTCGGTCCCTACCACGTCGATTCGGTCCGTCCCGGTGAGGGTGCCGTTCTCGTCTACAACGAGAACTACTTCGAAGAGAAGCCGTACTTCACGCGCGTGATCTACCGCGAGATCCCGTCGCCGGCGAGCCGCGCGGCGCTGGTCAAGAGCGGCCAGATCCATTGGGCCGACCAGATGCCGATTCAGCAGCTTGTGGACCTGATCAAGGATCCCAAGGTCAAGGTCGACAGCGTGCCTGGAACCGGTGCCGCGACCCTGCGCATGAACCCGAACTTCAAGCCCTTCGACGACGTCCGGGTGCGCCGGGCGATCAACTACGCGTTCGACTATGACGCCGTCAGCGAAGCGGTCTTCCGCGGCCTCGGCGAGCGTTCGGATTCGATCCTCGCCCCGGCGTTCGGTCGCTTCTACACGCCGGCTCAGACCTACAACACCGACCTTGACAAGGCGCGGGCGCTCCTCGCTGAGGCCGGGCACGGCAACGGCCTCGACATCCAGCTCGAGTACACCGACAACTGGTGGTGGGAAGAGTCGCTCGCGATTCAGACCAAGGACGCGCTGGCCAAGGTCGGGATCAATGTCGACCTGAAGCGGATTCCGAAGACCGAGATGAACTCGCGTCGTGCCATCGGCAAGCGTGACATCCCGTTCTTCCCGCACCTGGCGAACGCCTTCGTGCTGGACCCCGGCTATGCCTTCTACCTCTCGGCGCATAGCGAGGGTTCGTCGGATGTGAACGACTACAACAACCCGGTGTTCGACAAGCTGGTCGACGATCTGATCGGCGAGCAGGACCTGGACAAGGCGATCAAGCTGGCGCATGACGCACAAAAGCTCCATGCCGACGATGCCACGTTCATCATCTCCGACTTCCCGAAGACCTACGCCGTGACGGTGCCCTGCATCTCGGGTTGGCTGTGGTACCAGCACGACCGCGTGGTGTGGAAGCACCTGCGCTGCGACGGCTAAGTCCTCTCTACTTGGCTTGACTGGCTAGACATCAGGATGACCGTCCGGAGCTTTCTCCTGCGGCGGCTGGTATTGGTGGTGCCCATTCTCTTGGGCATCACCTTCCTGACGTTCATGCTTGTGCGGATCGGCGAGCAGGACCCTGTGGCCATGCTCGGCGGTCCGATGGCGGACGAGGCGAGCCTGGCTTCGATCAAGGCTGAGCTCGGTCTTGACCGTCCGTTCTTCGTTCAGTTCGGGATCTACCTCGGGAATCTTGTTCAAGGTGACCTTGGAGATTCATGGCAGTCCAGCGAGCGCGTTGCGGACGAAATCCGCAACCGCTTGCCTGCCAGCCTGGAGCTTCTCATCTTCTCGGTGCTGTTGGGTTCGCTGGTCGGCGTGCCCGTCGGATTGCGCTCGGCGCAACGACCTAACGGGCTGTTTGACCAGGTCAGTCGTTTCGTCTCGCTCCTTGGTTTTTCGGTGCCGACGTACTGGATCGCACTTATGGCGATCTTCGTCTTCTTCTTTCTTTTGCAATGGGCGCCCGCGCCCCTTGGGCGCCTCGATATTGCCGCGTTCCCTCCGCCCGACGTGACGGGCAGTTACCTGATCGACAGCTTGATCAGCGGCAACTGGTCGACGGCCTATTCGGCCGCAAGCCAGCTCGCGCTTCCCGTCATTCTGTTCTCGATCATCGTGGCGGCGCCAATCATCAAGCACACGCGTGCCATATCTCTCGAGGTGCTGGCCAGCGACTACGTGCGCTACGCCAAGGCTCAGGGGCTTCGCCCGCGAACGGTGCGGCGCATCGCACTGCGCAATTCGATCACGCCGATTCTGACCTTCATCGGAACAGAACTGACGGGCCTGCTCGCTGCCGTGTCGCTGATCGAGTTGATCTTCGCCTGGGGCGGCATGGGGCAGTGGGGTCTTAACGCGATCCTGCTCGGCGACTTCGCCGCCGTGCAAGGCTACGTGCTCGTTCTTGCCGTCTTTTCGGTCGCGGTCTTCATCGTGATCGACCTGCTCGTCCTTCTGCTCGAGCCCAGGGCGTCGCTAAGAGCATGACGGACGTTGCAGTGGATAAGAGCGCTGCGCCCGCGTTCACGGGGATTGGCCGGGTCCTTGGGGTTGCGCGCCGAAGCCCAACGTTCGCAATCGGTTTCGCCATCGTCCTCGTCTTTGCCCTGATGGCGATCTTCGCAGACGTCATCGCGCCCTACGGTCCGATCGAAACCTTCGCGCGTCAGGTTCTGACGCCTCCGGGTGCCGAGTTCTGGTTCGGCGCCGACGGCAACGGCATGGATGTGTTCAGCCGGGTCATGTACGGCGCACGCTATGCCTTTGGCATCGCCGTTCCTGCGGCCATCATCATGCTGGTGATAGGCGTCCCGCTCGGCCTTGTTGCCGGCTACAAGGGCGGAATGCTCGACGAAATCGTCCTTCGCCTGATGGACGTCCTGCGGTCGTTTCCGTCGATCGTCCTAGCGCTGGCGGTGGTCGCGGCGACAGGGCAATCGCTGGTCAACGTCGTGCTCGTGATCGGCTTCCTCGATGCGCCGATCTTCGCCCGTCTCGTGCGTTCCGAGGTGCTTGGTCTGCGTTCGAGCGGCTTCGTGGAATCGGCTGTCGCCGCCGGCAATCCGACCTGGCGCATCCTGTTCGTTCACCTGCTGCCCAACTCGATCAAGGGGGCGACCGCGATGATCGCGGTGCGCATGGCGTGGGCGGTCCGTATCAGCGCCACGCTCGCGTTCATCGGCGTCGGCATCCAGGCGCCGACGCCTGAATGGGGTGCGATGATCCGCCAGGGTTCGGAGTTCATCATCAGCGGCGAATGGTGGGTCGCGCTGTTCCCTGGCGTCGCGCTCGTTGGCGTGGTGCTGGGCTTCAATCTGCTCGGCGACGGCATGCAGGATCTTCTTGATCCCCGGCGCAAGGCGACGGGCAAATGAGCCTGCTCGAGGTCAACGACCTGCACACCCATTTCATCTCGCACGACCTGAATAACAGGCTGCGTGTCGCGAAGGCGCTCAACGGCGTATCGTTCAGCGTCGACGAGGGCGAGATCATCGGAGTCGTCGGCGAGACCGGCGCCGGCAAGTCGCTCACCGCTATGTCCGTCATGGGGCTGCTGCAGCCGCCGGCCCGCATCGTGTCGGGCTCGGTTCGCTTCGCGGGCAAGGAGCTCGTCGGCCTGCCGGTGGAGTCGCTCAACCGCATCCGCGGCACCGAGTTGACGATGATCGTCCAGTCGCCGTTGACCTCGCTCGATCCCCTGTCGCGGGTCGGCAAGCAGCTCGTCAGGGCGCAGCGCGAGCATCGCGATGTCTCCAGGGAAGAGGCCTGGAAGGCCGGCGTCCAGATGCTGGCGACGGTCGGCATTCCTGATGCCGAACGCCGCATGCGCGCCTGGCCGCACGAACTTTCGGGCGGCATGGCGCAGCGCGTGCTCATTGCGATGGCGCTCATCAACGGGCCGCGCCTCATCATCGCGGACGAGCCGACCACCGGCCTCGACGTGACGGTCCAGGCCCAGATCCTCGACCTGCTCCGCGGCCTCGTTCGCGACCGCGGCATGGGGGCAATGATCATCACCCACGACCTCGGTGTCGTCGCGCACTACTGCACCCGCATGTGTGTGATGTTCGCCGGTTCCATCGTCGAGGCCGGCCCCGTTCGTCAGGTCTTCAACGATGCCCGTCACCCCTATACGCGGGCGCTGATTTCCTCGACGCCGAAACGGATCGCCGAACGTGGGTTCGGCCAGGTCGGCGGTCCCCCGCCCAATCTCTACGACCTGCCTGTGGGGTGTCACTACCGCGACCGCTGCGTGATGGCCGAGGAGGCTTGCCGCACGGCGCCGCCGCGCAAGGATGTCGGCGGGGACCACGTCGCGCAGTGCCATTTTGCCGAACGCCAGCCGGAGATGGCTACGGGGGCGCGGACATGACAAAGCCGGTCCTCGAGGTGCGCGACCTGGTCAAGCACTTCCCGGGCAACAACCCGGGCGAGACGATCCATGCGGTCAACGGTGTCTCGTTCGATCTTCGGCCAGGCGAGACCGTCGGCCTTGTCGGCGAGAGCGGCTCCGGCAAGTCGACCATCGGTCGGTCCGTCGTGCGTCTCAATCGTCCGACCAGCGGTTTGGTGCGGTTCGGGGACCGCGACATCACCAATATCGGCGAGCGCGAAATGCGGCCCCTGCGCAAGGAACTGCAGATCGTCTTCCAGGACCCCTACAGCACGCTCAATCCGCGGATGAAGGTCGGCAACCTGATCGGCGAACTGGTCAAACTGCACCACCGCGACCTGACGCCGGCGCAGCGCCGCGAGCAGGTGACGGCGCTGGCCGCCCGCGTGCACCTCAACGCCGATCTGCTGACGCGTTTCCCGAACGAACTCTCCGGCGGCCAGTTGCAACGCGTCTGTATCGCCCGCGCCCTGGCGCCGAATCCGAAGGTCATCGTGCTCGACGAACCGACCAGCTCCCTCGACCTGTCGGTGCGCGCCGGGATCCTCGAGCTCCTCGGCGAACTGCAGCGCGACACCGGTGTCGCCATGCTGTTCATCTCGCACGATCTGGAAACGGTGCAGCTCGTCAGCCACCGCATCCTGGTGCTGTATCTCGGTTCGGTGGTCGAGAGCGGCCCCTCGGACTCGGTATTCGCCCACCAGGCGCACCCCTACGCCCAGGCGCTGCTGTCGGCAGACCTGCCGCCTGACCCCGACGTCGAACTGGACCGTTTCGTTCTGCAGGGCGAGGTGCCCGGACCGGTGCACCTGCCGCCGGGGTGCCCCTTTGCGCCGCGCTGTCCGCTGGCGCGCCAGGACTGCACGACGGCCAAACCGGCGGCGACACAGGTCGGCCCCAATCATTTCGCGGCCTGCGTTCGCGTCGCAGACGGCACCAACGACATCCGCAAAGCCCCGCCACAGGCGGTGCAAACGGACCTGCACGGCCAATATCAACAAGAATTCCTGGGGAGAACCACATGAGCGTCAAGGGCACCATCGACATCGTCGTCAACGTCACCACGCCGGATCTCATGCGGAAGGGTAACTCGCCCAGCGACAGCACCTTCAAGGACCAGGTGCGTCAGTCGAGGGATATCCGTCAAGGTCTCACGATGGCGCAGTACCTCAAGAAGATGGACCGCGCGGGCATCGAGCGCTCGCTACTGATCGCGGTGCGTGCGGGCGACATGCGCATGCAGGGATCGAAGGAGATTTCCTACAAGTACGTTGCCGACATCTGCAAAAAGTACCCGGACCGGTTCTCCGGCCTTGCAGGCGTGAACCCCTACCTCGGCATGCAGCAGCTACGCGACCTTGAAGAAGCGGTGCACGAATACGGCTTCGTCGGCGCTCACTTCTACCCTCACTGGTTCGACATGGCGCCGGACCATCCCTACGTCTACCCGATCTACGCAAAATGCATCGAGCTCGACATCCCGATCATGATGCAGGTGGGCCATAATCTGGTCTATCAGCGCGACCGGCGCTTGCCGAGCATGGCGCAACCGATCACACTTGACCGCATTGCCATCCTGTACCCGGAACTGAAGCTACTCGGCATCCATCTCGGTGTGCCGTGGACGGATGAAATGATCTCGATGGCCTGGAAGCACGAGAACATCTACATCGGCGGCGACGCCTATGCGCCGCGCTATTGGCCGAAGCAGATGGTGCACTACGCCAACACCTATGGTTCGCATAAGTTCCTGTTCGGTACCGACTGGTCCGTGATCGATCCAGAGCGCGCCGTGCGCGAGGTCGAGGAGCTGAACTTCCGGCCCGATTCGAAGGCAAAGATCATGCGCGACAACGCCTTGCGCATCTTCAAGCTGCCCAAGGGTGGCCTCAAGACCAAGCCGAAGGGCTGGCTGTCCGCGCTCGACGAAAAGCCAAAGGGGAAGAAATAATGGGCCGTCCGCATATCGAGTTCGTTCAGGCCCAGGTGCTGCCCTGGGCCGATGGCTTGCCGGCCGGAAGCGGCCGCAAGGACGTTTCGTCGAAGCGCTTGAGCATCGACGACACGACCCGGGCGGCCACCTGCATTGTGCGTTACCCGGCCGGATGGTCTCGGACCGCGCCGGAATATCTCACGACCGACGAGGAGTTCTACGTTCTGGACGGCGAGATCGAGATCAACGGCGTCGTCTACGGCCAGGACACTTTTGCGCACCTGCCGGTCGGCCATCTGCGCAAGTCCGCGTCATCGAAGAAGGGCGCCGTTCTGCTGACGTTTTTCGACGGGCCGGTTGGTGCGGTTGCATCCGACAAGCCGGGCGACGGCTTTCGGCCCGATCGCCTCGTCGAAAAAGTGTCGGCTGCGACGGGCGACTGGGGCAACGTCGATCTAGAGGCGATGGGGCTGACGGAAATCTCGGGGGGTGCCCGCCTGCTATCGCTTTTCGTCGATCCCGATACGCGCGAGATCACCTATTTGACGGGCGCCGCGCCGTTCAAACCGGAGGCGCGGCCGGAGCACCATCCGGTCGGCCAGGAGTTCTACATCCTGGGCGGCACGCTCGCCGGCAACTGCGGCGTCATGCAGGCCGGTGCCTACTGCTGGCGCCCGCCGATGGTGGTCCATGGCCCCTACAGCAGCCCGACGGGGACTCTCATCCTGTTGCGCAGCGTTGGCGGTCCTCTCACGACCGAGGTCTATCCCCCGGTGAAGCACAGCTACACCCCGGAACATAAGCCGGTCCTGCCGCCGGAACTCGCCGAAGCCGGCGCCAAGCCGTTCCCGCCACCCTCGCGCTACTAGAAGCATCATGAACATCGCGACCCAATTTCCCCAGCGGCCCGCCTCCTACCGGGCGATGACCATCACCGAGGGGCTGCGCACCAGCGCACGCCGCCAGCCCGATAAACTGGCCTTCACCGAGGCGACGCGCGAGATCACCCACGGCCAGCTCATCAGCCGCATCAACCGCGTTTCCAATGCCGGCCTCGGTCTCGGTCTGAATCATGGCGACCATGTCGCCCTGATGTGCTCCAACTGCTTCGAGTACGTCGAAGTCATCTGCGGGATGTCCGAGATCGGCGTCGCGCCCGCTTTGCTCAACGCGCGCTCGACGGCGCATGAGACCTCCTACATCTGCAACGATGCGCGTGCGCGCATTCTCTTCGTCCACAAGGATTTCCAGGACGTGGCCTTCGCGGCCGACCTGCAGACGGTCGAGCGCATCGTCGTCATTGATCCCGGCAATGAGAACAGCGACTACGAAAAGCTGCTCGCCGCCGCATCGTCCGACCAGCCCAACGTGCACCTCGAGGAATGGGACGTCTTTTCGATGCCCTATACCTCCGGGACGACGGGGCACCCCAAGGGCGTGCTCCTGTCGCATCGCGCGCGGGTCAACCACATGCTGTTTACGATGGCGGCGAACTACGGTTGCTACACGCCGACGGCGAGGCCGCTCGCAAACTCGCCCTTCCATACCGGGGCCGGGTTCATCAATGCCCTTGCCGGACCGTTCTTCGGCGGCACCACCCACATCCCGCCCAAGTTCGATCCCGAGATGATGCTGCGCGCCATTCAGGAGCGCGGCATCACCAGCATGTTCATGGTGCCGACGCACTTCCACGCCATGTTCAACCTCGGGACCGAGACGCTCAACAAATACGACAAGAGCGCGCTCAAGGTGATCCACTCCAACGCCGCGCCGTTGCCGCAGGCGACCAAGGTGAAGATCATCGATTTCTTCGGCGAGGGGATCCTCTACGAAACTTACGGTTCGACCGAGTGCGGCGGCTGTACCTTCCTGCGTCCCGAAGACCAGCTGCGCAAGATCAGTTGCGCCGGACAGCCCGGGCCCAACGTCTGGCTCGAGATCCGCAGCGAGGAAGGCGAGGTGCTCGGCACTGACCAGGTCGGCGAGGTCTGGATCAAGAATGGCTGGCTGTTCAACGGCTATTGGAACAAACCCGAAGCCACCGCCGAGGCGCTGGTCGATGGCTGGTGCACGGTCGGCGACCTCGGGAAAGTCGACGAGGAGGGCTATCTCTATCTCGTCGATCGCAAGAAGAACGTCATCATCTCGGGCGGTCAGAACATTTTCCCGCGCGAGATCGAGGAAGTGCTCCATCACCACCCGGCAATCGCCGAGGTCGCCGTCGTCGGCAAGAAGGACGACTACTGGGGCGAGTCGGTGACCGCCTTTGTCGTGCTCCGCGGCGGCCAGAGCGCCACCGCCGACGAGCTCAAGGAGCGTTGCGGCAAGGAACTGGCGCGCTACAAGCTGCCGAAGGAGTTCTACTTCGTCGACGCGCTCCCCAAGAGCTCGGCCGGCAAGGTGCTCCATCGCGAACTGCGGGATCAACTCAATCGCGGCGAGTTCGACTGATCATGATCACACGTCACTACGTCACCATCGGCAACCGACGCGTCCACTACCGGCGCGCAGGGCAGGGGCCGGCGCTCGTCCTTCTCCACGCCTCGCCGGTCTCCAGCGAGGTCTTCGAGGAGGTCCATTTCCCGGTCTTCTCGAAGGAATTCACGGTCATCGCCATCGACACGCCGGGCCAGGGCTTCTCCGATCCCCTGAACCTCGGCCGTCAGGAACGTATCGAGGACTTGGCCGACGCGTTGGCCGAAACTCTCGAGGTTCTCGGTGTCGAAAAATGCGGGCTTTACGGCCGGCACACGGGCGCCTCGATTGCCGTCGAATATGCGCGGCGCTATCCCAAGCGCGCCGCTGTCGTGATCACGGACGGCTTCCCGCTGTTCACGCCGCAGGTCCGCGACGACTACCTCAAGAACTATCTTGCCGACATCGTGCCGGACTTCGCCGGATCGCACCTTCTCTGGTGGTGGTTCCGCTACCGCGAACAGCACGTGTTCTGGCCGTGGAACAAGCACCTGGGCGCCAACCGCGCCGATCAGGATGTCCCCGATCTCGCCTTCCTGCAGCGCGGGACGCGGGAAATTCTCGTCGCCGGCAACACCTACAAGAGCCCTTACGCGGCAGCCTTCCTGCATGAGGGCATTCCGTGCGTCGAGGACATCATGAAAGGCCCCGTACCGGTGTGTTTCGGGGCGCGGCCGGGCGATTCGATCTACTCGGCGCTCAAGCGCATGCCGAAGGGTTCCTGGGTCAAGGAATTCCATCGCGACAAACGCGATGCCGCCATGCAGGAACTCGAGATCTTCCGCGAACACCCCGGGAAGGGCGACGTACCGCCCCCGCCTGCGACAGCACCGCTGCCGGATCGCGTGACCATCGACTATCTCCCGGTGGGCGGTCGGCAAATCGCCGTTCGCACCGCCGGTGACGGCCACGGGGCGCCGATCGTGCTGCTCCATCAGATGCCGGGCTCGGGCAAGACGCTCGAACCGCTGGTTCTGGAACTCGCCAGGAAGCGGCGGGTGATTGCGATCGACCTTCCGGGCCACGGCGACTCGGATCGAACGGAAGACCACAGCATTGCCGCCCAGGCTGCTGCCGTGGCCGACACCCTGGCGCATCTGCGCCTGCCGCCGGCGCACATCTATGGGCACAACGCCGGCGCGTCGGTCGCGCTCGAACTGGCGCTGGCGCATCCGGGTGCGGTCGCTTCGTTGCTGCTTGAGGGCCCGATGGTCATGTCGGCCTCCGAACGCAGGCGGCTCGGCGAAAAATGGGCGCTGCCGGCCGATCCCGTATGGGACGGTCACCACCTAACCACGATCTGGCACCAGACCCGCGACCAGCAAATCTACTATCCCTGGTACGAAAAGACGCTCGCGGCCAGCCGCTTCATCGAACCCTATATCGATCCCGATACGCTGCATGCCCGCGTCGTCGAGATGATCAAGCATCCCTGGTCCTACAAGCCCGCGTGGGATGCGGCCTTTGCCTACCCGACGCGCGAGCGCCTGTCCGAGGTGCGCATTCCGATGTGGATCGGAGTCAACGAGTCGGACGTCTTCGCACCGTGCCGCGAAGCGACGGAACGTCTGCTCGGCCGTGAGGTCGTATCGCTCGAGGTCGACGCCAAGAGCCGTGCGAAGGCCATGCTCGCCTTCGTCAAGGACTAGGGGCAAGCCGATGTCCGTCGCCGAAGGTTCTGCCGCAGACCGGGGAGAACTGGCAGCGCGCTTTGCCGCCATCGTCGGCGATATCAACGTCCTGAGCGATGACGCCGATCGCGCCGTCTATTCCCAGGACGTCATGCAGTGGGACGCGCCGCTCGCCGAGCTGGTCGTGCGTCCCGCCTCGGCGCGCGATGTCGCGGCCATCGTCAAGCTGGCCGGCGAACTCGGTCTTGCCGTCGCCCCGCGCGGCGGGGGCCTCTCCTACACGCGCGGTTACGTGCCGGAACGCACAGGCACCGTCGTACTCGACCTGACCCGCCTCAACGAAATCCACGAGGTCAACGAGGAAGACCGCTACATCACGCTTGGCCCGGCCGTCACCTGGCAGCAGGTCATGGATGAGCTGCGGCCCCGCGGTCTGCGGACCGTCCTTACCGGGCCGATCTCAGGTATCTACTCGACGGTCGGCGGCGCGGCCTCGCAGAACATTCCGGGCAGCATGGATACCATCCTCGGCCTCGAGGTCGTGCTCGCCGACGGGCGCATCGTTCATACCGGTTCCTCGGCGATCTCGCGCGCCAAATCGCCGTTCTACCGCTACTTCGGGCCGGATCTGACCGGCCTGTTTCTCGGCGATACCGGCACTTACGGCATCAAGACGCGGCTGACGCTGAGGATCGAGCCGATCCCGGCTGGCGTCGCCTTCGGCTCGTTCGCGTTCGAAAGCCTCTCGGAAATGGCCGCGGCGATGACCGACATTGCACGCCTTGGCGTCGCCTCAAAAAGCTTCGGCATGGACCCGTTGAAGAACCGCACCGCCACCAAGGTAAGCCTGCGCGAGGGCGCCGCCACCCTGAAGGAGGTCGCGCGCGGGTCCGGCTCGCTGATGCGCGGGATCAAGGATGCGGCACGCATCGTCGCGGCGGGTCGCGATGCCTACGACGCAGTCGCCTGGTCGCTGCATCTGACGATCGAAGGCTTCGACCAGCGCGCCGCCGAGGCCGCACTGGGTGCGGCGCGCAAGGCCTGCGAGTCCCATGGCGGGCGCGATATCGAACCCAGCGTCCCCATTGCCATGCGCGCGAAGCCGTTTTCCATTCGCGGCTTCCTCGGCCTGCAGGGCGAGCGCTGGGTGCCCGTCCACGGCGTCTTCCCGATGTCGAAGGCGCAGGACGTCATCGAGGCCGTCGAGGCGTTCTTCGCCGAGCGCAAGCGCCTGCTCGATGAACATCACATCGACTACTCGTTCCTCTCGTCGATCAACGGCCAGTTCTGGTTGCTCGAGCCGATGTTCTACTGGGTCGACGAGGTGACCGAGTTCCACATGCGCTACCTCGACCGCAAGCGCTACGCCAAGTTCGAGAGCATTCCCGCCAACCTCCAGACGCGTGAGACCGTGGTACGCCTTCGGGCCGAACTGCGCGAGCTGTTCTTCGGCCTCGGCGCGGTATCGGCCCAGGTCGGCAAGTTCTACAACCTGCCCGACGCACTTGAGCCCGAGACCTACGCGGTCCTCACCTCGATCAAGGATCTGCTCGACCCGGACCGCCGCCTCAACCCCGGCAACCTGGGCTGGCGCTAGGCCCGCTTTAGTTGTTCCCGCCGTGGCTTGAGCCGCTGACTTCGCCGCCGATCCTGCGGCACACATCTCGCTGATCGGAGAGAACGACATGCGTTTTCTGTCATTCCCCGCTGTTGCCTTGTCGGCGTTCTTGGCGGCTGCGGCCGCGGCGCAGGGTCTGTCCGAGTCTCCCCCCGCGCCTGAAGGACAGCTCGAACTGCCTGGCGGCAAGGAGCGAAAGGTCGAGTACGTACCTTTGCCGGTCGGTGGTGTCCGGATGCCACAAGTTGGTGAGGAGAACTCCTACAAGATCGTCGTCAGTCCTGCGCTCGAGGCGGCTTACGATGCCTATCTCGAAGGACGCACCGCGGATGCGCTTGCCGCGGTGGGCAGCGCGCACGAAACCGCCGGCACAGCGATTGAGCGCTGGCATCTTGAGACCCTACAGGCTCAGATTCTCATCCAGGCTGGCGAGGCAGGGAATGTCGACGACAGCCTCGGGCGCGCAGCCGAACACGAGCGCGAGGTCTTCGGTTTCGATATCAACGCCCGCGCCCTGCGCGGCGAAGCTAGGGTGTGGCTCGGGGATCTCGATGGCGCCCGGGAAGATTTCGCCCAGGTCCTGCGGGAAACCGCGGACTGGCGGCTCAAGACGCGCTACCTCCTGCCGCCCGGCAACGTTCCCGAGCTCGTTGCGCGTACAACCGCGCAGTTGCGGGCCATGACCGGCCTCGCCGGCATGTACCTGCTGCAGGGCGATCCGTCGGAGGCGCTTCGTTGGGCGGCCGAAGCCGAAGCGCGCTACAACGATGTCCATTTCGTCTCGAACCACGGCCTCTACGGCAAATTCGTCGCGGTCCACGCCGACAGCTTCTACGGTCGGGCGCTCAACCTGACGTTCCTCGGGGCTTCTACCATCATGAGCGGCGGCGACCGCGCTGCAGGCGAGCGGTCGTTCGCCGCCGCGCAGGCCTTCTACGATGCGCTTGGCTATGCCGCCGGTCCGGTGACGATCGCCGCCCTGCGCGCATGGAGCCTCGTAGAAGTCGGCGACTACGACGAAGCCGACCGGGTCGCTGGCGAGGGCGTCGCCGAGGCCGCCCGGCGCGGTCTTCTCGATCTCGTCTGGCGCATCGAGGCAATTCGCGGCGAGGCGCTGCTGGCAGCCGGGCGTGAAGCCGATGCCGAGGCGGCCTTTCGCCGCGCCCAGAACAGTATTGCCGTCATATCGGGAGCCCAGGCGACCGATCGGGCCAAGCGGCGGTTTGGCATCGGTAAGGACACCGTGACACGTCGCCTCGTCGCCTTCGATGCGGCGCGCGGCGATCTGGGAACGCTGTTCGCCGATCTCGAAACCGGTCGCGCGCGGGCCTTCGTGGACATGCTTGCCGGTCGCGCCATTGCCGGCGGTGACGATCGGTCGTTGCTTGAGGAGATTCGCAGCATCGATGCGGACATTCGCCGCCTTCGGGTCGCCAATGCCGCGCAATCCGGCGGCGCGCCACGCCAGGACGAGTCCGCTCTGCTCGCCGCCCGCGCCGAGCGTGTCGCTGCGCTCCGCACCCGCAATCCTGATCTGGCAGCGACCCTGGACGCGGCAAACCCGACGCTCGTGGCCGTGCAGGAGAAGCTCGGACCGGGCGACATGATCCTGTACCCGCTCCCCGCGGACGCGACGTCACCGGTGCGCCATCTGGTGATCCGCGCCGACGGGGCCGAACTGTCCATGTCGTCCGGCAGCCAGGAAGACGTCCTAGCTGCACTGCAGCGCTTTGCCGACGGCATGGCGCTGGAGGATTCGACGGTTCAGCGGGAAGCCGCAGACACGCTCCATGAGATTTTGGATATCCCGGCGGCAAGGGGTGAGGGGACTCTCTACGTCGTGCCCTCGGGTTCGCTCTATTTCGTGCCCTGGGGCGCGCTCGCGGTCGACCGGCCGGTAGTCGTTCTGCCCACGGCGGCCTGGGTATTGCGCGCACCACCGGCCAACCCGGCGACGCGGGCGGCGACCGTCGTGGGCGATCCGATCTTTGGCGAGTCGCTGCCGCAGCTGCCGGGTGCGCGTGAGGAAGCGCGCGACCTCGGCGCGCTCTACGACGTCGAACCGCTGGTTGGTTCTGCGGCAACCGAGGCGTCACTACGCCTTCAGCTCGGCGACGGCGCGGCTGTTCTGCACCTCGCGACCCATGGCATCTTCGATGCGCGGCAACCTCTGGAATCGGCGATCTTTCTGACCGATGGCGAGGCAGCGTCGCCGCTGACGGCGGCTGACCTCTATGCCAATCCTCTGCCGGCGCGCCTTGTTGTGCTGTCGGCCTGCGAGACCGGGCTGGGCCGGTCGGAGGCCGGGGACGATTTTCTCGGCCTCACGAGGAGTTTCTACCTGGCTGGCGCGCGTGCGGTCGTGAACAGCCTGTGGACGGTCGACGATGTAGCGACCGTACGCTACATGACGGTATTTCACGAAACCCTCAAGGCGACCGGTGATGCCGGAACGGCCTGGCTTGCGGCGCGGGATGCACTGCGCGAAGAGGGCTTCCCGCCCGGTGCCTACGGCGCCTTCATCCTCGGCGGCAGTCGCGATATCGGCGGTTAACTAGGTCGCACCGCGGTTGGTGGCGGCCTGCTCGGCGAGCGCCGGCGGCATGTCGTCGAACGACGCATAGTTGAGGGCATAGAGACTCGCATAGAGCCCGTCCTGCGCCATCAGGGCGTCGTGCGGGCCGGTCTCCACGATGCGCCCGTCCTTCAACACGATGATCCGGTCCGCGCCGCGGATCGTCGCCAGACGATGGGCGATGACCAGGCCGGTTCGGCCCCGCAGCAGCCGCCCAAGGGCGCGCTGGATTTGCCGCTCGGTATAGCTGTCAATGTTGGCCGTCGCCTCATCGAGGATGAGAATCCGGGTATCGGCGACGAGGGCCCGCGCAAAACTGAGTAACTGGCGCTGGCCGAGCGACAGGTTGCGGCCCATTTCGGTGAGGACGGTGTCGTAGCCCAGCGGCAGGCGCGTGATGAAGTCGTGGGCGCCGACGACCCTGGCGGCGTTTTCGACGTCGTCCCGGGATGCCTCGGTCTTGTTGTATCGAATGTTCTCCAGGATGGTGCCGGTGAACAGGAACGGGTCCTGCAGCACCATGCTGACATGTTTGGCCAGGGCATCCTTGCTGTAGTCGCGGACATCGACACCGTCGATCAGGATTGCCCCGTCCCATACCTCGTAGAACCGGTGCAACAGCGCCATAATGCTGGTCTTGCCGGATCCCGTCGGCCCCACCAGGGCGACCGTTTCGCCTGGCGCCACCTCGAAGCTCAGGTCGTGCAGTACCGGCCGGTTCTTCTCGTAGCCGAAGGTCACATGGCGGAACTCGACGCGTCCCTCGACCGCTTCGGGCGATACGGCGTTGGGTTTGTCGACGATCGCCAGCGGCACGTCGAGCACCTCGAAGATGCGCTGGCCCGACGCCATGGCGCGCTGCATGACGCTGTACTGCATTGTGAGCGAGCGGATCGGATCGAAGAACCGCTGGACGTAGAACACGAAGGCGACGATGACGCCGATGTCCATGGCGTCGTCCAGGACGAGCGATCCGCCCAGGACGATGACGACGGCGAGCGCGACACCGGTCAGCGAATCGACGATCGGGACCATGGTCTGGCCGAACTTGGCCGCCCGCAAATGGGCCTTGAGATTGTTTCGTGCCTTGACCTCGAACAGCTCGCGATTGACGGCCTCGCGGCGCATCGCCTGGACCGTCCGCACCGCGCGGATACCCTCCGCCAGGGCACCGCTGACGATCGAGTTGGTTTCACGTGCATGGCGGAAAGCCCGGCGCGCCCGCGGCAGCCACACGATACGCACGAAGAACAGGGTCGGCACGATCGCCAGCGTCAGGAGTCCCAGTTCGAGATTGAGCGTCAGCATGATCGCGACGATCCCGACCAGGAGCACGAGGTCGCCGATCGCCGTAATCGAGTTGTCGAGAAATTCCTGCAGCGAGTTCACGTCGCCCTGCAGCCGCGACATCATGCGGCCGACCTCGGTGCGGTCCATGAAGGTCAGCGCGACCTTCTGCAGATGCTCGAACATCGCGCGGCGCAGCGCGAAGATGACGCGTTCGCCGGTCCAGCCGACCAGCCAGTCCTGCAGCCAGTTGGCCGCGAAGTTGGCTACGATGATCGCGGCGAACACCGCGACGGTCAGCGTCAGGAAGCCGGTCCCGCGCGCGTCGGACAGCAGCGCCTCGTCGATCGACCAGCGGATCACCAGCGGAATGGCGAGCTGCGAGGCGGTAAAGGTGAGCACCGCAGCAACCGCCAGAATGATCGCGCCGCGATAGGGCGCGACGTAGCGCATGAACCGGCGCATGACCTGGCGGTCGAACGCCGCGCCGAACATCTCTTCGTCGCGGCTGATCTGCGAGCCCACCACCGCGCGCAGCTTGCGTCTGGTCTCGGAGGACGATCCTGTGGCGTCGACGTTCATTCCGCCACCTCGGTCACGCCTTCGGGCGACTCGGCGCCGCTGGTCTGCAGCCGGTACAGCGCGGCGTATTTGCCGCCCAGCGCCATCAGGCTTTCGTGGCTGCCGCGCTCGACGATCCGTCCGGCCTCCAGGAACAGAATCTCGTCGGCATGCTTCAGCGCGCTCAGCCGGTGCGAGACGATGATCGTCGTGCGTGTGCCCGCACGGTCCTGCAGGGCGCGTTGGATGCGCCGCTCGGTCCCGGCGTCGATCGCCGCCGTCGAGTCGTCCAGCACCAGGACAACCGGGTCCAGCAGCGCCGCCCGCGCGATTGCGACCCGCTGCTTTTGACCGCCAGAGAGTGAGACGCCGCGTTCGCCGACCAGCGTTTCGTAGCGCTCGGGCAGGGTAGCGATGAAGTTTCGGATCTGGGCCGCGCCCGCAGCCTCGTGAATCTCCGGCTCATCCGCCCACGGATTGCCGTAGGCGATGTTGTTCTCGATCGAGGACGTGAACAGGTAGGGATCCTGGGCCACCACGCAGACCGCGTCGCGCAGCGACTGCGCCGTGACCTCGCGGATGTCCTGGCCGTCGATCGTAATGCGGCCCGACGTTGCCTCGTAGTGTCGCGGCAACAACTGAGCGATGGTCGACTTGCCGCTGCCCGGTGGCCCGACGATCCCCAGCGTCTTGCCGCGCGCGACTTCGAAGGACACGTCTTTCAAGACCGGCGCGCCGACGGCTTCGTAGGCAAAGGAAACGCCGTCGAAACGGACCACTCCGTCTGTCACTTCGAGGGGTCTGGCGCCCGGCCCGTCGGCGATCTCCGGCACGATGTCCATGACCGAAAAAAGCCGCGCGCCGCACGTCGAGGCACGGGCGAACGCGTTCACCACCATGCCGATCTGTCGTACCGGCTGTTGCAGGATCGTCATGAACGTAAGGAATTCCGTCAGGGTCCCGACTGTCATCTCGCCGCTCAGAACCCGCTCGCCGCCGACCCAGAGCACGAGCGCCATCGCGGCGAAGAACGCGAGGGTCATCAGGCTGATATGAGCGGACCGGGTGGCAACGCGTTGACGCGAGATGCCCAGCGCCTCCTGCGCCATCTGGTCGTACTTGTCCATTTCGTAGTGCTCGGCGCCGAAGGCCCGGACCACCCGGATGCCGGAGAGGTTCTCGTCCATGATCCGGCCGAGTTCGCCGAGGCTCTCCTGCAGGCGCAGCCACAGCCCCCGCAGACGCAACCGCATCGTGGCCGACCGGAAGGCGACGAACGGCACGAAACTGAGGCTCAGCAGCCCCAGAACTAGGTCCGTCGACAGCATCAGGCCGGCGCCGACCACGACCAGGACGACCAGCAGCAACGAGCGCAGCACGCCCATGTTGAAGAACATGCGCACGCCCTCGATATCGAGCAGGCCGCGGGTGACGAGGTCGCCGGTATGCACCCGGTCGTGAAACGAGAAATTCAATTCCTGCAGCTTGGCGTAGAAGTCGAGCCGAAGCTGGTAGCCCACCAAATGGCCAATGGACTCACCGCTGTAGTTGTGGGCGAGCGTGAAAGCACCGCGCAGGACCGAGACAATCAGCAGCAGGGCGGCGGTCGCCCACAGGGTTTGCCGCGCTGCCGCCGGATCGACTGCGTCGCCTAGCGTCAGCAGGGCGCCGTCGATTGCGTCGCCGAGCAGCCGCGGCACCGCCAGCTGCAGCCCGACGGCGATGAGCGTCGCGCCCGCGGCAATCGCCACGCGCCAGCGGTGGCGCAGGGCCAGCTCCATGATTCGGCGCAAAATGGCGAGGTCGCCGGCTGACCGGTGGCCGCCGGAATAGTCCTGCTGGGTCATCAAACGGGTAAGGGGCGCGTTCTGTCGGGGGTCACGATTTGACCCATACTCGCATCTTCGCCCCCGCTTCGCCAAATCCGCTGCGCTGACGGCTTGGTAGGTGGGCGTTTCAGGCTGGAAGGAGGCGCCCCTTGGTCAGCGCCGTCACGTCGATCTCGATCAGCCGTTCCGGCCGGCCCAGGGCGGCTACCGCGACGAAGGTATCGGCGGGGTAGGGCTCCTTGAACCAGCGCTGTCGCAGGGCGAAAACGTTGGGCCGGTACTGCATGTCGGTCACGTAGATGGTGACCTTGAAGATCCGGTCGACGTCGCTGCCTGCCGCCCGCAGCGCCCGCTGGACGTTGCGCATCGCCTGATCCGCCTGGGCATCGAAGTCGCCGATGCCGACAGTGTTGCCGGCGTCGTCGAGCGCCACCTGACCCGACAGAAAGATCAGATCGCCCACTCGAAATCCCTGGGAGATGAAGAACGGTTCAAACGGATCGGGGGCAGTCTTGATTTGATGCGCATCCATGTCGAACTCCTCTGCGTCGAATACGGCCCTATGGGACGGCCGGAGAACCTGTTTCGCAAGGGTTTCTCAGGAAGGGCTGTACAGAGCCGCTCGTGGCCCGGCACAATCGCTGCCCTAGACAAGGAGGACGCCGTGGCCGCCATCGTTTCGTACCAGGAGGCATGCACCCGCCGACAGCCATTGATGGTGGCGGACTACACCGAGACGGACAGCGACGAAAGCTACTACGTCACGCCCTATTTCGGCGCGTTGCCGGCCAACGTCGACCCGAATCCTTCGGCCGAGATGCTGGAGCAGCCGCAGGCCTACTACGTCGAACAGCCACCACAGGCGACGGTGCCGCCGCACTACCACGACACCAACCAGTTCCAGGTGTTCCTGCGCGGTCATGGCCTGTTCGGCAAGAAACCTGTCGGGGCGCTTGCCGTTCACTACGCCAATGGCCACACGCCCTACGGCCCCATCGTCACGACGGACCGCGAGATTCATTATCTCACCTTGCGCAACCGCTGGGATTCCGGGGGCAAGACCATGCCGCAGTGCCGGCCCACGCTGCGTCGTCTGCCGCGGCGCTTCCGCATGGTCGAGGACTTTGCGCTGCCCGAACTCGCGGGGCTGGCGCCCGGCACCTGCCGGCG
This sequence comes from Alphaproteobacteria bacterium, assembly GCA_038148335.1. GTDB lineage: Bacteria > Pseudomonadota > Alphaproteobacteria > SHVP01 > SHVP01 > CALJDF01. The sequence goes on along the minus strand of JAYQVF010000019.1, from coordinate 9,236 downwards.
CGACGACGTATTGCCGTGCGAAGATGACGGGCTCGGTGTTTCGCTCTTCGCACTGGGGCCGGCGGCCGAATCGACGCTGGCGCTGGCCGGTCCGGGCGCCGGCCGCTACGCGTTGGTTCTCAACGGCGCGGTGGAGACCGATGCCGGCGCAATCGACACCGGCGGCTGCCTCCACATAGGACCGGCGGACGAGTCCGCCTACCGTGCCGGAGCGCGCGGGGCTGCCATTCTGGTCATGCAATTTCCCCCGGAACCGTTCTAGATCACCCCTCGGGCGGCGCAACCGGCCGTACGGACAACAGGTGTATCGCCGCTGGTAGAATGGCGACGACGGAGGCTCCCATGAATCATCTGCGTTTCGGTATGTTCATCCCGCCGATCCATCCGATCGGGGAAAACCCGACGTTGTGCATCGAGCGCGACATGCAACTCGTGCAGCGCCTCGATGCTCTCGGGTTCGACGAGGCTTGGATCGGCGAGCACCACTCCGCCGGCGCGGAGGTCATCGCCTCGCCGGAACTGGTCATGGCCGTTCTGGGTGAGCGTACCAGGCGTATCCGCCTCGGCTCGGGCGTGTCGTCGCTGCCGTACCATCATCCGCTGATCCTCGCCGACCGCTTCATGCAACTGCATCACATGACCCAGGGACGGGCGATGTTGGGTGCCGGTCCAGGTGCCCTCGTTTCGGACGCCATGGCGATGGGTATCAAGCCGGCGCGCCAGCGCGACATGATGGACGAGGCGCTCGACGTGATGATCCGCCTGTTCAACGGTGAGGAAGTGACGGTCAAGACCGACTGGTTCGAACTCAACCAGGCACGGCTCCAGATGCGGCCTTACGCCAACGAGCCGATCGAGATCGCGACGGCCAGCGTTGCCTCGCCGTCGGGGGCGCGTTCCGCCGGCCGCTTCGGTACAGGAATGCTGGCGCTCGGCGGCACGTCGCCGGAGAGCCTCCAGGCCGCCGTGCGCAACTGGGAGATCGCAAACGATATGGCGGCCCAGCATGGCCACACGATGGACCGCTCCAAGTGGCGGCTCGTTGGAATTGTCCACATTGCCGAAACCCGTGAACAGGCCTTCGCGAACGTACGCTACGGCATCGACGAGTGGATCCAGTATTTCGAGGACGTCGCCACCCATCCCATGGTGCCGCCGGAAGGCAAGGGCGATCCGGCCGAGCATCTCGTCAAGGTTGGCCGGGCGGTGATCGGAACGCCGGACGATGCCATCGCGCAGATCGAAAAACTGATCGCTGCAACGGGCGGGTTTGGCGCCTACCTGATCACCGACACCAACTGGACGACCTTCGAGAACAAGCTGAAGTCATACGAACTCATCGCACGCTTCGTCATGCCGCACTTCCAGCGCCACAACATCCAGCGCGAGCAGTCGTATGCCTGGGTGCGCCAGAGCCACGAAGAATTCAAACAGAACGCCCGAAACGCGCAGCAGATGATCATCGACCGCCAAAAGGCCGAAGACGCTGCGAAGAAGACGGCCGCGGAGTAGAGCGCTAGGCGGTCTCGGCGACGTTCTGTTGACCGCCGATCTGGTCCAGCCGCTTCTGCAAGGCTAGACGGTCGAGCGAGGTCAGGGGCAGACTGACGAAGACGCTGATGCGGTTTGCCAGCATCCGATAGGCGTCGGAGAACGCGAGCTGGATTTCTGCCGGCGTTCCTGTCGCCGCCGCCGGGTCGGACAATCCCCAGTGGGCGGTCATTGGCTGGCCGGGTCAGACGGGGCAGACCTCGCTGGCGGCCGCATCGCAAACCGTGAAGACGAAATCTATCTTCGGCGCCTCGGGCGTCGCGAACTCGTCCCACGATTTGCTGCGAAACCGGTCGACGTCATAGTTGAGTTTCTTGAGGAGGGCCAAGGCGTGGGGATTGACCCGTCCCGCCGGGTGGCTCCCTGCCGAATAGGCGTTGAACCGGCCCTGGCCTTCGCGCTGAAGGATGGCCTCCGCCAAAATGCTGCGCGCCGAATTGCCCGTGCACAGAAAAAGAACGTTGTATGGCGCTGCTGACATGGACCGCATTCTCCTGATTGGTCGCCTGTATCGACGAGATTCGTGACGGTTTGATGACCGCTACGTGACGGCGACCTGAATTACCCGGCTATGACGACTCCCGGAGCGAACTGGATGTTGCTGGTCTCGATTTCATAAAGATCTTCCGGGACTGCCACGAGGCGAACGGCCATTGCAACGCCGACGGCGATGACGATCGCGGCGAGCAGCATACGCAGGATTTCGCCGCTCAGCCGGGCGCCGAGCCGGGTGCCGTACTGCGCACCGACGACACCGCCCGCGAGAAGAAGCAGCGCAATGATCACGTCGACCGACTGCAATTCGATCGATTGCAGGAACGTCACGTTGGCTGCGACAAGGACGATCTGGAACAGCGAGGTGCCGACCACCACGTTTGTCGGCATTTCGAGGATGTAGATCATCGCCGGCACCAGAATGAAGCCGCCGCCGACGCCCATGATCGAGACCAGCAGTCCGACGCCCAGCCCGACGCCGATCACCGGGATGACGCTGATGTAAAGGCGCGACCGGGGAAACCGCATCCGCCAGGGCAGGCGTGCATAGCCGTAGTGCTTGTGCGTCTTGCGTATGCCGCCGCGCTGACGCCGGCGCAGCGAGCGGATGCTCTCGACCATCATGAGGCCGCCGATGGTGCCCAGGAACAGCACATAGGACAGCGCGATCACGATATCGACCTGGCCGATTCGCTTGAGCATGGTGAACAGCACCAAGCCGATGGTCGAGCCGACGAAACCGCCGAGTGCGAGAATGATGCCCATGCGGAAGTCGACGGTGCCGCGCCGCATGTGGGCCATGACCCCGGAAACGGACGTCGCGATCAACTGGTTCACCTGCGAGCCGACGGCGACCACGGGCGGAATGCCGAGAAAAATAAGGAACGGAGTCATCAGGAAGCCGCCGCCGACGCCGAACACGCCGGACAGGAAGCCGACCCCGGCGCCTAGACCGATCAGGACGAAGACATTGATCGCGGTGTCGGCAATGGGCAGGTAGATCGACAAGTGCGCCGCCTCTATGAAGCCGGATCGTTGGTGCGGCGTTTGCCCATCGCATAGCCGCCGAAGACGATGGCCCAGATGACGGTGGCGCCGACGGCAAGCCATGCCCAGTGGTGAACCGCCCAGCCGCTGGTACTGACCCCCGCTCTTTCGAGGCCGATCTCGCCGAGGAACGAGAGGGAATAGACGACGACCCATACGACGATGGCCGCCGAAACGAAATTATAGAGCCGGCCGAGGTGCCGCATTCCAGCGTCCCGTGGGTTCGTGGGAAAGGGAGGAGGGGTGATGTTATAGCGCCGTTTGGGTCGCTGCGCCTTGACGGAAACGCATGGCAGATGCCCGCTGGCGTCAATGCATCGGAGCCGTCCGGCCTAGTCCGTGATGCGGTCGATCGTGGCGAGGTCGCCCACGGATAGCTGCCATCCGACGGCGCCCACGTTCTGGTCGATCTGTTCCGGCCGGGTGGCGCCGGCGATGACGCTCGAAACGGTCGGCTGCGCCACGAGCCAGGCAAAGGCGAGTTCCAGGAGTGTCCGCCCGTGCTCCCTGGCGAAAGCCGCCAGGGCGTCGACGACGTCCCAGTTGTGTTCGGTCATGTAGCGGTCGGCCATTCGCGGCATCGTCGCCATCCGCGTGCCTTCGGGCGGCGGGTTGTTGCGCGTGTACTTGCCGGTCAGAAAGCCGCTGGCCAGGGGAAAATAGGGCAGCAGACCCATCTTGCGCCGCCGGATTGCCGGGATCAGTTCGTCCTCGATCTCCCGCGCCAGCAGGCTGTAGTGATCCTGGCTGGTAACGAACTGGGCCCATCCGTTGCCGGTGGCGATCTCCAGGGCGTCATCGAGCTGATCGGCGGAGAAGTTGGAACACCCGACATGCCGCACCTTGCCGTCACGCACCAGATCGTCGAGTGCCTCCATGGTCTCTTCGATCGGGGTGTCGTCGTCGTACTGGTGGACCTGGTAGAGATCGATCCAGTCCGTGCGCAGGCGCTTCAGGCTCGCCTCGCAAGCCTGCTTGATGTAGCGGCGCGACGCGCCGCGCATCGAGCCGTCGTCGCTCATCGGCATCGCGAACTTCGTGGCCAGGACGATGTCCTTGCGCCGTGGTCCAAGGACCTCACCGAGACAGTTTTCGGAACCGCCGCGATTGCCGTAGACATCGGCGGTATCGAACAGGTTGATGCCGCGGGCGATCGCCCGGTCCACGACGGCCCGCGTCCCCTCGGCGTCCAGGCGTCCGCCGAAATTGTTGCAGCCCAGGCCGACGAGCGAAACGGAAAGGCCGGATGGCCCGAGTTGGCGATGCTGCATTGTGTACCTCCCTGCGGGTCGGTGGTGTGCCGCCCTGTTCAAGTTGATGTTTCGAACCGGTGCTCCGGCCTGTCGGCGCTAGCCGTCGCGTAGTTTGAACCGCTGCACCTTGCCGGTCTGCGTCTTCGGCAGGGTTTCGACGAAGTCGATCGCGCGCGGATACTTGTAGGGCGCGATCTCCTTCTTCACGTGGTCCTGCAGCGCCCTGACCATCGCGGCATCGCCGGTCTTGCCTGCGCGCAGGACGACGAAGGCCTTGACGATCTGTCCGCGCGCTTCGTCGGCGACACCGACGGCTGCACATTCTTGAACCGCCGGATGGGTAAGGAGGGCGTTTTCGACCTCGGGTCCCGCGATGTTGTACCCCGCAGAGATGATCATGTCGTCCGCGCGGGCCACGTAGTACAGATAGCCGTCGGCATCACGCCGATAGACGTCGCCGGTCAGATTCCAGCCGTCGAGAACATAGCCCTGTTGGCGCTCCGGATCGGCAAGATAACGGCACCCCGTCGGGCCACGAACCGCCAGTCGGCCCTCGCCGGGGCCCATGATTGGGCAGCCCTCGTCATCGACGATGCGGGCCGCGTAGCCGGGTATGGCCTTGCCCGTTGCGCCGGGCCTGATGTCGTCGCCCGCTGCCGAAACGAAGATGTGAAGCAGTTCCGTCGCCCCGATGCCGTCGACGATGCGGATGCCCGTGGCGTCGCGCCACGCCTCCCACGTCGCTTGCGGCAGATGCTCGCCGGCCGACACGCAGAGACGCAGGCTGGCGAGATCGTAACCGGATACCTTCGGCAGCATCGCGCGATACGCGGTCGGCGCTGTGTAGATGCCGGTACAACGATATCGGGCGATCGTTTCCAGCATGGTGTCCGGGCCAAAGCGCTCGACCATGACCGAAGAGGCGCCATAGCGCATCGGAAACACCACCAGCGCGCCCAGCCCGAAGGTGAAGGCGAGGGGCGGCGATCCGGCGAAAACGTCATTCGGCTTGATCTCGATGGTGTGCCTGGGAAAGAGATCGGCGATCGCAAGGACATCGCGGTGGAAGTGGACGGTTCCCTTCGAGCCGCCCGTCGTGCCGGAGGTAAACGCGATGAGGGCGACGTCATCGGCTGCGGTATCGGTGTTGTCGAACGAGTCGGATTTTGCTGACATCGCCGCATCCAGGGAGCTACCGCCCCGGCCGTCAGCACTGAAATGCATCAGGTGGCGCAGGACGTCCGTCTGCTCCATCGCCTTGTCGAGGTCCTCGGCCAGGGCGGAATCGCACAAGGCGTGGCTGACCTGCGCCTTGTTGACGATGTGTGCCAGTTCGCTGGCGCGCAGCATCGGCATGGTCGTGACGCAAATGCCGCCGGCCTTGAGTACCGCGAACCAGGCGGCAACCAGCATCGGGTTGTTCGGGGCCCGCAGCAGCACCCGGTTGCCGGGCGAGAGGTGCATGTCTTCGGTCAGGACGTGGGCGATCTGGTTGGCGCGCGCTTGCAGCGCGCCATAGGTCCACGTCTCCCCCTTGAAGTGCAGCGCGGCTCGGGCGCCGTGGCCCTCGCGCACGTGGCGGTCGAGAAGGTCATCCGCGACATTGATCTGCGGCGGATAGGCGGCCAGTTCGGGCAGCACGCCATAATCCATGACCGGCCACAGCGACTCAGGCGGCAGGCGGTCGCGCGCGAATGTGTCTCGGTGGGCGCTTCGGCCCTTGGGTTGGAACAACGCAGCCTCCCGCTGCGATTTTGCCCCGTCCTGGGAGGTCCCGCAAACTCGGCAGGCGCTGGATCACGACTCCTCGCGGCTGCCGGTCTCGCGGCTGGCAGTCTCGCTGGCGGCGTTCTGCTGCATGAGGTGGCGCACCGTTGCGGCCTCATGGCGAATGTCTCCCAGCACGTCGAGCAGGCGTCCCAGCGCGATGAGGACGAGCGCACTGCTGAGTCCGGCGATCCACACCGTCAGGACACTCAGGTTGCCCGACACCCAGGCCGGATAGGTCAGGACTGCGCCGACCACGTTGACCGTGAACGCGGCAATACCGACAACGAACAAGACCCGCCCGAGGATCTGTTCGCGATAGTGCGGATGATGGTGGTTTCGGTCGAACATCGCTCACCCCCTTTGCGTTCTGCATCCTCCGATCATCGGCTTTTCCGCGCGTTGAGCGCGGTCAATTGGCGAGCTTGACGCCAATCAACGTTGGGTTGCTGCGGCTGCGATAAGGAAAAGAAACGATCCATATGGGGGATCGAAGAAAACTGGAGGACGAAATGGCCAAAGGTGAAGTTGCGCCGCGTCGCGGCGGTCTTGGTTCTCTGTCCGGGCTGCAAAGCGAGATCGACCGGCTCTTTGAGGACTTCGCGGGCGCTTGGGGCGGCCGTAAACTGCCGTGGTTTACCGAGGAAAGCGACGGATTCTCGATGCCGAAGCTTGACGTTTCCGAGACCAAGGAAGCGCTACAGGTATCCGCTGAGTTGCCGGGCATTGCCGAAAAGGACATCCACGTCGAAGTCGCGGACGGCGTCCTGACCATCACTGGCGAGCACGAGGACAAGAAGGAAGAGAAGGACAAGAAGTATCACCGCGTCGAGCGTTCGCGTCGTGCCTATCGCCGCGCGATGTCGCTACCGGCTGGTATCGACGAGGCCAAGGTTTCGGCAACGCTTAAGAACGGCGTTCTCGAAATCACCATTCCCAAGACGGCCGAGGCCAAGGCCAAGACGCGCAAGATCGAAGTCAAGGCCTCCTAGCGGCAGGTCAACGCCGCCGTTGTCCCAATGAGGCGCAACGGCGGTGTCCGCTCCCCGTCAGGAGCTTTCGAGGTGGCACACCAGATGGGCCATGGACGAGCCGGCGCCGGCGATGACGCAGGTCTCCACGACGGTCCTGACAAGATCCTCCAGCCCCTCGATCTCGCGTGCGTCGATTCGCCGTGTCTCGGAGGCTTGAGGGCTGACGGACCAGGTTGCAACCGCACCTGCCGCTGCGCCGAGAACGAAAGCAAGGGTCACCAGCGTCTTGGTCTTCATGGGCCCCTCCCTGGGGCGGCCCCGCGCCCTAGAAGTTCACGAGGTCGCGCAAATGCGGCTCGAGGTCGTGGATCGCGACATGGGTCAGGTCCTTGTCCAGGGTCGCATCGACGGTAACGTGCCCGTCGAGCATGTCGCGGAGGACGCCCAAAGCCTTCGGCGGCGCGACGAGCGCAAGTCGGTCGTATCGGCTTTTTTTTGCGCTCTCGATCAGGTAGTCCGCGATAGCGTTTTCGAAAGCCGCCTTGGCCACTTCCTCGGGTGTGTGTCGGGGCTCCATTGCGTGGCGACCGGGTCCGAAACGGTCGCTGGTTCGTCCCGGACGATCGGTGCCGAGGTCGCGACTGCGCTTATGCAGTTCGGCGGCGTCGAAGGCCGTGACTTCGCTGAGGCCCTTGCCGGGCCCCGTTGCGGCTACGATGTGGGCGTGGCCGGCGTCGGCGATCACTACCCAAGTCGTCTTTGCGTGCATCTCCACCCCCTGGATTGCGGCCATGACAACAGGCGCGGGCCGGGCCGGCATTGACGGCCGTCAATGGATGCCGCGTCAGGCGAATGTCTTTTCGTAGGCCGTGCGCAGTTCGTTCTTGCGAACCTTGCCCATCGCGTTGCGCGGCAGCGCATCGACGAAGAACACGCGCTTCGGCCGCTTGAACCGCGCCAGGCGGCCCTCCAGCGCGTTCAGGATGCCTTGTTCCGTGGTGCCGGTGCCGGTCGTGGTAACCACGGCGACGACCGCTTCGCCGAAATCGGGATGCGGCACGCCGATGACCGCGCTCTCGCCGATGCCCGGCATGGCGTCGATCTCCTCCTCGATCTCCTTGGGGTAGACGTTCAGGCCGCCGCTGATGATCAGGTCCTTGGCGCGGCCGACGAGGGACACCCGGCCGTCTTCCGCCAGGGTCGCCATGTCGCCCGTCCTGAACCAGCCGTCGGCCGTCATGTCCTCCGCCGTCTTCTCGGGCTTGCGCCAATAGCCCTTGAACAGGTTGGGTCCGCGCATCTCGAGGATCCCGACGTCGCCGGGGCCGCAGCGGGTGCCGTCCTCGGCCGTTACCCGGACGTCGACGGCGGGCAAGGGGTAGCCCACGGTCCCGGCGATGCGTTCGCCGTCGAGCGGGTTCGACGTGATCATGCCGGCCTCGGTCATGCCATAGCGTTCCAGGATGGTATGGCCGGTTCGTTCGCGAAATCCGGCGAACGTCTCGGGCAGCAACGGTGCCGAGCCCGACACGAACAGGCGCACACGCTGGCACGTTTCCCTGCCGAAGTGCGGCTCGTTGAGCAGCCGCGTGTAGAACGTCGGAACCCCCATCATGACGGTCGCGCGCGGCAGCAGGCGGGTCACCGTCGCGGCGTCGAACGAATCGAGGAAAATCATGCTGCTGCCGTTGAGCAGGACGCAGTGCGTCGCCACGAACAGCCCGTGCACGTGGTAGATCGGCAGCGCGTGCAACAATACGTCGCCGGGTTCGAAGCCCCACAGACGATGCAGCGTCAGCGCATTGGACGACAGGTTGGCGTGGCTCAGCATTGCGCCCTTGGGCCGTCCCGTCGTGCCGCTGGTGTAGATGATCGAGGCGAGGTCGTCGTCGGCGACCGTTTCGGTCGCAATCGTCGTTCCATCGTATTGGGCGCTACCGTCGGCGAGCGAGCCGCTGCCATCGGCATTCAGCGTTTCGATCCGCGCGCTGCCCAGGGCGGGCGCCACGGTGGCGCGGGCCTTGTCCGCCGTAACGAACGCGAACGGCTCCGCATCGCTCACGAAATACCGGATCTCCTCGAGCTCGTAGCCCTGTCTCTAATACACAACTCCCACCCCACGAGACTACGATGCATCGCGGATGCCGTC
>JAYQVF010000018.1:0-30046 GCA_038148335.1 Alphaproteobacteria bacterium | reverse complement strand
CCTCAAGACCATCGTCTATGGCGGCGGCCCGATGTATCTGGCGGATCTGCTGCGCGGGATCGAGGTTCTGGGCAAGGACAAGTTCGTGCAGATCTACGGCCAGGGCGAATCGCCCATGACGATCACCGGCACGCCGCCCGCCAGCAGGACGATGTCGGGATAGGACACCCAGTAGGGCGCCGGAATGATGACCTCGTCGCCCGGATTGATGGTCGCCATCAGGGCGTTGTAGAGCACCTGCTTGCCGCCGGTGCCGACCGATACCTGGGTGGCCGGATCGTAGGTCAGGCCGTTGTCGCGCTTGAACTTGTCGGCGATCGCCTTCTTGAGTTCGGCGGTGCCGTCGACCGTGGTGTACTTGGTGTCGCCCCGGTCGATGGCCGCCTTGGCGGCCGCCTTGATGTGGTCCGGCGTGTCGAAATCGGGTTCGCCGGCCGACAGGCCGATGACGTCGCGACCCTGCGCCTTGAGGGCGCGGGCGAGGTCGCTCATGGCAATGGTCGGCGACGGCTTGATCCGGCCTAGGGAGTCGGCAATGAAGCCCATCCTGCGAAGTTCCTTCTAGCGCGAGTTTCGGCAGAAAAACGGCGGCAACGTACGCCCCCGGCAAAGACCGTGCAACCGGGGCTCAGCCACCGCCCGAGGGGCCCGTGCCCCGGATATAGATGACGTAGTAGACCAGCGCGACGAACAGGCTGCCGCCGACGATATTGCCCAGGGTGACCGGGACCAGATTGGCGATGAAGGCCCCGACGGTGACGCCGATGGCGGCCGGATCCGGCGCCGCCAGCGCCCCCAGCGGGATCAGGAACATGTTGGCGACCGAGTGCTCGAAGCCGGCGGCGACGAAGGCCGCGATCGGAAAGACGATCGCGAGAATTTTGCCCGAGACCGCGTGCGCAGCCATCGCAAGCCAGCAGGCCAGGCACACCAGCGCATTGCACAGCACTCCGCGGAAGAACGCCTCGCCGAACGGCAAGGCGGCCTTGGCGGCGGCCACCCGTCGCGCGGTTTCCGCGACGGCCCCGTCGTGGCCGGCCATCACGCCCGACCAATGGATAATCAATGCCGTCGCCAGGGCGCCGACGAGGTTGGCCACGTAGACGAGCCCCCAGTTGCGCAGGAGCCTTCCCGTGCCGATCTTGCGGTCGGCCCAGGCGATGACGATCAGGTTGTTGCCGGTAAAGAGCTCGGCGCCCGCCACGATGACGAGAACGAGGCCCAGCGAAAAGCAGATCCCGCCCAAGATACGCTCCGCGCCCCAACCGAGGCCGGAATCCGTAACGGCGATCAGGAAGAAGTAGGCGCCGAACGACACGAACGCGCCAGCCAGCACGCCGAGCGCCAGCGTGGGCATGACGCCTAGACCGGCCTTGGCGATCCCGGCGGTCTCGACGCGGCGGGCTACCTCGGCGGGCGCATAGGCGTCGAGCAGGGTGAACGCTTTGCTACGCGTATCGGACATGTGGCGGCATCTTGGCAGAATTCCCCGGAATCGCACCTTGATGGGGCGCAATGCCCGCAGAATGCTGACAACGGTGTGTCAGGAGGGTGCCCTGCGCGGCCTAGCAACGGCCGGTCCCGCGGCCATATAAAGGGCCATGGCCGTCGACCACGATCCCGCCGCGAACCTCGCCCCCTATCCCATGCCCTTCGAGAAGGGCGAAGGCGGCATTGCGTTCGACCTTGTTTCCGGCTTCGCCCCGGCGGGCGACCAGCCGCAGGCGATCGAAGCATTGACCTCCGGCGTCAACGGCGGCGACCAGGACCAGGTGCTGCTGGGCGTCACGGGCTCCGGCAAGACGTTCACCATGGCCCACGTCATCGCGCGCACCCAGAAGCCGGCGCTCATCCTGGCGCCGAACAAGACGCTGGCGGCGCAGCTCTACGGGGAAATGAAGGAGCTCTTCCCCAACAACGCGGTCGAGTACTTCGTGTCGTACTACGACTACTACCAGCCCGAGGCCTACGTCGCGCGGACGGACACCTACATCGAGAAGGATTCGTCGATCAACGAGCAGATCGACCGCATGCGCCATGCCGCGACCCGGGCGCTGTTCGAGCGCGACGACGTGATCATCGTCGCGAGCGTTTCGTGCATCTACGGCATGGGCTCGCCCGAGACCTATCTCGACATGACGATCCCGCTCAAGGTCGGACAAACCTTTCCGCGAAAGGACCTGCTCAAGGGCATCGTCGAACTGCAGTACAAGCGCAACGACCAGAATTTCGTGCGCGGCGCGTTCCGCGTTCGCGGCGACACCGTCGAACTTTTCCCGGCCCACTACGAGGACCGCGCCTGGCGCATCTCGCTGTTCGGCGACGAGATCGAGTCGATCGCCGAGTTCGACCCGCTGACCGGCGAGAAGACCGAGAAGCTGGAAAGCGTCCGCGTCTACGCCAACTCGCACTATGTGACGCCACGGCCGACGATCACGCAGGCGATCAAGCAGATCAAGGCCGACCTCGTGGTCCGTCTCGACGAGTTGCGCACGGCGAACAAGCTACTCGAGGCGCAGCGGCTGGAGCAGCGTACCCAGTTCGACATCGAGATGATGGAAGCGACCGGCAGTTGCGCCGGGATCGAGAACTACTCGCGCTATCTGACCAGCCGAAAGCCGGGCGAGCCGCCGCCGACCCTGTTCGAATACCTGCCGGACGACGCGCTGCTGATCGTCGATGAATCGCATGTCACGGTGCCGCAGATCGGCGGCATGTTCAGGGGCGACTTCCGCCGCAAGTCGACCCTCGCGGAGTTCGGCTTCCGCCTGCCGTCCTGCATCGACAACCGGCCGCTCAAGTTCGAGGAATGGGACGCGATGCGGCCGCAAACGGTCTACGTCTCGGCCACGCCGGGACCGTTTGAAATGGAGCGAGCGGCCGGCGTGATCGTCGACCAGGTCATCCGCCCCACCGGCCTGATCGATCCGGTGACGATCGTGCGGCCGGTCGAGAACCAAGTCGACGACCTGCTGCGGGAATGCCGCGAGACGATCGCCAAGGGGTTCCGCGTCCTGGTCACGACGCTGACCAAACGGATGGCCGAGGACCTGACCGAATTCATGCACGAGGCCGGCCTGCAGGTGCGCTATCTGCACTCGGATATCGACACGCTGGAGCGAATCGAGATCCTGCGCGACCTGCGCCTGGGCGCGTTCGACGTCCTGGTCGGCATCAACCTGCTGCGCGAGGGACTCGACATACCGGAATGCGCGCTGGTCGCCATTCTGGACGCCGACAAGGAAGGCTTCCTGCGCTCGCGTACCTCGCTGATCCAGACCATCGGTCGCGCGGCACGCAACGTCGAGGGCCGCGTAATCCTGTACGCCGACCATATGACTGACAGCCTGGACTATGCGCTGCAGGAGACCGAGCGGCGGCGCAACAGGCAGCAGGCCTACAACACCGAGCACGGGATCACGCCGGAAAGCGTGCGCAAGAACATCTCCGACGTGCTGATGAGCGTCTATGAAAAGGACTACGTCACGCCCGGACTTTCCGAAGACGGCGACGAGTTCGACCATCTCGTCGGCCACAACCTGCGCGCCCACATCCAGGATCTCGAGAAGAAGATGCTGGAATACGCCTCGAACCTGGAGTTCGAGGATGCGGCACGGCTGCGCGACGAGATCAAGCGGCTGGAAAGCGCCGAACTGGGCCTGCCCGGCGAATCGGCAAAGGACATCCGGGCGCGGCAGCGCGAACTGAAGAGCGGCGCGCGTTCCTCCGGCGGACGGCCCGGCACCCGCCAGCGGCGCGGCAAGACCAACAAGACGACCTGGATCTAGGCTGCGATGGCGACCGCCCCGGCGCCCGTGGTCTTGCCGAACATGCCGACCCCCGACCTCGCGCGCATCGTGTGCGAGAACTGCTGGATGCATTTCCGGTCGTGGGCAGCGTGGCCCGGCATCACCGTGCACCACGAGCCCGACGTCACGTGGACCGAAGCGCCGATTCCGCATGTCTTCTTCAATCAGGTCTACGGCGCACGGTTCCGCTACAGTGCCGCCGAGCGGCGAATCGCGACGCTGAAAGGGCATGCCGAGCGGCGCGGGATGCCGCTGATCTGGCGCGTCGGCCCCGACTCGACGCCAGGCAATCTGCCGCGGCTGCTTGAGGACGGCGGCCTGACTTACGCGGACGACGGTTTGGCGATGGCCATGGACCTTGCGCATCTCGACCTGCGCGACCCGTCGTCATCGCACATCGTCATCCGCGACGTACGCGACGACGTGGCGTTGCGGCTGTGGACGGAAATCGGCATCGAGGGGTTCGGATTCCCCGCCTCCATGGCCCGGCCGGTTTTCGACATGCACCGGGCGATGGGGCTGGACCCTGACAGGAACCACCAGCACTTTCTTGCCGATATCGACGGGGAAACCGTCGGGATGGCGACGATGACGACCTATTGCGGCGTTGTCGCCCTGCAGAACCTCGCGACGCGTCGCGCCTACCGCCGGCGCGGCGTCGGCACCGCCCTGACGCGTCACGTGATGCGCGAAGGGCGCAGGCGCGGGCTCCGTACCGGCGTGCTGCAGGCGTCGTCGCTGGGCCAGGGGCTTTACCGCGCGATCGGATTTCGCGAAGTCGGCCGGGTGTTCGAGTTCGTTCTCGACGCGCCCGCGTCCGAGCGCGCCGGCAGCGGCTGACCGTCAGTCGAAAGCGGCTGCGGCACCGTAGGTGCCAGCGAAAACGACTTCGCCCAGAGGCTTGCGCGTTCTCGGATTGCCTTCACGCGCACGGTCCTTTTCCTCGGGCAGCACCGATGCATCGCCCTGATAGCCGACCGCAATGCCGGTGGCCGGTTCGACGTCCGCGGGCACGCCATACACCGTTCGAATTTTGTCGTGGTCGATGCCACCCATGTGGTGGGTCCGCAACCCCATCGCCTCGGCCTGGACCGACAGCATGGCCGTGGCCATCCCGAGATCGTGCATGGCGGTGCGCAGGACCTTGTCTTCGCCCGGCCGATTGGGCCGGAAGAAGGTCAGGATCAGTACCGGAGCGACCTGAGCCCAGCTTTGGTTCCCCGGCAGGAGACAGGCGAGCATGCGGTCGAACGCCGGGCGGTCGTTTCGTTGCGCGACGATGAACGACCAGGGCTGGAAGTTGTTGGTCGAGGCCGCCCAGCGCGCCGCTTCGAAAAGCGCGCGCAGCTTGTCGGGTTCGACCGGCCTGTCAGCGAAGGCCCGGGGACTCCAGCGCTGCGCCAGCGGCTCGTGAAGGGGTACGGAGGTTTCGGCGGGCTTTTCGATCATGGCGGTCGGTCTCGCTTTCGGTTCGCAGGCCGCGCCTTATACGCTGCCGCATAAATAACATCAATCTTATGTAGATAACTTATTCTTTCATCATCACATTGTAATTTATTGAGTGAGGCGCCATTTTCAGTGAAATCCGAAAACAAGGCGCCACATCATGGAAAACTTCACACCCCTTCCCGCCCTCGCCGGGGGCCTCCTGATCGGCGGCGCCGTGTCGCTGCTGTTGCTCCTGAACGGCCGGCTTGCCGGAGCCAGCGGCATTCTTGCAGGCCTCGTGTCGCCGCAACGGGGCGACACCACGTGGCGCGCCCTGTTCGTCGTCGGCCTGGTGATCGGCACCAGCGGCTGGCTCGCCCTGACCGGCTCGGCGCCGCCGCGCTTCGACAGCGGTTGGCCAATGATCGTCCTGGGCGGCTTGCTGACAGGAGTCGGCACGCGCATCGGTGCGGGCTGCACGTCGGGACACGGCGTCTGCGGCATCGCCCGCCTTGCGCCGCGATCGCTCGTCGCGACGGGCGTGTTCATGGCCGCCGGGATGGCGACCGTTTTCGTCGCGCGCCATCTGGTGGGAGGCTGACATGCTGCGCAATCTCGTCGCCCTGGGTTCGGGAATTCTGTTCGGCGCCGGACTCGCGGTCGGCGGCATGGTCGATCCGATGAAGGTGAAGGCATTTCTCGACGTGGCCGGCGCGTGGGATCCCAGCCTCGCGTTCGTCATGGCGGGAGCCGTTGCCGTATCCTTTGTGGCGTTTCGCCTCGCCGCCCGGCAACGCGGACCGCTCCTCGATCTCACCTTCGACATGCCCACGAAGCGCGACATCGACGCCCGCCTCGTCGGCGGCGCCGCCATCTTCGGTGCCGGCTGGGGCCTCGTCGGCCTGTGCCCGGCACCGGCCTTGTCGTCGCTCGCCAGCGGGCAGATCGAGCCGATCATCTTCGTCGTCGCGATGTGCATCGGGATCGCCACCGCCCCGCTTCTGACCCGCATGCGCGCCAGCGCGCCCGTCGCAACGCCGGCCGGCTAGCCGATCACAGTTTCGCCGGTTCGGCCTTGTAATCGGCGGCACCGCTCCTCAGATTGCGGCGGGGACGCTCGCCCACCGGCGGGTGCAGGCTGCGGGGGCCCGGAGTATGGATTTTCTCTTCGTCGCGGGCGGGTTGTTGCTGTTGTTTACCGGCGGCGACTTCCTGGTGCGCGGGTCCGTTGCCCTGGCGCATCGCCTCGGCATCTCCACGCTCCTAATCGCCCTGACCGTCGTCGCCTTCGGCACGTCCGCGCCGGAACTGATCGTCAGCGTCGATGCCGCGCTGCTCGGCGCCACGGAACTGGCGATCGGCAACATCGTCGGCAGCAATATCGCCAACGTCCTCCTCGTGCTCGGCCTGCCCGCGGTCATCGCCCCCATCGGGGCCGGCGCCGGCTCCGCGCGCCGCGACCTTACCTTGCTGTTCGCGGTCAGCGTGGCAGTGACGGCGTTGTGCTGGAACGGGACCATCGCCGCCTGGGAGGGCGCTGTCATGCTGGCGGCTCTCCTGCTTTACCTCCTGGCGTCGTACAGGCTGGCGCGACGTGACGCGGCGGCGGCCAAGATCTACGCCGAGGAACTCGAGGAGTTCGAGAGCGGCCCACAGCGCCTCCGGTGGGTGATTTTCTTCGTCGCCGGCGGGCTGATCGCGCTGTTCGTGGGGTCGCGCCTTCTGATCCATGGCGCCGTCAGCATCGCGACGGCCATCGGCATACCGGAGTCGGTGATCGGCCTGACCCTGGTGGCGTTCGGCACGTCGCTGCCCGAGATCGTGACCTCACTGGTCGCCCTGCTGCGCAAGCATGCCGACGTGGCGATCGGCAACGTCCTCGGCAGCAACCTGTTCAACCTGCTCGGGGTGGGCGGCATCGCGGCGCTGGTGGCCCCCATTGCGGTTCCCGAACGCATGCTCATGTTCGATTTTCCGATTATGATCGGCGCCGTGATCGTTCTCTTTCCCTTTATCCTGTGGCAGCTCCGCTTCGGGCGCGTCGTCGGCACGGCGTTCGTCTCGCTCTACGTTCTCTACGTGTGGTCGCAGTTTGCCGGCCTGTCGGGGAGCCCGGCCTGATGCCGGGGACCGCCCTGGTCACCGGCGGCGCGCGCCGGATCGGACGGGCGCTGGCGCTGGACCTCGCCAGGCAGGGCTTCGCCGTTGCCGTCCACCACAACGCGTCGGCGACCGAAGCGGAGGACGTCGTGCGCGAGATCACGGCGACGGGCGGAAGGGCCGCGGTTGTCGCGGCGGATCTTGCCGATCCCGCCGCCACCGACACCCTGGTGACCCGGGCGGCCGCGATGCTCGGGCCGGTGACCGTCCTGATCAACAATGCGTCGCTGTTCGAACGCGATTCGATCGGCGACTTCCCGGTCGACCTGTGGGATGCCCACCTCGACGTGAACCTGCGGGCGCCCGCCCAACTGACGAAGGCATTCGCCGCGCAGCTGCCGGCGGGCCGCGACGGCAACGTCATCAATCTGATCGACCAACGCGTCTGGAACCTGACCGGCGAATTTCTGTCCTACTCCGTCAGCAAGGTCGGCCTGTGGGGCCTGACGCAGATGACGGCGATCGCGCTGGCGCCGCGGATTCGCGTCAACGGGGTCGGCCCGGGGCCGGTCTTGCCGAGCGCCCGGCAGAGCGACGCCGACTTTGCCCGACAGTGCGCCGCGACTCCTCTTGGCCGGGGGTCGAGCCCGGACGAGATTTGCGACGCGGTCCGCTATATTCTCGGCGCCCCGGCGATGACCGGGCAGATGATCGCCCTCGACGGCGGCGCTCACCTGACGTGGAAAGCGACTCACAGCGCCAAGGAATGAAGAACGCCTCGAAGATTCACCCTCTTCGCCTCGCAGACGCAGACACCGGCGTGCGCCACGTGTTCGTGCGCGATCTGGTCTTGCAGGCCGAGATCGGCGTGCATCGGCATGAGCGCCGGCAACGCCAGCCCGTCCGGGTGAACATCGACCTGACGGTGCAGGAAGACCTGCGGCCGCTGGAGGATCGCCTGGAGAACGTCGTCGACTACGAAACGCTGGTCGACGGCGTCCGCACCATCGTCGCGGCGGGACACATCAACCTCGTGGAGACGCTGGCGGAACGGATCGCCGGTCTCGCCCTGGCCGATGCCCGGGTCGTCTCGACCCGGGTCCGGGTGGAAAAGCTGGAGATTCTTCCCGACGCCGAGAGCGTCGGGGTCGAGATCGAACGCCGCCGTCAGGGCTAGGCCCCTGAGATCACGACACAAATGCCTTCCGGCGCCGCCACGCGCGTCACTTGTGCACAAGGCGGCGGACACGCCCGAAAAGGGTGCGACAATTCGGCCACACGCCCATCAAAACGAACTTCTTGATTTTGGTATTGTGTTAAATTTCAGTGCCTTAGAATTGGTGCCCAGAAAATAGGCATAGTGACAGGCAGGCGCAGGAATCTGCGTCCAGACCCCTGTCTCCCGAGGGCCGCCCACAGAGTTGTCCACAGGAATCGTGGGCATCATCACGGTCCTGTCACACACCACCACCTTGCGGTGTATTCGGCCTTCCGACATTTCTACTCAGAGGAGCACCCGGGCGCCGTTGACCGGCGCCGGGCGGGCGGCGATATACCCAGCATGAGCGAGACGCCGATCGGCAGCGATTCTGAGAACACGGACGAACCCCTCGCCGTCGCCGGTGGACGGGCCGCAATCCGCGAGGCGCTGAAATCGATGCCCGGCGCGCCCGGCGTCTACCGGATGCTCGACCGGCGGGGCGACGTTCTCTACGTCGGCAAGGCCCGCAATCTCAAGAAACGCGTCGGCAGCTACGCGAACCGGACCGGGCACACCGCGCGGATCGAGAACATGATTGCGGCCACGGCGTCGATGGAGATCGTCACGACCCATACCGAGGTCGAGGCACTGCTTCTCGAATCGAACCTGATCAAACGTCTCAAGCCGCGCTTCAACGTGACGCTGCGCGACGACAAGTCCTTTCCCTACATCATGATCCGGCGCGACCACGCCTGGGCGCAGATCGCGAAACACCGGGGCGCCCGCGACCGCGACGCCGAGTACTTCGGCCCCTTCGCCTCGGCCGGGGCGGTCAATCGCACGCTGTCGGCGCTGCAACGCGCCTTTCCCCTGCGTTCATGCAGCGACTCCATTTTCGAGAGTCGGACCCGCCCCTGCCTGCAGTACCAGATCAAGCGATGCACGGCGCCTTGCGTCGGACGCATCGAGCACGACAGCTACGAAGAGATCGTCGAGGAAGCGCGCGCCTTCCTCATGGGCAAGAGTCACGAGATCCAGCAGCGGCTCGCGGACTTCATGACGCGTGCCGCAGAAGGGCGCGACTACGAGGCGGCGGCGATGTATCGCGACCGGATCCGGGCACTGGCCCACATCCAGGCGCATCAGGGCATCAACGTGCAGGGCGTCGACGAGGCGGATGTCGTTGCCTTGCACGCCGAGGGCGGCCATGTCTGCGTCCAGGTGTTCTTCTATCGCAGCGGCCAGAATTTCGGGAGCCGCGCCTATTTTCCGGCCCACGCGCAGACCCTTGAGCCACCGGAGATTCTCGCCGCCTTTCTGGGGCAGTTCTACGACAGCAGGCCGGCGCCCCGGCTGATCCTGACCAGTCACGACTGCGACCAGCGGGCATTGCTGGAGGAGGCGCTGTCCGTGCGCGCCGGACGAAGCGTCAAGATCAACCAGCCGAAGCGCGGGACGAAAGCCGATCTTATCCGTCACGCCGCCGAAAACGCCGCCGATGCCCTGCGCCGGCGGCTCGCCGAGAGCGCCAGCCAGCGGGCCCTGCTGGAGGGCACGGCCGAGGTGTTCCGCCTCGATACGACGCCGGAGCGAATCGAGGTCTACGACAACAGTCACGTCAGCGGCACCAATGCCGTCGGCGGCATGATCGTGGCCGGGCCGGACGGATTCATGAAGAACCACTACCGCAAGTTCAACATCCGCAGCACCGATCTGACCCCGGGCGACGACTACGCGATGATGCGGGAAGTCCTGACCCGGCGGTTCAAGCGACTGTTGAAGGACGACGAGGATCGCGACAGCGCCCTGTGGCCGGGCCTCGTGCTGCTCGACGGCGGACGGGGACAACTCAACGCCGCCAAAGCGGTCATGGCGGAACTGGGGCTCGACGACGTGCCGCTGGCAGCGATCGCCAAGGGACCGGACCGCAATGCCGGGCGCGAGCGCCTGTTCCTCGAGGACGGGACCGAGAAGCGCCTCGAACCGCGCGACCCGGTGCTCTATTTCCTGCAGCGCCTGCGCGACGAAGCCCACCGGTTCGCCATCGGCAGCCACCGCGCCCGGCGGTCGAAGGCGATCGGCACGTCGCCGCTGGACGAAATCCCCGGGATCGGCGCGCGGCGCAAACGCGCCCTGCTGCATCATTTCGGGTCTGCCGGCGAAGTCGCCCGCGCCGGCCTTGCCGATCTCGAGAAGGTCGAGGGCATCAGCCACAACGTCGCCAAGGTCGTCTACGGCTTCTTCCACAACGAAACCTAGAAGCGACGCGTGATATAGTCCGCGGACCAGCCAATGCCGCTCAACCTGCCCAATATCCTCACGCTGTCGCGCATTGTGGCGATTCCCCTGGTCGTCGCGGCGTTCTATCTCGATCAGCCGGCGGCGGCGTGGACCACGTTCGCCGTTTTCGCCTACGCCAGCCTGACCGACTACCTCGACGGGTGGCTGGCACGACGCTGGAGCCAGACCTCGGACTTCGGCCGTTTCCTCGATCCCATTGCGGACAAGCTCCTCGTTGCCGCCATCCTGGTGATGCTGGTCGCGAACGGCGTTCTCGGCGGCGCAGAAGTCGTCGCGGTGGTGCTCATCCTCATTCGGGAAATCCTCGTCTCGGGGCTGCGCGAGTTTCTCGCCGACAAGAACGTAGGCATGCCCGTGAGCCGGATCGCCAAGTGGAAGACGGCCATCCAGCTGCTCGCGATCGCACTGCTCCTGCTCACCGGGGTCGTGGACAACGCCAATCTCGCGGGCGTGGTTCTGCTCTGGGCGGCCACCGTTCTTACGGTCTACACCGGCCTCGACTATCTGCGGGTCGGGCTCGCACACATGGTGCGGGGCCCCGCCGAAGGACGCTGACATGAAGATCTTCGGTCTGGCGGGCTACTCCGGCAGCGGCAAGACCACGCTGATGGTGCGGCTCCTTCCGGTTCTGGTCGGCCGCGGCCTTGCCGTGTCGACGATCAAGCACGCCCACCATCGTTTCGACGTCGACCAGCCGGGCAAGGACTCCTACGAACATCGGCGGGCGGGCGCGACTGAGGTCATGGTGTCGTCAGCGACGCGCTGGGCGCTCATGCACGAGCATCGCGCCGCACCGGAGGCAGCCCTCGACGACCTGCTGCAACGCATGTCGCCGGTCGACCTGGTCCTGGTCGAAGGGTTCAAGCGCGAAGAACACGACAAGATCGAGGTGGTGCGGGGACCGGACGCGAGCCCGACGCTGCTGCACGACGACCCCCATATCGTCGCTCTGGCCAGCGACCGGTCGTGGCCGGAAGCGCCCTGCCCTGTCCTGCCCCTGGACGACGCCGAGGCGGTCGCCGCCTTCATCGTCGACCATTGCGGCCTGACGCGCGGGAGCGCTTGACCGTGGCCCAACTCGGCAACGACTGCTTCACGCCGGGCAGCGACCTGATGACGGCTGCCGAGGCTCTCGACCTGATCGGGACGAACGTCGCGGTCATCGCCCGTCGCGAGGAGACGGGCCTGGCGGCGGCTGCCGGCCGCACCCTGGCACGCGACCTCAGTGCGCCGATCAGCGTGCCCCCGCACGACAACGCCGCCGTCGACGGGTTTGCCTTCCGTTTCGCCGACCTCGGCACGTCACCCACCACCGCGTTTCGCGTCGTCGGCCGCGCCGCTGCCGGGCATCCGTGGACCGAAGCGGTGCCGGCCGGCGCCGCGGTGCGTATCTTCACCGGGGCCGTCATGCCGAACGACCTCGATACGGTCGCCATGCAGGAAGATTGCGTGGTCAGCGACGGCGTCGTGGCGATTCCCAAAGGCCTGCCATCCGGCGCCAACCGTCGGCGCGCCGGCGAGGACTTCGCCGCCGGCGCCATTATCCTGTGCGAGGGACAGCGGCTGCGGCCGCAGGATGTCGGGCTCGCCGCGGCCGCAGGCTTCGAACGCCTGCCCGTCCGGTCCAGGCTCCGCGTCGCGGTGTTCTCGACCGGGGACGAGGTCGTCGATCCCGGTACGCCGCTGCGGCCGGGCGCGATACACGATTCCAACCGCTATGCGCTGATGTCGCTGCTTGAAGGCGTTGGTTGCACGGTGAGCGATCTGGGCATCCTCCGCGACACGTCCGAGGCCATTCTCCCCGCGTTGCACCGAGCGGCAGACACCCACGACGTCGTCGTCACTTCCGGCGGCGTATCGGTCGGCGAGGAGGACCACGTGCGCGGTGCCGTCGAGCGGCTGGGCCACCTGCACTTCTGGCGGCTGGCGATCCGGCCCGGGCGTCCGCTGGCCCTGGGACAGATCGGCAACGCCGCGTTTGTCGGCATCCCCGGCAACCCCGTCGCCGTGATGGTCACGTTCCTGATGTTCGTGCGGCCTCTGCTTTTCCAGCTAGGCGGCGCCCGTGTGCCAGCGCCGCACCGCTATCCCGTGGTCGCCGATTTCGCCTACAAGAAGAAGCGAGGCCGGCGCGAATGGTTGCGAGCGCGCATCGACGGCGGCGGCGCCGAGATGCCGAGGGCCCGCCGTTTCGCCCGCGACGGTGCCGGCATCCTCAGTTCGATGGTCGAATCGGATGGCCTGATTGAACTTGCGGAGGACATCTCCCACGTTGAACCGGGGATGGTGGTACCGTTTGTGCCCTACGGCGAGGTTCTGGGATGAAGGTTCTCTATTTCGCCTGGCTTCGCCAGCAGGTCGGTGTTGCTGAGGAGGCGTTGGCGTTGCCTGCGAACGTCGAAACCGTGGGCGGCATGCTGGAATGGCTGCGCGGGCGCAGCGAACGGCACAACAAGGCCTTGCAGGATTTGTCGGTGGTCCGCGTTGCCGTAAACCAGGAATACGCCAGGGTCGACGATCCCGTCAGCGACGACGACGAGGTCGCGCTCTTTCCGCCCGTGACCGGGGGCTGACATGATCCGGGTGCAGCGCGAGGATTTCGACGTCGGCCTGGAGCTCGACTCGCTGGCCCGCGACAACCATGTGATCGGCGGCATCGCGAGTTTCATCGGGACGGTCCGTGACATCGCGGGCGACCGCTCCGTCTCGGCGATGACGCTGGAACACTACCCGGGCATGACGGAGAAACAGCTCGCCAAGGTCGAAGCCGAGGCCCGCGCCCGCTGGCCGCTCGAGGCGTCCCTGATCATTCACCGTTACGGGCGTCTGGAACCGGGCGACCGGATCGTGCTGGTCGCCGCCGCTTCCGCCCATCGGCAGGCCGCGTTGGAAGCCTGCGCCTTCCTGATCGACTGGCTGAAGACGAAGGCGCCGTTCTGGAAGCTCGAAGAAGGTGACACGGGCGGGACCTGGGTCGAGGCGCGCGCCGAGGACGATGCCGCCGCGGCGCGCTGGTCATCCGACGCCGCAACCCAGGAATAGAAAGGGCCGGACGAAGCCGGCCCTTTGCAGTCTTCGCTGCGCCGCAGCTATTCCGCCGCGATCGCCGAATTGCGCGGACGTCGCCGCACCAGATTCTCGTAGTCGGTCATCAGCGTGCGCGTGATTTCGCCGACGGTGAACTTGTGGTCGTCGATCTCACCGACCGGCGTGACCTCTGCCGCGGTGCCCGTGAGGAAGACCTCCTGGGTCTTCGCAAGCTCCGACGGCGCGATCGTCCGCTGGACGACCTCGTAGCCACGGTCCTTGGCAAGGCCGATGACGGTGCGACGGGTAATGCCGTCCAGGAAAAAGTCCGGCGTCGGCGTGTGCAGAACACCGTCCTGAACAAGGAAGATGTTGGCGCCGGTCGACTCGGCGATGTCGCCCTTGAAATCCAGCATCAGGGCATCCTGATAGCCTTGTTTTTCGACCTCGTGCTTGGACATGGTGCAGATCATGTAGAGACCGGCAGCCTTGCTCTTGCACGGTGCGGTGTCGGGCGCCGGACGACGCCATCTAGCGGTCTTGAGGCGGATGCCCTTGAGGCGCTGTTCGGGATCGAAATAGGACGGCCATTCCCACCCGGCAATCGCCACATGAATCTTGGTCTGCTGCGCCGAAACGCCCATCATCTCCGAACCACGCCACGCGATCGGGCGCAGATACCCATCGGAGAAGCCGAGTTCGTTGACGACGTCACGGCACGCCTGGTCGATCTCCTCGACCGAATACGGCACCTCGAAGCCGAGAATCCTATCCGAGTCGTGGAGGCGCTGATTGTGCTCTGTAACCTTGAAGATTTCGCCGTCGTAGACTCGTTCGCCCTCGAAGACCGCGCTAGCATAGTGAAGCGCGTGGGTGAGCACGTGCAGCTTGGCTTCGCGCCAGGGAACCAGCGCGCCGTCCAACCAGATGACTCCGTCGCGATCGTCGAATGGAACGAGAGACATGGCGAAACCGCTTTCCAGTTAATTAAATGACCTTCTCCGGTCGCTTCTTGTAACAATGTAAGCCACATATGTCAACATGGCTGACGTAAAATCTTCCATCAACCCGCTTTTCCTGCGTGAAGAGGAGCTCCGCCAAGGGATTGAGCTGCTCTTCTATGCCTACCGCGACTTCACCGCAGAGCCAGATTCGATCCTCGCCCGCTATGGATTCGGGCGGGCGCACCACCGCGCGATCCATTTCATCAACCGGACGCCGGGCATGACGGTCGCGGAGCTGCTGGCAATCCTGCGGATCACCAAACAGAGCCTGAGCCGGGTTCTGAGCCAACTGGTCGAAGAGGGCTATGTCGAGCAGCGCAAGGGCACGCGCGATCGCCGCCAGCGGTTGCTCCATTTGACGGACAAGGGCCGCGCCCTCGAACGCGAGGTCTCCGAACCGCAGCGCGCCCGGGTGGCGCAAGCCTATCGGGAGGCCGGCGCCGAGGCGGTCGAAGGCTACCGCAAGGTCCTGCTCGGGCTGATCAACGAGGACGACCGCGCCGCCATCCTCAAGTCGATCCAGAACCGGTAATGGGCGACGAGGATGCGATCCGCCACCTCCTCGTCGTCGACGACGACCGCCGCATCCGCGAATTGCTGCAGAAATACCTGATCGAGAACGGCTACCACGTGACCACGGCGTCCGACGCGGCAGCGGCCCGCCGGCGCATGGAGGCGTTCGATTTCGACCTCTTGATCGTCGACGTGATGATGCCGGGCGAGGACGGCTTGACCATGACCCGGGAGCTGCGCACGCGGACCAGCTTACCGATCCTCGTGCTGACGGCGCGCGGCGAGCCCGAGGACCGGATCGCCGGTTTCGAGTCCGGCGCCGACGACTATCTGCCGAAGCCGTTCGAGCCGCGCGAACTGTTGCTCCGGGTTGCCTCGATCTTGCGCCGCAGCGGCGGACCGTTGCCGACGGCCGCCGGCCTGTCGCTCGGACGCTTCTTCTTCGACCTCAAGCGCGGCGAACTGCGCGACGGCAACAAGGCGGTGCGCCTAACGTCGACCGAACGCGGACTTCTGCAGATCTTCGCCGATAAGCCGGGCGAGACCATTTCGCGCTACGACCTCTGCGACGCCCTTGGCGTCAGCGACCGCACCGTCGACGTGCAAGTCACCCGTCTCCGTCGCAAGATCGAGGACGATCCACGCCAGCCCCGCTATCTTCAGACCGTCTGGGGCGAGGGCTATGTCCTGAGGCCGGACTAGACGCGATGCTGAAACGCTTCCTGCCCAAGACCCTGCTCGGACGCTCGATCGTGATCGTGGTGGCACCGGTGGTGCTGCTGCAGGTCATTCTCGCCATCGTGTTCTTCGACAACCATTGGGACACCGTGACACGGCGACTTTCGCTGGGCATCGCCGGCGACATCTCGCTGATCATCCGCCTGCTGGAGGAAGCCGACGAGGCACAACAGACCAGGATCATGGACCTGGCGCGGACCTTCCTCGACATGGACGCCGCGGTGATCCCGCAGGAGGTTCTGCCGCCGTCCGTCACGCGCAACCAGCCGGTGTTCAACATTCCCGACCGCATGCTGTATCGCGCCCTGGGCGAACGCCTGTTCCGCCCCTACGCCATCGATACGGCGAACTTCGGCGACCAGGTGCTGATCCTGGTGCAGTTGCCCGAGGGCGTCTTGCGGGTCCTGACCTCGCGCAAGCGGCTCGACAGCACGACGACGACGATCTTCGTCATGTGGATGATCGGCTCCTCGCTGATCCTGCTCGGCATCGCCATCGTCTTCCTGCGCAACCAGATGCGGCCCATCCACCGGCTTGCCGACATGGCGGACGCGCTCGGCAAGGGCCGCGAGGTGGCCGACGTGAGACCTTCTGGCGCGACCGAAATCCGGATGGCGACCCGCGCCTTTCTCGCCATGCGCGACCGCCTGCGGCGCAGCGTCGAGCAACGCACCGAGATGCTGGCCGGTGTATCCCACGACCTGCGCACGCCGCTCACGCGGGTGAAGCTCGAACTCGCCCTCATGGGAGACAAGGTCGACGTCTCGAACATCGAAGGCGACATCCGCAGCATGGAACAGATGATCGAGGAATATCTTTCGTTTGCACGGGGACAGGAGTCCGAGCGGCCCGTGACCAGCGACCTCAATGCATTGCTGACCGAGATCGTCGACGACGCAAAACGGCAAGGGCGGGATGTCATGTTCGACCCTGGCGGCTCCTTGTCCATGCCGGTACGCCCCAATGCGTTCAGGCGGTGCATCACCAATCTCATCGACAACGCCGTTCACTACGCCGGCGCGGCCGGCACGGCGCCGGCGCACGTCGAAATCGCATCACGCCGTCATGCGGACTTCGTCGAGATCACGGTGGACGACAACGGCCCAGGCATCCCCGCGGAGCGCCGCGACGAGGCCTTCAAGGCTTTCAGCCGGCTCGACGAATCGCGCCGCGCCGACACCGCCGGCGTCGGCCTCGGGCTTACCATTGCGCGCGATATCGCGCGCAGCCATGGCGGCGATCTGACACTACTCGAGGCGCCGCTCGGCGGCCTGCGGGCGCTGATTCGTCTGCCGGTCTAGAACAGCCTGCCGCCGTTAGGGACCGGCGGATCGACCCCGATCAGGCACACGGCGCCCTCCGCATCGGGGAAACCGAGCACCAGCACCTCCGACATGACAGGACCGATCTGGCGCAGCGGAAAGTTGACGACCGCGGCGACCTGGCGGCCTACGAGGGTCTCCGGACTGTAGTGCACCGTGATCTGTGCCGAGGAGCGTTTGACCCCGATGTCAGGCCCGAAGTCGACCTGCAGCTTGTAGGCCGGTTTGCGGGCTTCGGGAAACGGCTCCGCCGCGACGATGGTGCCGACGCGAATGTCGACCATCAGGAAATCGTCGAAGGTAATCTTCGGCGCGGGCAAGCCGGCCTCGGCTAGTCGGCCAGTTCGCGCGAGCGATTCGCCGCGGCGGCGACCGCGCGGGTCATCAGGCGCTGCAGCCCGTCCTCACCCATCAGAACATTGAGGGCGGCCTCGGTCGTGCCGCCGGGACTGGCGACGTTCTCCCGTAGCGTTGTCGGGCTCGAGTCATCTTCATGACTGAGCGCCGCGGCACCTTCCACGGTGACGCGTGCAAGTTGCTCCGCCAGACGCGTCGGGAGACCGGCGATGACACCTGCCTCAGCAAGACATTCGATGAGGTAGAAGACGTAGGCAGGGCCGCTGCCCGACACCGCGGTTACGGCATCCATCAGGCTTTCGTCCTGGATCCAGGCGACCGCACCGGCAGCACTCAGCAAGTCCTCGGCCAGGGCGCGGTCGGCCGATGTCGCGACGGCGTTGGCACAGAGCACCGATATCCCGCGCCCGATCGCGGCCGGCGTGTTGGGCATGGCGCGGATGATGGACGCGTCCGAACCAAGGCGTTCAGCGAAAAAGGCCACCGTCTTGCCGGCAGCAATGGACAGAAACGCCGCACGTTGGCCGACATAGCGGCGATAGGCCGGCACCACCGATGCCATGACCTGAGGCTTGACCGCGAAGATGACCATGCGCGGCGCGACGGCGTCTCCCAGATCATCGAGTTCCGCAACAACGCGAACGCCCTTTTCGCTGGCCGCGCCGCCCGCGGCCTGGCCCGGCTCGACGACAACGATGTCGGTTGGCGCGATGCCACGACCCAACCAGCCCTTGAGCAGCGCGTCGCCCATCTTGCCGCACCCGACAAGGAGGATCGGACCGTTCGTTTCAATCATGCCGGGGCCGGGTCAGGCCATGCCCTCGGTTTCCAGCATCGCCGCGGCAATCGCCTCGCCCGGGCTCTTGCCGCCCCATAGTGCGAACTGGATGGCAGGGTAGAATCGCTCGCATTCGCGCAGTCCCGCTTCGACAACATCTTCGAGCTGTGCGCTCGTAGCTTCGGCGCCGCCGGAGAACACCAGGGCGTGCCGGAACATCAGGAGCCCTTCGTGGGCCCAGAGGTCGAAATGCCCGATCCACAGCTTCTCGTTCATCATCGCCATGAGCGAGTGGACGGCGGTCACCTTTTCCTTGGGCACCTTGAGGTCGAAGGCACAGGAGAACTGAAGCGCTTCGTGCTCCTCGCGCCAGGCGAACCAGAGATGGTAGCGGGTCCAGTTGCCCTCGACGCCGACGTTGAGTTCGTCGTCGGCATAGCGGTCGAAGGGCCACTCGTTGGCGGTCACAATCTGTTCGATGAGATCCAGGGGATTGCTGGCGTTTCGGACTTCGCTGGCGATCAGCAAGGACATTCGCGGCACTCCCGCACCGATCGACGCCCGCAGAACCCCCGCCCAGCCGGTAGGGCAATTATCTTTCGCCCCGAGGTCTTCCGACGCACGATCTAGTGCTTCTCCCAGTCGGTAACCCAAGATGTATGCCTGAGCCCTGGACTCGGCGTCAAGGCACCAAGCTCCCGATTCTCGTTTTGAATCAACGCGATGAGTGCGCTTCCTCGACTCACCTTCAAGGCCGTTTTGTGAGTCGCTTCAAGGCGTTAGCGAATCGAACGTCACGCAAACGTTGGCGAGAGGCGGTTTTTTATCCACAACTTTTTTGCCACGATGCGCGCCCCGCGACCCAGAGCACCTAATGGCAAACAAACACAAGAAACAGAAAACGAAGCCGCGACGCCGACCCAAGAAATGGGAACTCGCCATCCTCGCGGCCATCGCAGCATTCGCCGCGTGGGCGATCGCCACCGAATTCACCGGCATCTCGGAAACCGACTTTCTGAATCTCGCGGCGCAGGGCCAGGCAGGTCTTGCTGACGTCGAGACGGTCGCCGACGCAGGAAACGACCACGTCCCCAACGCGACCTATGCCAGCGACTATCCGACGACGGGCCCACACAACCCGAATCCGCTGCCACCAGGGTTCTACGGCGACCCGCAGCCGCCGGACCGGCTCGTCCACTCACTGGAGCACGGCATCGTCGTGATCTACTACGATTCGCCCGGTGACGATGCGATGGGTCATATTCGGGACTGGACGGATCTGTACCGCGGCCCCTGGAGCGGTGTCATCGCCACCCACATGCCGGGACAGGGCGAAGAGGTCGTCCTGACGGCGTGGCGCCGGACCTTGCGCCTTGACGCCTTCGACGCCGCAAGCGCCGCGGCGTTCGTCGACCGGTTCCGCGGGCGCGGTCCGGAGAACCCGGTGCGCTAGTCCTGCTTCGCGGGTGCCGCGGTCTTGGCCTGTTCCGGCTTCCGCGGTTTCGTCGCCGCCTCCAGCGCGGCCAGTCGTTTTGCCAGCGCCTCGTTCTCCTCGCGCGCCTTCTGCGCCATGGCGCGGACGACTTCAAACTCCTCGCGCGTCACGAGATCCATGTCGTCGAGCAGGCGTCGAAACAACTCCTTGAGCCGTGTCTCGGCTTCCTCGCGAACGCCGCCCAGCGCATTAAGCGCACCGCTGGCGACCCTTGCCAGATCGTCGAAGATCGGATTGTTCGGCTGCATGGCATCCTCCTGCTCTTCAGACTATAGGGACGCGACCGCCGGGGGTGAAGGCATCTCGGATGCGACTTGGTTCGGCAATGGCGTTTGCCTATGGTCACGCGACCCGATTTACCATCAAGGCGCCGTGAACGCATGATCCTGCCCGTCCTGCCATTTCCCGCCATCGACCCGGTCCTGGTCTCCGTCGGACCGTTTGCGATTCGCTGGTACGCCCTTGCCTACGTGGCAGGAATCATTCTCGCCTGGCGATGGGTGCTTTTCCTGATCAATCGCGGCAACGATGCCCTGACCAAGGAAGAGGCCGGCGACTTCGTCGTGTGGGCCACGCTCGGGATCATTCTTGGCGGCCGGATCGGCTACGTACTCTTCTATAAACCCGGCGACTTTTTCGCCCAGCCCTGGGAGATCCTCTACATCTGGCAGGGCGGCATGTCGTTCCACGGCGGTCTGATCGGCACCCTCGCCGCTGTTGTCCTGTTCTGCCGTAAGCGCGGGCTGCGGCTGTTCGCCGTCGGCGACCTGATCGCCTTTGGCGGACCAATCGGCTTTTTCTTCGGGCGCATCGCCAACTTCATCAACGGCGAGTTGTTTGGGCGACCGAGCGACGTCCCATGGGCGATGGTCTTTCCCGCCGGCGGCCCTGACCCACGGCACCCCAGCCAACTCTACGAAGCCGGACTCGAGGGGCTGCTGTTGTTCGCGCTGCTGTGCGCACTCTATTTCGGCACCCGCATTCGACACCGGCCGGGCGTGCTGACGGGCGTGTTCGCCCTCGGCTACGCCGCGGCGCGTCTGTTCGTCGAGCTGTTCCGCGAACCGGACGCCCATCTCGGCTTCCTGTTCGGCAGCTTCACCATGGGCCAACTGCTTTCCGTGCCGCTGGCGCTCTTCGGCCTCTACATGATCTGGCAAGGGCTGCGTCAGGGACCTAGACCCGGCACCCCGTGACGACACCCCTGATGGGTCACCTGCATCGGCTGATCGAGGCCCACGGGCCCATCAGTGTGGCGCAGTACATGGCGGAAGCCCTCGGTCATCCGCAGTTCGGGTACTACACGACGCGCGACCCGCTGGGGGCCGGCGGCGACTTCGTGACGGCACCCGAGATCAGCCAGATGTTCGGCGAACTGATCGGCGCGTGGTGTGCGGATCTTTGGCTGCAGATGAAGCAGCCCGCACCGCTTCGACTGGTCGAGTTGGGTCCCGGCCGCGGCACGCTGATGAGCGATGCCCTGCGCGCGACCCGCAGCGTTGCGGGCTTTCACCAGGCCGTCGACCTGCACCTCGTCGAAACGAGCCCTACCCTGCGAGCATGCCAGTCCGCAGCGCTCGCCGCCCATCGACCGGCCTGGCACGATGACATCGGAACCCTGCCGCCGGGGCCGGCCATCCTGCTGGCGAACGAGTTCTTCGATGCGCTTCCCGTGCGCCAGTTCCAGGCCAGTTCCGGCGCCTGGCACGAGCGGCTCGTCGATATCGATGGTCGGGAAAAGTTGCGGTTCGTCCTCAATGGCGCCGCCGAAGGCCCGACGAGCGCTACCGAAGGTACGATCCGCGAAACCTGTCCCGCCGGCCTTGCCGTGGCGGGCGCCGTCGCCTCACGCATCGTGCGCCACGGCGGTGCCGCTCTGGTCGTCGACTATGGCTACGACCGGCCCGGCTGCGGCGATACCCTTCAGGCGCTGCGCGAACACAAATTCCATGACGTTCTGGCAAGCCCCGGCGATGCCGATCTCACGGCGCACGTCGATTTTGCGGCGCTCTCCGAAGCGGCACGGAACGCTGGGGCGCGCATCCATGGCCCGGTCGACCAAGGACGGTTCCTCGCGGCGCTCGGCATCGGGACGCGCGCCGCCGCGCTCAAGCGCGCGGCCCCGGATGAGGCAGACGATATCGACGCAGCCGTCGCGAGATTGACCGGGTCGGCGCAGATGGGCAGTCTTTTCAAGGTACTTGCCATGACCAGTGCCGGCCTCGTGCCGGCGGGATTTGAGGCGTGATTCAGTCGGCCCTGCTGCTCGAAGCCGATGGCGTAAGGCACGGCTTCTTCACCCGCGCGGGCGGCGTGTCCGGCGGGATCTATAAATCGCTCAACTGCGGGGTCGGCTCAAACGATTCCCGGGCGAACGTCCTGGAGAACCGGTCTCGCGTGCTCGAACGGATCGGCGGCACATGCCTCAACACGGTCTACCAGGTGCACGGAACCGAAGTCGCCGACGCCACGGGCCCGTGGGCCGGCGAACCGCCAACGGCTGACGGCGCGGTCACGGCGACGCCGGGTGTCGCCCTTGGCATTCTGACCGCCGACTGCGCGCCGGTGCTGTTCGCCGATCCATCGGCCAAGGTGATCGGCGCGGCCCACTGCGGCTGGAAAGGCGCGTTGGGCGGCGCAGCCGAACGGGTCATCGAGCGCATGGCGATGCTGGGCGCACGGCGCGACCGCATCGTCGCCGCAATCGGCCCGTGCATCGCCCAGACATCCTACGAGGTGACCACCGATTTCCGGCAGCGGTTCCTCGCCGAGGACAAGGAGTCCTGGCACTACTTTGCCGACGGCAAGCCGGGACACGCCCAGTTCGACCTCCCCGGCTACGTCGCGCAGCGCCTTCGCGACGCCGGCATTGCCGCGTTCGAGTGGACGGCCCAGGACACGTACGCGGACGATGGTTCCTTTTTCAGCTACCGCCGTGCGACGCACCTTCGTGAGCCCGACTACGGCCGTCAGGTCTCGGTCATCTGCCTTGCTGCGTAGCTTCGCCCTGGCCCTGCTCGGCGCCGCACTGACCATCGCCGCCTGCCAGCCGGTGCCACGGCCGTTTCAGCCCGAGGACAAAAGGCTCAATGCCGCCGATTTCGCCCGTCTCGGCACCCGAGGCGGCATCATCGTGCGCAATCCCGAAGCGGGCGATCCCGAATTGTCCGAGCGCCTCGCCGGCCTGCTCGCTGCCGCCCTGCGCGACGCCAACGTCCCGGCCCTCGCCGGTCCGCACGAGGCTGCAGGGCGGTTCGTCCTGACCGGGTCCATGTCCGAGCGCGGCGGGGGCGGAGAGATCGATGTTCACGGGACGTGGACGCTGGCCGACCCGCTCGGCAAGCCGGCGGGACGCTATCGCACCGAACAGCGCCTCAATGAGGCGGGCTGGCGGACCGGCGATCCCGGAACGCTGGCTCTCGTCGCGGAAGAGGTCGCGGGTACCATCGCCGCATCGCTCAACGGCAAGCCGGCGACGCCCCAAGAGACGACGGCCACGATACCCACCGCGAGGCTCGCGGTGTGGTCGATCGAAGGACTCGAAGCCGGCCAGGCCGAACTTCTCGCCAACGCCCTGCGCAGCGCGCTCCGGGTCCGCGGTTTGACCGTTGCCGCGGTCAACGATCCCGCAGCTCTCGTCGTGACCGGATGGGTGGATCGCACACCCACCAATGCGGGTACCGAGAGAATCGAGGTCGGCTGGGCGCTGCTGGAACCCGATGGCCGCGAGATCGGCGTCGTCTCCCAGGGGAACGAGGTGCGCATAGGAACGCTCGACGGCATGTGGGCCGATGCGGCACCGACGATCGCGAGCGCCGCGGCCGACGGGCTCGTCGAGATGCTCGCTCGCCATGCGCGGCGGTAGTGAATCAGGAGGTGGCAGGCCTGCCAACCTGCTCTATATGTGACGCGCAAACACCAGGCAGGGCAGGCATGAGCGAATTCGACCAACTCATCGAGGGATATCACCGCTTCCGCAGCGAGCGCTTCGCCCAGCAGAACAGGCTCTACCGCAAACTCGCCGAGCGCGGCCAGTCGCCCCGGGTAATGGTGATCGGGTGCTGCGATTCGCGGGCCGATCCGGCGCTGATCTTCGACACGGCGCCGGGCGAGATCTTCGCGGTCCGCAACGTCGCCAATCTGGTGCCGCCCTATCTCCCCAACGACGACTATCATTCCACGAGCGCGGCGCTTGAGTTCGCCGTCACCGGCCTCGAGGTCTCGCACATTCTCGTCCTCGGCCATGCGCGCTGCGGCGGCATTCAGGCCAGCCTCAAAGGCTCCCGGCCCTCCAGCTTCATCGGCAAGTGGATGTCCATTCTCGACGGCGCACGCCAGCAGGTCGATGCGGCCCACGAGGGTGCCGACGAACCGGTGCGGCAACATGCCCTCGAATTGGCCGGGATCGGGCAGTCGCTCAAGAACCTCATGGGCTATCCGTTCGTCTCCGAACGGGTTGGCAAAGGGACCTTGTCCCTGCACGGCGGCTACTTCGATATCGCCAGCGGCGTCCTCCATCTGCGCGACCCGGAAACCGGCGCTTTCGCGGAGGTCGCATAGCGATAACGTTTCGTTTACAGGGGGTGGTCCCCTTGTTACAGTCCGCGCGCTTTTCCGACCCATCCGGGTCTCCCACGTCGCCAAGCAGGGCCCCGCTCCGCCAGCAATGAAAATCATCGCCGGCAACAGCAACCGACCGCTCGCCGAGGCGGTGGCCGCCTATCTCAACATTCCGTTGTCGAAAGCCTCGATTCGGCGATTTGCCGACATGGAGGTCTTCGTCGAGATTCACGAAAACATGCGCGGCGAGGACGTGTTCGCCCTCCAGTCGACGTCGTATCCGGCCAACGACAACCTCATGGAACTGCTGGTCATCATCGACGCGATCCGGCGGGCCTCGGCGCGGCGCATCACCGCCGTCATCCCGTATTTCGGCTATGCCCGGCAGGACCGGAAGCCCGGCCCGCGGACACCGATTTCGGCGAAGCTGGTGGCGAATCTCATTACCGAGGCCGGGGCCGACCGGGTCCTCACCGTCGACCTGCACGCGGGGCAGATTCAGGGATTCTTCGACATACCGACGGACAATCTCTATGCCGCGCCGATCATCGCGAAGGACGTCGAGGATCGCTATCACAACGACAATCTGATGTTCGTCTCGCCCGACGTCGGCGGCGTCGCCCGCGCACGGGCGGTGGCGCGGCGCTTCAACGCCGACCTCGCGATCGTCGACAAGCGCCGTGAACGGGCGGGCGTATCGGAGGTCATGCACATCATCGGCGACGTCGAAGGCCGCCGCTGCATCATGATCGACGACATCGTCGATTCCGCCGGAACCCTGTGCAATGCCGCCAACGCCCTCAAGGAACACGGCGCCGAGTCGGTCATGGCCTACGTAACCCATGGCGTTCTGTCCGGTGGCGCCGTCGCCCGGGTGGCGAGTTCGGCGCTTGAAACCCTAGTCACCACCGACAGCATTCTGGCGACCGAGGCGGTCCGGGTATCGGAGAACATCCGCCGCCTGACCATTGCGCCGCTCCTGGCCGAGGCCATGCGCCGGATCAGCGACGAATCATCGGTTTCCAGCCTGTTCGACTAGGAATCCCCCGCGAATCGGTATAAAAGGGCGCCCTGTCAGCACCCCTGGAGGCTGGCCAAGGGTTTAATCCCTTGAAAATCAAAGGAGATTTGCGATGAGCGACCAGCATGTGATCGCCGCGCAGGTGAGAGAGCGGGCCGGAAAGGGGGCCGCCCGCGCAGCTCGCCGTGCCGGTATGGTTCCCGCCGTCATCTACGGCGCCAAGAAAGACCCCGCCCTCATTTCGATCGAGCAACGCAAGCTCGTGGCAGAAATCGCCAAGGGCGGTTTCACCAGCCGGCTTCTCGATATCGATATGGGCATCGCCAAGGAGCACGTTCTTCCGCGCGACGTGCACTACCACCCCGTCACCGACATGCCCATTCATGTCGACTTCCTGCGCGTGACCGACGACACGATGATCTACGTCGAGGTCCCGGTTCACTTCGAGGGCGAAGAAGAGTGCCCCGGCCTGCGGCTGGGCGGCGTGCTCAACATCGTCCGGCACGAAGTCGAGCTGAAGGTCCGCGCCGGCGCGATCCCCGAGTCGCTTACCGGGAGCCTTGCGGGACTCGATATCGGCGACAGCCTGCGAATCAGCGCGATCAAGCTGCCGGAAGGTGCCAAGCCGACGATCACCGGCCGCGACTTCACCATTGCAACCATCGCCGCCCCGACGGTTCAGACCGAAGAGGCCGGCGAAGGCGAAGCCGGCGAAGGCGCCGAAGCGGCACCCGCAGGGGAAGCGGCCAAGGAGGGCGGCGAGGAGAGCTAGGCCCGACCGGCTCTCTCGCGCCTGGACATGGTGCTACTGGTGGGACTGGGAAACCCCGGTCCTCAATACGCCAAGAACCGCCACAACATCGGCTTCATGGCTGTCGACGAGATCGTCCGGCGCTACGGCTTCGGTCCGTGGCGCCGGCGCTTTCACGGCCAGGCGAGCGAAGGCCTGCTCGGCGGACGACGGACCTTCGCCCTGAAACCGGAGACCTACATGAACGAGTCCGGACGGGCCGTGGCCGCAGCGGCGCGCTACTACCGCCTCGAACCGGAAGACGTCATCGTGCTCTACGACGAGATCGATCTCGAGGCCGGCAAGGTCCGCTGCAAGCAGGGCGGGGGCAATGCCGGACACAACGGCCTGCGGAGCATCGATTCCCATCTCGGCCGCAACTATGTCCGCGTTCGTCTCGGAATCGGCCACCCCGGCGACCGCGACCGGGTATCGAGCCACGTGCTGGGCGATTTCTCCAAGTCAGATCTGATATGGGTCGAAAAGGTCATTGAGGCCGTCTCCGACGCGCTCCCGGCACTATGCAGCCGCGACATGGCCGGATTCAGCAACAAGGTCGCGCTGGCACTGAACTCGCGAGACAAGAAAGCCTCCCCCACCGCAAACGAGGAGACGCCCTAGATGGGTTTCACCTGCGGAATCGTCGGGCTGCCGAACGTCGGCAAGTCGACCCTGTTCAACGCGCTGACCAGCACCGCCCAGGCGGAGGCCGCGAATTATCCGTTCTGCACCATCGAGCCCAATATCGGGCGCGTCTCGGTTCCCGACGAACGTCTCGACAAGATCGCCGCGCTGTCGAAGTCCGCGCGCATCGTCCCCACGTACCTCGACTTCGCCGACATCGCCGGCCTGGTCCGCGGCGCCAGCAAGGGCGAGGGCCTGGGCAACCAGTTCCTCGGCCACATTCGCGAGGTCGACGCCGTCATCCACGTTCTGCGCTGTTTCGAAGACGAGAACGTGACCCATGTCGAAGGCCGGATCGATCCGATCGCCGACGCCGAGACGGTGGAAACCGAGTTGATGATCGCCGATCTCGAAAGCCTCGAACGGCGCGCCGACGCGTTGGGCAAGAAGGCCAAAGGCGGCGACCGCGACGCCAAGGCGCAGCTGGAACTGATGGAACTGGCGCTCGGCGCCCTGCGCAACGGCAAGCCGGCACGGACCGCCCAAGTGGCGCCTGATCGCTTGCGCGAATGGCGCGGTCTGCAGTTACTCACCTCCAAGCCGGTCCTCTACGTGTGCAACGTCGAAGAATCCGCTGCCGCGGCAGGCAACGCGCTCTCTGCCAAGGTTGCGGCCTGGGCCGAGACTCAAGGCGCGGGTTGCGTCACCATCGCCGCAGCGATCGAGGCCGAGGTCGCCCAGATCGACGATCCCGCCGAGCGCAAGGATTTCCTCGAGTCGATGGGCCTGAAGGAAACCGGACTCGCGCGCATCATTCGCGCCGGCTATGCGCTGTTGTCGCTGATTACCTTTTTCACGTCCGGCCCCAAGGAATCGCGCGCCTGGACGGTGCCGGCCGGCGCCAAGGCGCCGGAAGCGGCGGGCGCCATTCACACCGACTTCGAGCGCGGGTTCATTCGGGCGGAGACCATCGGCTATGACGACTTCATCGCCTGCGGCGGCGAGACCGGCGCCAAGGAAGCCGGAAAGATGCGCTCCGAGGGACGCGACTACGTCGTGCGCGACGGCGATATCATGCTGTTCCGCTTCAATGTGTGAGGGCTCGTGACGCGCTACCTGGAAGACATCAAGATCGGCGACCGGATGGAGTTCGGGCGCTACGAGGTCACCGAACAGGAAATCATCGAGTTCGCGAGCAAGTACGACCCCCAGAAGATCCACACCGATCCGGCCTTTGCGGCGCAAAGCGACATGGGAGGGCTGATCGCCAGCGGTTGGCACACCTCCGCCATGTTCATGCGCATGATGGTCGATGAAATCATGGGACAGGACACCGGCATGGTGTCGCCGGGAGTCGACGATCTGAAATGGATGCGGCCGGTCCGCCCCGGCGACGTCCTGCGGGTGCGCGGCGAGATCGTCGCGGCACGACCCTCGCGAAGCAAGCCCGACCGGGGTATCGTTCAGACTCGCTACGAGGTGCTGAATCAGAACGACGACGTCGTCATGAGCGTCAAGACCAACAGCTTCATCCGCCGGCGCGCCGCGGGTTAGGCCTACAGGGAGGGAGATCATGGGAGAGAACATCACGCTGAAGGCGGAAGACGGCTTCGGAATCGACGCCTACAAGGCCATGCCCTCCGGAACGCCCAGGGGCGCCGTCATCGTGATCCAGGAGATCTTCGGCGTGAACGGGCACATCCGCGAGGACGCCGACAAGTTCGCCGCGGAAGGCTATGTCGCGCTGGCCCCGGCCATGTTCGACCGGCTGCAAAAGAACGTCGACCTGGGCTACGACGCCGACGGCGTCGAGGCGGGCCGCGGCTTCGCGATGAAGATCAACTGGGACGACGTCGTGAAGGATCTGCGCGCTGCGACCGCGGTCCTGAACCAGTACGGCAAGATCGGGCTTGTCGGCTATTGCTGGGGCGGCACGGTCGCGTGGGTTTCCGCGGTGCGCGACAGCGGAGTCGACTGCGCCGTGGGCTACTACGGCGGCCGCACGATCGACTTCATCGGCGAGACACCGAAGGTGCCGGTGATGCTGCATTTCGGCGACAAGGACCACGGCATTCCGATCGAGAACGTCGAGAAGATCAAGGCCGCACACCCCGACATCCCGGTCTATCGCTATGCCGAGGCCGAACACGGGTTCCATTGCGACCAGCGTCCCTCCTACCACGCCGATTCCGACAAGTTGTCGACCGAGCGCACGCTGGCATTCTTCAAGAAACACATAGGCTGAGCGCCGATGTCCCGGGGCGACCTCAGCGAAGCCCTGTGGTACGCGACGGCATCGCCGGCGCCCGAAACCGAACGGCTGGATGGCAGCCGCGCGGTGCCCGTGGCGATCATCGGCGGCGGTTACACAGGGCTTTCGACCGCACTGCATCTGGCCCGGAAAGGCATCGAAGCCGCGGTCTTCGAGGCCGATGAGATCGGCTTCGGCGGTTCCGGGCGTAACGGCGGACATCTGACGCCGACATTCCATTTCCGCCCGGAATTCTCGCTCACGAATCTCAAGAAGCGCCTGGGCGAAGAAAAGGCCGGCAGGTTGATCGCGCTGCAGACCGGCGCCGCCGATCTGGTCTTCAGCTTGGTCGATAGGTACGGCATCGCCTGCGATCTGGTGAAGGCCGGCTGCATTCACGCGGCCCATACGCCCAGCATGATGAAGGTGCTGGAAGAAAAGAACGCGGACTATGCGGCGCTGGGCCGGCCCATGCGCCTGCTCGACCGCGCGGAAACGGCAGCCCTAACCGGCTCCGACAAGTTCCATGGCGCCTGGGTCTACGACAACGCCGGCAACCTGCAACCGCTTAGCTATGCCCGGGGCCTGGCCGGCGCCGCGCTGCAAGAGGGGGCGCAGATCTATACGAAGACGCCGGTGACAAGCCTCAGGCGCGTCGGCGGCAAATGGGCGCTGGGCACACCGCGCGGCACGGTGACGGCCGACACGACGATCATCGCGACCGGGG
>JAYQVF010000017.1:0-30128 GCA_038148335.1 Alphaproteobacteria bacterium | reverse complement strand
CTGGATGGTGACGCCTTCCTTGGCCTCCAGCGCCTGATGCAGCCCCTCCGAATAGCGGCGGCCGTCCATCATGCGCCCGGTGAACTCATCAATGATGATCACCTTGTCGTTGCGCACGATGTAGTCGGTGTCGCGCTGGAATACCTTGTGCGCCCGCACGGCCTGATTGATGTGGTGGACGATGGAGATGTTCTCCATGTCGTAGAGGCTGGGGGCATGCAGCATTTCCAGCTCGGCCAGCCGGGCCTCCATATGCTCCTGGCCCTCTTCGGTCAGGGAGGCGCTGCGGGTCTTCTCGTCGACCTCGATATGTTCATCCGACAGTTCGGCGACCAGCGGATTGATGGTCGTGTAGAGGTCGGAGGAATCCTCGGCAGGGCCGGAGATGATCAGCGGCGTCCGCGCCTCGTCGATCAGGATGGAGTCGACCTCGTCGACGATGGCGAAGTTAAAGGGTCGCTGAACCATTGCCGACAACTCGAACT
The DNA here is from genome assembly GCA_038148335.1 of Alphaproteobacteria bacterium. Classification (GTDB taxonomy): domain Bacteria; phylum Pseudomonadota; class Alphaproteobacteria; order SHVP01; family SHVP01; genus CALJDF01. Next base: position 29,643 of record JAYQVF010000017.1, on the reverse strand, counting down.
TCATATTGTCGCGCAGGTAATCGAATCCGAATTCGTTGTTCGTCCCGTACGTGATATCGGCTCGGTACTGCGCCCGACGGGTTTCGTCATCGAGGCCATGCACGATGCAGCCAACGCTAAGGCCCAGGAAATTGAATACTTCGCCCATCCATGCGGCGTCGCGGCGGGCAAGGTAGTCGTTGACCGTTACGACGTGGGCGCCCTTGCCGGTCAGGGCGTTGAGATACACGGGCAGGGTCGAGACCAGCGTCTTGCCTTCGCCGGTCTTCATCTCGGCGATCTTGCCCTGATGCAGGACCATGCCGCCGATGAGCTGGACGTCGTAGTGGCGCTCGCCCAGGGTGCGCTTGGCGGCCTCTCGGACAGTGGCAAATGCCTCGGGGAGAATACCGCCGAGGGTCTCTCCCTGACCGAGACGCTGCTTGAATTCGGCCGTACGAGCCGCAAGCTGCTGGTCAGAAAGCGGGCTGACCGTTGCCTCAAGGTTGTTGATCTGATCGACGACCTTGTGAAGCTCGCGAACGACGCGATCGTTTGCCGTGCCGAACAGGCGTCTGGCAATGCCGCCGATCATCAAAAAAACCCCGTATTTGAAGTGATTACTACGCCGGCGCGGAGGGGCGTCTGCAACGAGAAATAAGGACCGTGCCCTCGTCTGTCAACGAATGGGCCTGGGGCAGGCCCATTCAACGGCGCGTGACCCCCGCAACGGCGAAAAAATGATGGGTTTGCCGGGTGCTGTGATACAACCGGTGCCCTTTCCCCTCTATTCGGACGTGAGGCCATGATGACATCTCCTTTCTTCGCCAGATCGCTGGCGGCCATGCTGGTTGTCGGTGTCGCTATGGCCGGACCGGCTGCCTTCGCGCAGGACGAATCGAAGCAAGTGCGGGCCACCGTTGACGGCGAGGAGATCACCCAGGCCGACGTCGAGGGCTTCATCGCGCAGCTTGCTCCGCAGGTGCAGGCAGCGCCGCGGGCGCAAATCGAGCCGGCGGTCGTCGAGCAGCTCGTCAATTCGAAGCTGATCGTGCGCATGGCCAAGGCGGCGGGGATCGAACAGGACGACGACTACAAGAACGAGCTTGCGGCCATTTCGCTGCGCATCTTGCAGAACGTCTATTTGCGCAAACAGATCGACGCGCGCCTCACCGACGAGCGCTTGCAGAAACTCTACGACGAGTTCGTCGCCGCCAATCCGCCGGCCGATCAGGTTCGTGCCAGTCACATCCTGGTCGAGAGCAAGGAAGAGGCCCAGGCGATCGTCGAGCGGGTCAAGGGGGGAGACGATTTCGCGGATGTCGCGCGGGAAAAATCGACGGGCCCGTCAGCGAGCTCGGGCGGCGATCTTGGCTATTTTGAGCGTGGACAGATGGTACCGACGTTCTCCGATGCGGCGTTCGCGCTCGAGGTCGACGAGATTTCAGAGCCCGTCCAGACCCAGTTCGGCTGGCACGTCATCAAGGTCACGGACCGCCGCCAAGCGCCTGCGCCGACACTCGATGAAATGCGCGGCGAACTGAGCCAGCAGCTCACCAACGATATCGTCGATGAAATCATCGACGGTGCTCGGGGCAACGCGAAGATTGTTCTGTTCGATGCCGAAGGGAAGCCGGTCGAGCAATAGAGACCTATTGCTGCCCACCATGGCCCGCCCCTAGTATCGGCGGGCCATGGCCAAGAACCTTCCACGTTCCCCACTGGCGCCGGCGACGGCGCCCATCCTTCCCCCTATCGCCGGTGTAAGGCTGGCGGCGGCGTCCGCCCAGATTCGCTACGACCGGACCGACGTTTTGCTGGTCGCCATGGATCCGGGTACCGCCGTTGCCGGCGTCTTCACCAGGTCGAGGACCGCATCGGCGCCGGTCTTGTGGTGCCGTGACATCCTGCGCAAGGGTGTTGCGCGCGGCCTGCTCGTCAACTCGGGCAATGCCAACGCTTTCACCGGCTACGAGGGCACCCGGGCGGTGGCCGCCACGACGGCGGCCGTTTCCCGCACTCTGGGGTGCAAGGCCGATGAGGTGTACGTCGCCTCGACCGGGGTGATCGGCGAGAAGTTGCCGGCGGACAAGATTCTTGCGGTGATGGAGCAACTCAAGAGTTCGCTGAGCCCGGACAAGTGGGACGCCGCAGCCGAGGCAATCCGCACCACAGATACATTTGCAAAGTCTGCGACGCGTCGCTTCAAGATTGGCGATGTGTCGTTCAACCTGAACGGCATCGCCAAGGGCTCGGGCATGATCGCGCCCGACATGGCGACGATGCTGGCTTACGTTTTCACCGATGCGACGATTCCCTGTGAGGTCCTGCAGGCGGAACTCTCCGCGGCCTGCGACGTTTCCTTCAATGCGATCACCGTCGACAGCGATACGTCGACAAGCGACACGCTCATGCTCTTCTCGACCGGCGCCGGTCCAAAGCATGCGCCGATCGCTGACCGCAAGGATCCCAACATCAGGGGGTTTCGTCGGGCATTGCGCGATCTCCTCAAGGACCTCGCCCATCAGATCGTGCGCGACGGCGAGGGTGCAACGAAGTTCGTCGAAGTCGAGGTTGCGGGGGCAAGATCCAAGCGCGCCGCGAAGCGGATCGCGCTCAGCATTGCCAACTCTCCCCTAGTGAAGACTGCCATCGCCGGCGAGGATCCCAATTGGGGGCGAGTCGTGATGGCGGTCGGCAAAGCCGGTGAGGAGGCCGACCGCGACCAGCTGAAGATTGCCTTCGGCCCGCATGTCGTGGCCGAAAAGGGACTGATCGCGCCAGGCTATGTCGAGTCCGAGGTGGCGGCCTACATGAAGAACCAGGAATTGAAAATCAGCGTCGATGTCGGCGTCGGCAAGTCGCGCTATACGGTGTGGACCTGCGATCTGACCGACGGCTACATTCGCATCAACGCGGACTATCGTTCGTGAGTGCCATGCGGATCATTGGGGGGACAGCGCCGGCAGGGCGTTGATCTGGCGCTTGTCGTGAACGTCCGAACCCGGGAATTCGTGCCGCTGGAGACGGAACGTCTGCGGCTGCGCCCGTTCGCCGCCGCCGACAAGCAGCCGCTCGTCGATCAACTCACCGACCCCATGGTGTCGAGACAGCTGGCATTCGTTCCGCATCCCTATGACGAACGCCACGCCGAGGCGTGGATCAAGGACTGCCTTCGCAATCCGCCCGGTCGGATCGTTGGGTGCCGCTTTGCCATTGAGCGTCGCGACGACGGTCGGTTTGTCGGAGGCCTGGGGCTGATTCCGCACGGCCGCCTGTTCGAACTGGGGTACTGGCTCGACCGCAAATGCTGGGGCCAGGGCTACGCCACCGAGGCCGTTGGCGCGGCGCTCGCCTTCGGTTTGGACACCCTGCGCATGCGTGGCATCGTCGCTTTCGTGTTCATGGGGAACCCGGCTTCGACGCGCGTCCTGTCGCGCCTCGGCTTCACCTATCAGGGACTCGAACAAACGCCCACCGCCGACCCACAGCGCAAGGTGTTGCGCTACGTCCTGGATTCGAACGCATGATCCGCGGGCCGATCGTGAGTAATCGTCTGGTGCTGCGCTCGCCGACGATGGACGACGTCCCGAGCTGCGTCCGGCATCTCGCCGACGAATCGGTCGTGGCCTTTCTGTCGCATGTCCCCTTCCCCTACACCGAGGACGATGCGGTTGCCTTCGTGCAATCGGCACTCGGCGAAGGGCCGCTTCCCGTCGGCGATGCATTCGTCATCGAGGATCGAGTCACTGGAGCGATGATCGGAACGATCGGGGTGCGTCCCATGGACCTGCCCGACGGTACCCGAATCGGAGAGATTGGCTATTGGCTGGCGCGCGATCTATGGGGCAAGGGTCTCGCGACGGAAGCCGTGTCGGCCCTTGTTCCCCACTGCTTCGGTGACGGGCTCGTTCGCGTGACGGCGCACGTGAACGAAAAAAATGCCGCTTCGCGCAAGGTGCTTGAAAAAAACGGCTTCGCTCCGATCGGCCTGGCGGAGTTGTGGATGCCCGCACGCGGCCGATCGAACCTGTCCATTCTGATGGCGCTGGACAAGGGGAAGTGGCATCAGGCAGGTGGCAATGAGGTGCCGATCCTGACCGTAGTGGCGGTAGCATTGCTGGATGGCGATGATCGGGTATTACTGGCGCAGCGACCTGACGGCAAGGCGATGGCGGGTCTGTGGGAGTTTCCGGGCGGGAAGATCGAACCCGGCGAAGCGCCCGAGACGGCACTCATCCGCGAACTCCGCGAGGAACTGGACATCGACACCGAGGAGAGCTGTCTGGCGCCCTTCTGTTTCGCTTCGCATCGCTACGATTCGTTTCATCTCCTGATGCCGCTCTACGTTTGCCGCGTGTGGAAGGGCCAGCCGCAAGGGCGCGAAGGGCAGCAGCTGCAATGGGTTCCGGTGAAGCGCTTGCAGGATATGGCCATGCCGCCGGCCGATGTGCCGCTGGTGGCGATGCTGCGGGACTATCTCTAGCGCTCGGGGCCGGCCTTTTCGCCAGCCGATCTCTCGGTGCTTCCAAGTGCCTCAGCGAGTCTTGTCTGTGCCGCGCCCGGCCGCAGCGGTTTCTGCTGCGAGGCGTGGGGCGCCCAGCCGGCGAGATAGTTGATGTCGAACGTTGCCGGGATTCGTCCATTAACGGCGTGGCCTTGCTGGTAGAGTTCGGCGGCGCGGAGAAAAACCATTCTCGGCGTGAAGCGCCGCTCGCGCGCGACCAGTGCATTCGTTTCACCCATGGCGCGCAGATCGCGCATCAGGGCAAAGGCAGACTCGTAGGTGACCGTGATTCGATCTTGGTCGGTCACCGGCAAGGCGAACCCTGCGCGCTGGAGTAGCCCGCCGATATCGCGAAGGTCGGCAAACGGCGCCACGCGCGGACTGACGCCACCACGGACTTCGATTTCGGCCCGCTCAAGGCAATTGCGCAATTCCTTCAGGGTCTCGCCGCCGAAGAACGCGGCCAGCAACAGGCCGTCCGGACGCAGGGCGCGGCGAATCTGTACGAGCGTTCCCGGAAGGTCGTTGACCCCATGCAACGACAGAACGCTAAGAACGAGGTCCACGCTCGCCGCGCCGACCGGCAGGGCCTCGGGGTCTGCCACGAACGCGGGTCTGCGACGCTGGGTCGTTGCCGTTTCCCGTGACTCAATGAACTGTTCGATGCCGCGTGCGGAAAGAGCGTCGATCGCAGCGATCGGCGCATACAGGTCTCCGTAGGCGCTCAGATCCAGAACCACGCGAAACTTCCGTTGAATGTCCAGGAGCCGGTCAGCAAGCCGACGGGCGACCTCGTCGAATAAGAAGAGGCCGCCTGTTCCTCCGGCGGCTGCCCGATCTCGATTTCGTGTGATTGCCCGCCGATCGAAGACGATGTGCTCGCTCACGGTATTCTGCCCGCTGATTGCTGGTAGAGTGATGCAACAACCGTACAGGGAGGAAATCGATGAAAGCGGTCGTTATTCATGAGTGTGGGCCATCCGACGTTCTCAAGTACGAGGATATCGACACGCCCAAGGTCGGCCCGGGAGAGGTTCTCATCAATCTCAAGACGGTGGGGCTCAATCACTTCGATCTCGATCTGCGCAACGATGTCTCAGGCTACCTGGGGCTAAAGATGCCACACATTCTCGGCGTTGAGGGTGCCGGCGTTGTCGCCGAGGTCGGGTCGGGCGTCTCCGCGTTCAAGGTGGGCGACCGGGTGATGCCGCAGTTGACGACCTCGCGCGGGCGTTGCCGTCGTCAGATCTGCAACTGTGCGCTCGGGATGGACAACATCTGCATGGACTTCGACAAGCTCGGTGTAACCCATTGGGGTACCTATGCCGAATACGTCAAGGTTACCGAGCCTAACATCATTCGCATGCCCGACGGACTCTCCGACCTGGATGCTGCGGCCACTCAGGTCGCGATGGCGACGGCGTGGGAGTTGGTCGTATCCAAAGGCAAGGTGCGACAGGGTGAGGATGTCATCGTCAACGCTGCGGGTTCCGGCGTCGGTTCGGCCGCGGTACAGATTGCGGCGCTCGCCGGGGCACGGGTGATCGCGACGGCGGGTTCCGACGAAAAGCTGGATCGTGCCCGCCAACTCGGTGCGTCCGAAGTCATCAACTACAACAAGCAGAGCATTGTTGATGAGGCGATGCGAATGACCGATGGCCGCGGGGTCGACGTGGTCATCGAATGTGTGGGCGGCACCGTGCTCCAGCAGAGTCTGGAAGCGCTATGCCTGAACGGGCGGCTGTCTACGGCCGGTGCGCATGCGGGCGAACAGGTCGAAATCGACATGATCCAGTTCTTTCGCAAGCAGTTGACCATGACGTCGACACACTTCGCGCCGGTTTCGACCAACCAGATGGTTCTCAAGCTCGTCGCTGAAGGGAAATTACGTCCGGTCATCGAGAAGATCTTCCCGCTCAAGGATATGAAGTCGGCGCACGACCTCCTCGCCAGTCGCAAGTTCTTCGGAAAGGTCGTTCTCGAGGTCTGACCGCCGAAAAAGGCCTGTCGCCCCTGCATAGGGGCGACGTGCCGAACTTCTTTCAACAGGGTGTACGCGACGCGCTCCGGGCGGCGATCCGGTTCGTTATGCCGGCGGTTTGTCCGCGGTGCGGCAGGTCGGTTGAGGGAGCGGCCCTGTGTGCGTCGTGCTGGTCGCAGGCGCGTTTTGTCGTGCCGCCGCTCTGCCTTAGGTGTGGGCTGCCGTTCGACTACGATGCTGGGGGCAAGACATGGTGCGGCGCCTGCATCGCCACACCGCCGGCGTTCCGGTCTGCCCGTGCCGCGCTCGCCTACGACGACGTTTCGCGCGATCTTATACTCGCTCTGAAGGACGGCGATCGCACGGACCTTGTCCCTCTTCTCGTGCCGCATCTTTGGCGGGCGGGCGCAGAGCTGCTGACCTCCGCCTCGCTTCTTGTGCCGGTTCCACTGCACCCGCGTCGGCTTCTGGCCCGCCGCTTCAACCAGGCGGCGCTTCTGGCGCTTTCCTTGGGGAGCGCAACGGGAGTGCCCGTTGCTCCACGTCTCCTCCGTCGCCGGCGTCATACACCATCTCAGGGGCGCCTTGGGGCATCCGCGCGCCGCCGCAATCTTCAGGGTGCGATCGCACTCGGCAACGAGACGGATTTGCATGGGATTGATGTTGTCTTGATCGACGATGTCATGACGACCGGCGCGACGGTTGAGGCTTGTGCCCGGGTGTTGCTCAAGGCCGGGGCCAGGGACGTCGATGTCCTCACCCTCGCGCGGCGGCTCTAGGGTAAGCATGATTTGTGCTTGTGCCTGTTGCAGAACCCACCCGCCGACACCTAGTGTAGCAAGAGCTTCTGCTACCACCCGTGTGAAGGAACATGGCCAAAGTCGAGATCTATACGACCATGATGTGCGGCTTCTGCGCCCGCGCAAAGAATCTGCTCAACAAGAAGGGCGTCGAGTTCGAGGAAATCGATGTCACCTTCAGCGACGCGATGCGCCAGGAGATGAGCGCTCGTGCCGAGGGCCGCTACACGGTGCCGCAGATCTTCATCAACGGTGAAGGCATTGGCGGCTGTGACGATCTCTATGCTCTGGAGCGCAGTGGCCAGCTCGATCCGATGTTGGCCGCTCCTGCAGCCTAGACGTCCGGAATGCGTGTCGCTTGTGTGCAGGGTTGCGCCGGCGACGACATGGCGGCAAACCTGGATGTCGTTTCAGTAGCTGTGCGCGAGGCCGCCCGCGGCGGCGCCGACTTCATCACCACGCCAGAGAACGTCGCGTTGATGGCGGCAAGCCGTGATCGTTTGATGACGCTTTCAGTGGACGAAGGGATCCATCCCGCGGTCCGGTGCTTTTCCGCACTTGCGTCCGAGGTAGAGCGTTGGATCCTGGCGGGTTCGATAGCCGTGGCCGCTAGCGATGGGCGGCTGAGCAACCGCTCGATTCTGTTTGCGCCCGATGGATCGATCGCCGCGCGTTACGACAAGATCCATATGTTCGACGTCGAGCTCCCGGGGGGCGAGGTCTACAACGAATCGAAGAACTATCGCCCAGGGCATCAGGGCGTACTCGTCGACCTGCCGTGGGGACGTCTGGGCATGACGATCTGCTACGATGTCCGCTTCCCGCATCTGTACCGCGCGCTCGGCGCGGCAGGCGCTGCGTTAATCACGGTTCCCTCGGCATTCACCAAGGTCACTGGAAAAGCGCATTGGACGGTGCTGTTGCGGGCAAGGGCCATCGAGACCGGTGCTTTTGTCATTGCGCCGGCTCAGGTCGGTCGCCATCCCGCCAAGCGGGAGACCCATGGCCATTCATTGATTGTCTCGCCTTGGGGCGAAGTCCTGCTCGACGCGGGCGAGGGCCACGGCGTTTTCTACGCGAACATCGATCTAGCCGAGGTCGGGCGGGCGCGCAGCGCGGTGCCTGCGTGGCGACATGCGCCGGCATTCGAACTGCCCGACGCCTAACGCCCTCATCTTGAATTCTCTCAACGGGTCCTATATCGAACCATGCAGACGGGTACCACCCGGGATTCGTTCGAATGATCTCCTTTGACCTTCGGTGCAAGAACGATCACGTGTTCGAAACGTGGTTTGCGAACAGCGATGCCTACGACAGTCAGATGGCATCAGGCGAGGTCACGTGCCCGGTCTGTGGCGATCACCATCTCAGCAAGGCGCTCATGGCGCCCAACGTTTCGGCAGGCAAAGGGCGCGCAACCGAGCCCCAGAACAATCTGCCCGTGGCGGCAGCAAACAGTGCCGGCGAGCGTGCGGCCGAGATCATGCGTCTTGCGCGGGCTCTGAGAAGCGAGGTCGAGAAGAATTTCGACTACGTCGGCTCTGCCTTCGCCGAAGAGGCCAAGAAGATTCACTATGGCGAGGTCGAGCGGCGGGACATCTACGGGGAAATGACTGGCGATGAGGCAGAGGCATTGAACGAGGAAGGCGTCGAGTTCGGCGTCCTTCCCTGGCCGACGAAGGAAGATGCCTAAACTAGCCGCGCACGGCGAATGCCAAATAGTTCACGTCGAGATCCCGCGACAGGCGCCACTCGCCAGACAGGGGTGAAAAGGAAACGCCGCTGAGATCGGCAACGCGTAGGTCAACGCGTGCGAGCGCCTCCGCCAGCTCCGATGGCCGGACAAATCGGGTCCAGTCATGCGTTCCGCGCGGCAGCCAGCGCAGCACGTACTCGGCGCCGACGATCGCGAGGGCGTAAGCTTTCAGGGTCCGATTGAGGGTCGCCAGGGTCATGCACGAACGTTCGTCCCGAAGAAGCTGGGCGCATGCTCCCAGGAATGCCGGGATGGAGGCCACGTGTTCGATGACTTCCATATTGAGGATGGCGTCGAACTTCTCCCCCCAGGCCGCCAGTTCCTCGGCGGTGGCTTTCACGTAGTCGATTTCCAGGCCCATCTCCTGGGCATGTTGCCGAGCGATCCCGACATTCTTCTCTGACGGATCAATACCGACAACCGATGCGCCGAGGCGGCGGACAGGTTCACACAGGAGGCCGCCGCCGCAGCCGATATCGGCAATGCGCAGGCCTTCGAGCGGCGCGGGAATGCCAGGATCCCGACCGAACTGTCGGCACAAGTTGTTGCGTAGATAGGCGAGGCGGACAGGGTTCAGTCGGTGAAGGGGGCGGAATGGCCCTTCCGTGTCCCACCAGGTGGCCGCCATGCGCGAGAAACGTGCGACCTCGCTCTCGTCCACTGACGTGTCGCTCGGGGCGGTTTTGGCGGTCACGTGAGGCCCTCGCTTGCCTGCAAACTGTGTCGCGTATATGTATACGCGCCCTTGCCAAAGCAAGAAAATCCTTTGGGCGTCACGGCTTGCGCGTGCCGGGCTGCCCTCTGTTCGTTGCGGAAACCATGTCGATTCTCGTCCTGAAATTCGGCGGCACCTCGGTAGCCAATCTCGAACGTATCCGGAATGCGGCCGGGCGGATCAAGGCCGAGTATGATCGCGGTCACCAGATTGCTGTGGTGGTGTCGGCCATGGCCGGGACGACGAATCAGCTTGTCGAGTGGACCAGCGAGGCCTCCGTGCTCCACGACACACGCGAGTACGACGTGGTGGTTGCGACCGGCGAACAGGTTACGGCTGGTCTGATGGCCATCGTGCTGCAGGACCTTGGCGTTCCCGCACGTTCCTGGATGGGGTGGCAATTGCCCGTTCGGACCGATTCCTCGCATGGTTCAGCGCGTATCCGGGACATAGACGTAGAGCAGATCGTCGAACGATTCGGGCAGGGTCAGGTCGCCGTAGTGGCCGGATTTCAGGGGCTGAGCGATGAGAACCGGGTGACGACACTCGGTCGTGGCGGGTCCGATACCAGCGCGGTTGCACTAGCTGCCGCGCTGAATGCCGATCGCTGCGACATCTATACCGACGTCGACGGGGTATATACGTCGGATCCGCGCATCGTGACCCGCGCCCGCAAGCTTGAGAAAATCACCTACGAGGAAATGCTGGAACTGGCCTCCCTGGGCGCCAAGGTGCTGCAGACACGGTCTGTGGAACTCGCAATGAACCACAGCGTCCGAATGCAAGTCCTTTCCAGCTTCACCGATACCCCGGGTACACTCGTTGTCGACGAGGAAGAGATCGTGGAAAAAGAAATCGTCAGCGGCATCGCCTATTCACGTGACGAAGCGAAAATCACGCTTCGAAAAGTGGCCGATCGACCGGGCGTCGCGGCGGCCGTCTTCGGACCTCTCGCTGAAGCAAACATCAATGTCGATATGATCGTTCAGAACATCTCTCAGGATGACCGATCGACCGACCTAACGTTTACCGTCACCCGTTCCCACCTCGAACGCGCAGTTGCCGTCATCGAGAAGTTCAAGGGCGAGATCGGGTATACACAGCTCCTGGCCGACAAGGGCGTCGCCAAGATTTCCGTGATTGGCGTCGGCATGCGCAGCCATGCCGGTGTTGCCCAACGCATGTTCGCGACTTTGGCAGAACGTGGAATCAACATCCAGGTGATTTCGACGTCCGAGATAAAGGTCAGCGTTCTCGTAGACGAGGCCTACACGGAGCTTGCGCTGCGCGCCCTCCACACGGCCTACGGACTCGACGATGGCTGAGAATCCGGAGGCCCGCGCCCGCGCCCAGCTCGACAAGCTGTGGCACCGAGGCGTCGCCTTCCTGGGCAGCAAATACGCCATTCTAGGCGGCGCGATGAGCTGGCTGTCCGACCGAAATCTGGTTTCTGCGATTTCCAATGCAGGCGGCTTCGGAGTGATCGCGTGCGGGTCTCTAGGTCCTGCCGAGCTGGAACAGGAGATTGCAGCGACGCACGACCTGACCGATCGCCCTTTCGGTGTGAATCTCATTACGATGCACCCCGATCTTCCGGAACTTATCAAGGTTTGCGGAAAGCGGCAGGTCAGTCACGTTGCCCTTGCCGGCGGCTTGCCGCCGGCGTCGGCGATCGCCCAACTCAAGGACGCGGGTATTCGGGTATTGGCGTTTGCACCAGCGCTTGCCATTGCCAAGCGTTTGGTTCGCTCTGGGGTCGATGCTCTGGTCATTGAGGGAATGGAGGCCGGTGGTCACATCGGGCCCGTTTCGACCAGCGTTCTGGCACAGGAGATCCTGCCCGCTATTCGTGACGTACCAGTTTTCGTCGCCGGAGGGATTGGTACCGGCGACGCGATTGCTATGTATTTGGGCGCGGGCGCGTCCGGGGTTCAGATGGGGACCCGCTTTGTTTGCGCGACGGAATGCGTTGCCCATCCGAAATTCAAGCAGGCGTTCATTCGCGCCAGTGCACGCGATGCAGTCCTATCGGTACAACTCGACGAGCGCTTCCCGGTCATTCCCGTTCGGGCGTTGGCCAACAAGGGCACACGACTGTTTCTTGAGAAACAGAAAGAGGTCATCGGCAAGGTCGATGCCGGCGAAATGTCGCAAGCTGACGCGCAGCTTGCCATTGAGCGGTTTTGGGCCGGCGCGTTGCGTCGTGCGGCGATCGATGGAGACATCGAGTTCGGGTCGATCATGGCCGGTCAGAGCATCGGTTTGGTGCGAAAGGAAGAGCCGGTTGCGGATATCATAGGCCAACTCGTCCAGGAGGCCATCGAATCGATCGCCTCACGCATGGACGAAGGAGGCAGCAAGGTGGCGCCGGCCCCGGAGCAGGCTGAAACGGTACGATGAATCGCGGCAAAGTGGCCGGCCCGCGTGCGTTGCTGCGCCGTTTGCGCGAGGTAATGGCAGGCGGTGGCACGCCGCAAGATCGACTTGATGCCGTCACGTCGCTCATTGCGACGAACATGGTGGCCGAAGTTTGCTCCCTCTACCTGCGTCGTGCGGGCGACGTGCTCGAGCTTTTCTCGACCTATGGCCTGCGTCCCGAAGCCGTGCACCAAACGCGATTGCGCGTCGGCGAGGGTCTGATCGGCGATATCGTCGCACACGGACGCATGCTGGCGCTGTCCGACGCACAATCTCACCCGCAATTTGCCTACCGTCCGGAAACGGGAGAAGAACGGTTTCATTCGCTCCTCGGTGTTCCGCTGCAACGAGGAGGCCGTGCGATCGGCGCTCTCGCCGTTCAGAACCGCAGCGAACGCGAGTACACGTCCGAAGAGTCTGAAGCGCTGCAAACCGTGGCAATGGTGCTAGCGGAACTCGTTCACGCGGCCGGACTACTCTCCGTCGACGAGGTAATCGACATCGATGGCAACGCTACGCTGCCACTTCGGTTCGAAGGCATGCCGCTCGCCGCAGGAATCGCCGAAGGCCACGTCTACCGGCACCGGGGTGCAATGGTCGTGCGAGAGCTCGTTTCCGACGATACAGCGGCGGAGAGCGCGCGCCTTGAACGCGCTATCGAGGGGTTCCTCGAACGCATTCGGGGTCTCGTGGCCGACCATGCACCGCGAATTGGAGAGGCCGAGAAAGAGGTCCTCCATACCTATCGGATGTTTGCCGAGGACGAAGGCTGGATGACCCGCATGCGGGCTGCCGTTCGTGATGGGCTGACAGCGGAAGGTGCGGTGCGCCGCGTGCAGGACGAGAACCGTCGCCGACTGCAACTGGCCCCCGGACCGTATTTCAGGGAACGCATCGCTGACTTCGACGATCTGTCAAATCAGCTTCTGCGCCAGCTGGCGAACCGACCGGAAATCGGTGCCACCGACATGCCGGAAAATGCGGTTTTGGTTGCTCGCACACTGGGTCCGGCCGAATTGCTTGAGTACGACCCGGATCGGCTAAGGGCGATCGTTCTGGGCGAAGGGTCGCCGACATCGCATATGGTTCTCGTGGCTCGATCCCTAAACATCCCGGTGGTCGGCCGCCTCGCTTCTGTGCTTGGTCGCCTGGATGCCGGCGAGGCGGTGGTCGTCGACGGCTGGCGGGGGCTCGTCTACGCGCGACCGGACGAAAGCGTCTACGACGATATCCGCGAATACGGGGAGAACGAGGAGCGCCGCCGCCGCTACTACGAATCGATGCGCAATCTTCCAGCGCACTCGGCAGACGGTGTCTCGTTTCAGCTTCACCTCAATGTCGGCCTGCTTGGCGAGCTCCCGCTCCTCGCTGCGACCGGCGCGAGCGGTATCGGTCTTCTGCGAACGGAACTGCTCTTCTTGACGCACCCGACCTTTCCGTCGATCGAGGAGCAGACCGCCGCCTACCGCCATGTCTTCGACGCCGCAGGCGAGAAGCCGGTGATCTTTCGTACCTTTGACCTCGGGGGCGACAAGGTTCTGCCTCACCTCGACCAGCCGCTAGAACTTGAAGAAAACCCGGCCATGGGCTGGCGTGCCATTCGTGTCGGTCTGGACCGACCGTCCGTCCTGCGCAACCAGCTCCGCGCGCTGTTGACAGCCGCGGAAGGGCGCCCACTCCAGGTGATGTTTCCCATGGTTGCCGAGTTTGCCGAACTTGCGCGAGCACAAGCCATTCTCGACCTTGAGGTGGCGCGAGCCCGGCGGGTCAGCCTTCCTGCTCCGGAAAAAGTGTCGGTTGGCGTCATGCTCGAGGTTCCGTCGCTGGTCTGGCAACTTGAGGAGGTCGTGCGGGTTGCCGACTTTGTTTCCGTCGGGACGAACGATCTGGCGCAGTATTTCTTTGCAAGCGATCGCACCAACCCACGGTTGGCTCGTCGATACGACACGCTGTCGCCGGGTTTCCTAAGGCTCCTCGTGCAGGTCGAAGCGATTTGCCGTCGTGCCGGCAAGCCCCTGACCGTCTGTGGCGACATGGCCGCCGATCCGTTGGAAGCCGCATGTCTGGCTGGACTCGGGTATCGCAGCCTATCGATTCCAGCTCAGGCCTTTGGCAGCGTGAAAGCAGGGTTGAGGAGCCTCGATTGTGCCGCAATCTCGACCTATCTTGCCGATTTGGAGGTCCGGGGGGCGGGCCGCGGCCACTCGCTTCGGGAGGACCTCAAGCACTTCGTCCAAGATCACGGCTTTAAGTTTTAAATATTTGCAAATAAACAATTTTCTGGTTTACTCACGGGCTGTGAAAAGTGGGGAAAGCTCCCGTCCGTTGGTGCGGGATGGGGTTTTTGCCAATGACGATAGTATTAGGACGCAAGGGGCCGGCGTCCGACGGGTCGAGAGCTGAAATGGCAAACGTGCCGGCAGACGTCTCGGTCTGAGGGCATATCAGACGGTTTCGTCGGTCGGGTGCAGCCCGGCACCGGACCGTTCAGTGGTGGGGTCGACAATGGCTAGCCAGGAACCGAAGCGCGAAGATGAGCCCGTGGTTGTGGAGCCGGCGCGTCGCCGACTTCACCTGCGGGAAGTCCGTTCCGATACGAAGGATTACGACGGGATCGGCTCGGAGTTGCGTGCCGCACGGGTGCGCACTGGAGTCGAGTTGGCGGACGTTGCGCAGAAGTTGCGGATCAGTGGCGCATATCTCGACGCGCTCGAAGCGGGACGTTTTGCCGATCTACCCGGTGACGTGTACGTGTTCGGTTTTCTCCGTTCCTATGCACGCTTCCTGAACCTCGACGAACAGATCGTCATTGAGCGCTATAGGAGCGAGGCCGCTGGGCCGCGCCGCGAAACGCGCCTCGAATTTCCCTCCGCTATGGATCGCGGCCGCATGCCAACAGGCCGCCTATTGCTCGGCGGTTTGGTAATTGCCATCGTCGCATACGCTGCATGGTTTGTGCTGACCAGCGAGGAGCGGAGTACGGCCGAGCGTGTGGCGCCGATTCCTGATCGGCTGGCCGCCGCCGAGTCTGAGAGGACGCCCGCGGCAGCGGCGCGCACAATTGATACCGTAGTTTCCTCAAGCGCCGCCGGCGCCGGGCCGGAGGAGCAGACCGAGATCTCCGCGCCATCGTCGGAGGTTGCGGGTGGTGAAGCCGCAGTAGGCCGTGTGGCGAGCGACACGGAGGGGGCGGTGTCCTCGGATGTTGAGCCGAATGGCGAAGCGGACGTCGCGGCGCCTTCCGTCGCAACGGAAGGATCCGTTGCGCAATCCGGTGCGGTAGAAGCCGAGGTTGCTGCGGCACCGGCCGCGCCGACCCCTGAGCGCCGCGAGGGCGAAGGCCAAGCGGTCGCTGAAGTAGGTTCAACAGATGCTGAGGCCGAGACCGAGGCACAGGATGGCGGTGCGCGCGCACGAGTCGCGGCCGTCGCGTCCGATTCGGTGGAGCCGACCCAGACCGCAACCGTATCGACGAAACCGCCGCAGGTGCCGCCGTTACAAGCATCGCAGCGTCGCAGCGAGGGTGACGAAAACGCGCTGCGGGTCATGCAGCTTGCCGAAGCATCGTCTGCTCCCATTGCCGCAACCGGTGGCAATTCCGGTGAGGAAGCTCCCGGGCCTCGCTCACCGTCCACTGCCCGTCCCGAGACGGGCGAGGTGGTGGTGGCTGCAACACAGCCCGCGGCGCCACCGCCGCTGGCGCCGAGCGCCGATGAGGACTCCGAAGCGACGTCCGAGGGCTACGTTCCGCGAACATTCGGAGCCGGCAATGAGGGTGCGAGGATCGTCCTGGTGGCCGAAAGCGATAGCTGGGTGCAGGTTCGGGCGACGACCGGGGAACTACTGCTGACAAGAGTTCTGCGCCCGGGTGACCGCTATCTCGTGCCCGACCGGCCCGACCTGTTGATGATGACGGGCAACATCGGCGCACTTCGTCTGGTTGTCGATGGGGAGACTCTCCCGCCGTTAGGTCCGATGGGCGTCATCGGCCGCAACATTCCGCTTGACGCGGAACGCCTTCGCACAGGGCAGGTTTCGGTCCGCGACGACATATCGCCCTAGCAAACCACCGCGGCTCCCCTTGATTCCGCGGGGCCACGGGATGCATAGTCCCGGGCAATCCTGCTTTCTTGCGAGTTTTCGACGAACGCTATGAGCGTCAGGCCGTATCGCGACATTCAGCGCCGGGAATCGCGCCGCATCATGGTGGGCAGCGTGCCGGTGGGCGGCGGCGCGCCGATCACGGTGCAGACGATGACCAATACGCTAACGCGCGACGCTGCAGCGACGATTGCGCAGATCAGAGAAGCCGAGGCAGCGGGTGCAGATATTGTGCGGGTTTCATGCCCGGACGAGGAGTCGACGGCTGCGCTGGGAACGATTGTCAGGGAAGTCGGCGTGCCGATCGTGGCCGACATCCACTTCCACTACAAGCGAGGCATTGAGGCCGCCAAAGCCGGTGCCGCCTGTTTGCGCATCAATCCAGGAAACATCGGTTCGCAGTCCCGCGTCCGCGAGGTGGTGCAGGCGGCACGAGACTATGGCTGTTCGATGCGAATTGGCGTCAATGCCGGATCTCTCGAGCAGGAACTTCTTGAGAAGTACGGCGAGCCGTGCCCCGAGGCCATGGTTGAAAGCGCGCTCAATCACGCGCGGATGCTTGAGGAAGAGGACTTCTTCGAGTTCAAGATCAGCGTTAAGGCTTCGGACGTCTTCCTCGCCGTCGCGGCATATCAGCAACTTGCGGAAGCCTGTGACTACCCTTTGCACCTTGGGATTACAGAAGCAGGCGGTCTAAGGGGCGGTACGGTCAAGTCGTCAATCGGAATGGGCATGCTCCTGTGGTCGGGCATTGGGGATACCATTCGTGTCTCGCTGTCCGCAGAGCCCGCGGAAGAGGTCCGCGTTGGGTTCGAGATGCTCAAGGCGCTCAACCTGCGCCACCGCGGCGTTAACATCATATCGTGCCCTTCGTGCGCGCGGCAGGCGTTTCCCGTAATCAGGACCGTCGAGACACTCGAAAGGCGGTTGGCCCACATCACGACACCTCTGACGCTTTCGATCATCGGTTGCGTCGTGAACGGTCCCGGGGAAGCGCGCGAAACCGACATCGGGCTGACCGGCGGCGGACGCGGCAATCATATGGTTTATGTTAACGGTCTCGCCGACCACAAGATCGACGACGACAGACTCGTCGATCACGTGGTTGAATTGGTCGAGGCAAAGGCGCGGGAAATCGAATCCCGTGCTGCGCCGACCATACCTGCCGCTGCTGCTTCCTAGCTAGGTTCGATCGATGGTGCTGCAACCTGTCCGCGGAACGCGGGACATCCTTCCTGACGACTCCGCTCTCTTTCGCAAGATCAAGGAAGCGTCGCGCGAAACGGCCGCGTGGTACGGCTACGACGAGATCGCCACGCCCATTTTCGAGTTCACCCAGGTATTCGAGCGCACGTTGGGCGAGGCCACCGATGTCGTGACCAAGGAGATGTACACCTTCGAGGACCGCAGTGGCGACAGCCTGACACTGCGCCCCGAGGGGACCGCCGGCGTCGCCCGTGCGGTCGTGTCCAACGGACTGGCTCAGGATGCGCCCCTCAAGTTCTACTATCAGGGTCCCATGTTTCGCCATGAGCGGCCGCAGAAGGGACGTTATCGCCAGCTTCATCAGGTAGGTGTCGAGTTGCTCGGCGTGCAGGGCGCGCTTGGCGACATCGAAGTGATAGCGATGGGCGCTCATATTCTAGAGCGCCTGGGACTGCAAGACCGCGTCGTCCTGGAGATCAATTCGCTCGGCGATGCGGAAAGCCGTCAGACATACCGTGATGCGCTCGTCGACTTCCTTGACGGACGCCGCGAGGAACTCTCGGAAGAGAGCCGAGTGCGGCTCGATCGCAATCCGCTGCGAATCCTCGATTCCAAGGATGATCGAGACAAGCTGGTACTGGAGAACGGTCCGGTTTTTTCCGACTATCTCAACGCGAGTTCCGCGACCTTTTTCGGCGAGGTTTGCGACGGTCTTGCGTCGCTCGACGTTGCTTTCGAAGTCAACCCGAAGCTTGTGCGCGGGTTCGACTATTACTGTCACACTGCCTTCGAGTTCATTACCCAAGATCTGGGTGCGCAAGGAACGGTCATGGCCGGGGGGCGCTACGACGGTCTTGTCAAGGACCTGGGGGGACCACCGCTCCCCGGTGTCGGTTGGGCGGCTGGCGTCGAGCGTCTAGCGCTTCTCTTGGACAGCCCGCCGCCGCGTCCCCGTCCGGTCGCGATCATTCCGGTTGGCCAGGCGGCAGAAGCCCTGGCGCTGCGATTGAGCGGCGAGCTCCGTCACGCCGGGTTGACGATCGAGCTCGGTTACAGCGGGAATGTCGGCCGTCGCATGAAGCGAGCGAACAAGCTCAATGCCGGAGCAGCGGTCCTGATCGGAGACGACGAGATCAAGGCTGGCGCAGTGACGCTACGCAATCTCGATACCGGCGAACAAACGGCGGTGACGTTTGATGCGCTTTCCGAAAGCCTGGAGCAATTCAAGAAGTGATCTCCGACGATCAGATCGAACAACTGCTGAAGAAACATGCCGAACTCGAGAAGGCCTTGAGCGCAGGGCACGGCGGTGACTCGGACTTCGCACGCTTGTCCAAGGAATATGCTGACATGGGGCCCGTCGCCGATGCCGCGCGTCGTCTCCGGACCCTTCGCCGTGACGTTGCCGGCCTGAAGGAAATTCTGGCAGATCCATCCGCTGACGAAGACATGCGGTCGATGGCGGACGAAGAGCTCGGTGAGCAGGAAGCAAAGCTGCCGGAGTTTGAACACGACCTGCAGATCATGTTGCTTCCGAAAGACGAAGCTGACGAGCGCAACGCTATTCTCGAAGTTCGTGCCGGCACCGGCGGTGACGAGGCGGGCATCTTCGCCGCTGACCTCATGAGGATGTATCAGCGCTATGCCGAGGAACGTGGCTGGCGTTTTGAGGTCATGTCCATCTCCGAGAACGACATGGGAGGCTACAAAGAGGCGTCCGCGACCATCAGTGGACGCGGTGTTTTTGAGCGCATGAAGTACGAATCCGGAGTGCATCGCGTACAGCGCGTTCCGGTGACGGAATCCAGCGGCCGGATTCACACGTCCACGGCCACCGTTGCGGTGCTCCCCGAAGCCGAGGAGTTCGACGTCGAAATCCATGAGAAGGACCTGCGAGTGGACGTCTATCGTTCGTCGGGGCCGGGCGGGCAGTCGGTCAATACCACCGACAGCGCCGTCCGCATAACGCACCTGCCGACCGGGATCGTGGTGACCCAGCAGGACGAGAAGTCGCAGCACAAGAACCGCGCCAAGGCGATGAAGATACTTCGTGCGCGCCTTTATGAGGCGGAACGCCAGGCGCGGGATTCGGAGCGCGCCGCGAATCGAAAGAGCCAGATCGGTAGCGGCGAGCGGTCCGAACGCGTGCGCACCTACAACTTTCCGCAGAACCGTGTAACCGACCACAGGATCAACGTTACCGTTCACAAGCTGGACCGCATCATGATGGGCGAGGGACTCGACGAGATCATTGATGCTTTGGCGTCGGAGGATCAGGCCGAGCGGCTTGCCGCGCTCGATGGATCGGTAGATGCGTGATCAGTCGACCCTTCGAGCGGTGCTCGATGAGAGTCGTGCTGCGCTTGACGCTGCGGGTATCGAGGGCGCTCTACGAGAGGCTCGCTTGCTTCTTTCGTACGCCGGTCGCCATCGAATCGAGGACCAGCTTGCTGGACGGGTCGAAACCTTGTCGGACCGTGTGATTGCGATCTATCGTCAGATGACGCACCGCCGGGCACAAGGTGAGCCGCTGTCGCGCATTCGTGGTAGCCGCGAGTTCTGGAGTCTGGAATTCGATCTGTCTTCCGCGACCCTGGATCCGCGAGCCGACAGTGAATGTCTGGTCGAGGCAGTATTGGAAGAAGCGGCGTGCCGTAAGATGGTATCGCCTTCCATTCTCGACCTTGGAACGGGGAGCGGTTGTCTGCTCGTCGCCCTGTTGTCGGAACTGCCAGGGGCAACCGGGCTGGGTGTCGATATCTCCGGCGAAGCTCTCGACACTGCACGCCGCAACGCAGGCCAACTCGGGGTTGGCGACCGTACTCGATTTGTCGAAGGTGACTGGGGTGTCGCCGTGGATCGTTCGTTCGATATCGTGGTCGCCAATCCTCCGTATGTCGCAACCGGCGAGATCGCTACGCTCGCCCCGGAGGTTCGCCTTTTTGATCCCGTGGCGGCGCTCGACGGCGGGTCCGATGGCCTAGATTGCTATCGGCGGATTGCCGCGGAATTACCGCACCTCGTTGCGCCGGAAGGTTTCGCCGCGCTTGAGATCGGATACCGACAACGCGCGGCGGTCGAGGACATCCTCGCGCAGGCGGCCATG
This sequence comes from Alphaproteobacteria bacterium, assembly GCA_038148335.1. Taxonomy (GTDB): domain Bacteria; phylum Pseudomonadota; class Alphaproteobacteria; order SHVP01; family SHVP01; genus CALJDF01. Next base: position 9,074 of record JAYQVF010000017.1, on the reverse strand, counting down.
GAGACGGTTGCAATCAGACGTGACCTGTCGGGTATCGAGCGTTGCATTGTGACAGCGCCTGGGCTAGGCGCCGGGCCAAAAAAAGGGTTGGATTAGCCGTTCTGGCGGATTAGGTTCGTATTGGATAACGCGGATGCCTTGGACCAAGTGTCAGGCGGACGCCGTATCAGCGCAAACCGGCAAGAAAGAAGCAGCTGACGCTACATGGTGTGGCCGCGGTCGGATGCGTAGAGGGTCAACAGGAAGAGAAGACCACGATGAGACAAGGATCCGGCTCCAGACGTTCGCGCGGACGGGCCAATGGCAAACGTCCATTCAATCAGGGCCAGAACAGAAGCTTCGAAAGCAATGGCCCAGGTGTCAAATTGCGCGGCACGGCAGCGCAGGTCTTCGACAAGTACCTAGCTCTTGCCCGCGATGCTTCGTCGGCCGGCGATCGGGTTGCTGCCGAGAATTTCTACCAGCACGCGGAGCACTACTATCGGCTCCACAGCGCCTTTAACGCCGAGCGCAAGCTGCGGTCGGAAAACGAACGTCAAGATGGCGATGGCCAGCACGATGACGATGACGAGGCGGAAATCGCCACACCGACCAATGGTGGGGGCGCCGAGGAGGAAACTGCCGGGTCGGATACAGCTGCCGAAAAGCCGCAGGAACAAGCGGACGCATCGGTCTCCTCGGAAGAGGAAGCCCCGGCCAAGCCGCGCCGCCGGCGTCGCAGCAGCGCGGCCAAGGACACAGAAGCAGAAACCGTCGCCTGAGACGTTTTGTCCCCTTGTGTTGCGAAGCGGCAACGCTACGTAAGAAGGCGAATTTGTAGAGCCGCCGGACCAATTCTGGCGGACACGGTTATTCTTGTGCCGCAGGGTTCGCCATGGAATTTGAAAACTACACAGACCGCTCCAAGGGATTCATCCAGTCTGCCCAGACACTTGCGCTGCGCCGAGGACATCAGCGGTTCACGCCGGAGCACCTGCTGTCGGTTCTGATCGATGACAAGGAAGGACTGGCTGCCAATCTGATCGATGCCGCCGGCGGGCGTGCGGATAGCGTCAAGAGCGCAACCGAAGCCGCACTATCGCGTTTGCCAAAGGTCGAGGGCGGTGGCGCTGGGCAGGTCTATCTTGCTCCTGAGACGGCGCGCCTTTTCGAGTCTGTCGAACAAATCGCTGAGAAAGCGGGAGACAGTTTTGTTACCGCTGAACGGCTCCTGCTGGCGCTGTCGATGGCGAAGGACACGTCTGCGGCGAACATTCTGAAACAAGCTGGCATTACGCCGCAGAACCTCAACAGTGCGATCAATGACATCCGGAAAGGACGTACGGCGGATAGCGCCGGCGCCGAGAATCAGTACGACGCTCTCAAGAAATATGCTCGCGATCTGACCGCCGCAGCGGCCGAGGGGAAGCTCGACCCCGTCATCGGGCGTGACGAGGAAATCCGTCGAACGATTCAGGTCCTTTCACGACGCACAAAGAACAATCCGGTCCTGATCGGCGAGCCCGGAGTAGGAAAGACGGCGATTGTCGAGGGCCTCGCCCTGAGGATCGTCAATGGAGACGTTCCCGAGTCTCTGAAGAACCGGCGTCTGATGGCCTTGGATCTGGGCGCGATGGTCGCGGGTGCAAAATACCGCGGCGAGTTTGAAGAACGCCTCAAGGCGGTCCTGAACGAAATCGCTGCCGCATCAGGCGAAATCATCCTGTTTATTGATGAGATGCACACGCTCGTCGGTGCCGGCGCCGCGGAAGGGGCGATGGACGCATCGAACCTGTTGAAGCCGGCGCTCGCACGGGGCGAGCTACATTGCGTTGGCGCTACGACCCTCGACGAATATCGCAAGCATGTCGAAAAGGATGCCGCCCTGGCGCGGCGCTTTCAGGCGGTCTTTGTCAGTGAACCAACAGTCGAAGACACGATCTCGATCCTGCGTGGACTGAAGGAGAAGTACGAGCTGCATCATGGCGTTCGTATCACCGACAGCGCCATCGTTGCCGCGGCCACAATGTCCAACCGCTACATCACCGACCGGTTCCTGCCCGACAAGGCGATCGATTTGGTCGACGAGGCGGCGAGCCGCCTGCGCATGGAGGTCGACTCGAAGCCCGAGGAGCTCGACGAGCTCGACCGCCGGATCATCCAGCTCAAGATCGAACGCGAAGCACTGAAGAAAGAGTCGGACCAGGCTTCGCGCGATCGTCTTTCGTCGCTTGAAAAGGAGCTCAATGAGCTTGAGCAGCGATCGAACGAACTGACTACGAAGTGGCAGTCAGAAAAGGAGCAGCTTGCCGGCGCCCAGAAGCTCAAAGAGCAACTCGAAGCGGCACGCAACGCGCTCGAAGTCGCACAACGGAGCGGCGACCTTGCCAAGGCTGGTGAACTGACCTACGGGGTGATTCCGGATATCGAGCGTCGACTCAAGACGGCGGAAACCAGTGAGCAGGACGCCATGCTCGACGAAGAGGTTCGCGAAGAGCATGTCGCGGCGGTCGTATCGCGCTGGACGGGCATCCCGGTCGACAAGATGCTGGAAGGCGAGCGCGAGAAGCTCCTTCATATGGAAAAAGTGTTGGGTGCCCGCGTAATCGGCCAGGACAAGGCGATTGAGGTTGTTTCCAACGCAATCCGGCGAGCTCGTGCAGGACTCCAGGATCCTCGACGTCCGATCGGTTCCTTTCTGTTCCTCGGCCCGACCGGTGTTGGGAAAACAGAACTCACGAAGTCGCTGGCATCTTTTCTCTTCGACGACGAAAACGCGATGGTGCGCCTCGACATGTCCGAATACATGGAAAAGCACTCCGTCGCGCGTCTCATCGGCGCTCCGCCTGGTTATGTCGGCTACGAAGAGGGTGGTGCCCTGACAGAGGCGGTCCGGCGGCGGCCTTATCAGGTGGTCCTGTTCGACGAAATCGAAAAGGCGCACTCGGACGTCTTCAACGTTCTTCTGCAGGTGCTCGACGATGGGCGTCTAACCGACGGCCAGGGGCGAACCGTGGATTTTGCCAACACGCTGATCATTCTGACGTCCAACCTCGGGTCGGAGTTCCTAGCCAACCTGCCGGACGGGGCTGACACGAGCGAGGCCCAAAAGGACGTGATGGACGTGGTGCGTAGCGCCTTTCGGCCGGAGTTCCTCAACCGGTTGGACGACATCATTCTCTTCCGCCGCCTCAGCCGCGAGCACATGGATGCGATCGTCGACATCCAGATCGCCCGCCTAGAGGCGTTGTTGGCGGACCGAAAGATCAGCCTTAGGCTCGACGAGAGTGCCCGGGCCTGGCTCGCCAATGCCGGCTATGACCCCGTCTATGGTGCGAGACCGCTGCGCCGCGTCATTCAGCGTAACCTGCAGAACGAGCTTGCGAACCTGATCCTGAGCGGGGACGTCACCGAAGGCGACGTCGTCGGGGTTTCAGCGGGGAGCGACGGTCTGGTCCTGCACCCGGATAAGCACCTGGCGAAGTCTGCCTAGTCCTGGGCTGCGGCCGTCTGCGTGGGCGGCACCTCAACGGGCGTGACCAGCGCAGCGAATTTCTCTTCCAGACGTGACCGAGCGGCCTGGAACAGGTCCAAATCTTTGCCGGTCAGCGTTTGGCCAGTCGGCAGCTTCAGGCTGAGCGGATTGACCTGGGCGCCGCCCCGCAGCACTTCGTAGTGCAAATGCGGTCCCGTGGAACGGCCGGTGGTGCCGATGTAGCCGATCGTTTGGCCCTGCTGAACGCGGGCGCCCACGCGAATGCCTTTCCGGAACCCGTTCAGGTGAGCGTAGGCGGTCTTGAAGGACGAATTGTGGCGGATGCGGATGTAGCGCCCGTAGGTACCGTTGGTGCCGGCAAATTCGATGACGCCGTCGCCGGCTGCCATGATCGGCGTGCCCTTTGGCGCTGCGAAATCGACGCCGCGGTGCATCCGCGTGTACCCGAGAATCGGGTGTCTTCTCGACCCATAGCGTGACGATAGACGTGCGCCGTCGACCGGTGTTCGCAGAAGAGATTTGCGAACGCTCTCGCCCTTCTCGTTGAAGTAGTCTATCGAACCGTCGGCGAGTTCATGACGATACAGACGAAGCTCTGTTCCGCTGAGATTGAGAGACGCCATCAGAACATTGCCGATACGCGCGACATTGCCCTCAGGATCGACGAGAGTCTCGTACATGATCGAGAACTGATCGCGTCGCTGGATGTCGCGTTGGAAGTCGACATCCCAACCGTAGATTCGGATCAGTTCCATCGTTACGCGGTCCGGCAAGCCGGCTCCGCTCATCGCCTGAAAGAGGCTGTCTTCGATAACGCCCGCGGCGCCGACGACTTCGGTCGTCAGCGGCGTTTCGATCTCGCGGGAGACAAAGGCGTCCTCGGCGTCTCGTTGCGCCGCGACGGCTCGCTCCACAGTCAAAGGGATCACGACCGACACCAGCTTGTTGTCGGTCTTGGTATCAAGCACGATATCTACCGCCTGTTCGGCGCGCAGCATCCGGGGGTCGAAGACCTCCTCGAGTGCGACGATTGCCTGATAGGCGTCAGGACGCGATGCGCCGGCCCGCAGCAGGGTCTCCATCAGGTTGGAGCCCTTCTTGACGATCTCGCGCTTGCGAATGGTGCTAGGCGTTGTCTCGGGTATGACGGTCTTTTCGGAATCCGGCGACAGCGCTGCTACCTGGAAGTCACCGTAGCCGAAGATTTTTCCATAGTTCCGCGCGGCAAGCACACCCGGCTCGAGGATCGGCAGTGCAATGACGGCAAAGACGATGCCAACGACGACCCCCCACACAAAAACCCGTTGACTGCGCGGATTGGCGGTCCGGACAGAGGGCGATCGATCGCGGAACGGAAGAATAAGACGCATCTGGTGACCCGACCCCGTGGAATGCGGGGGCTACGATGAGAATCGCCACCTCTTCTGTCAACCTATTTTTTCTTATGAATCAATGGTATCGGGCTCGGACTTAACAGTCCGGTAAGTGTGCAGGGCTAGTGCGCTCGCGCAAAGGCAAGATTGCCTCTTGCACCTACCATTTGTCCGGGGTCGTGGCGAACGACTGCGTTCGATAGCGCCAGAGCTCGACGCCCGGCGACCAGTGTTCAGGTGCGAGCCCGGCTTTATGCCAAAGGTGCTGCAGAAAGGAACTGCGATCCGGCAACTGTTGCCAGACCTGGGGCAAGAAGGTGGCGCGACGACCCCCGTCGCGCACAATGAGGCCGTCCAGTCCCGGTCGCAACGCGGCCGACAGCTCTGCGAGAGTTCCAGCCGCAAGCGCCTTCGGGGCGGTGAGAACAGAGATCTCCAGTGTGCTGATCGATGCGAATTCGTCGTCGGTCAGGGGTCCAAAGCGGGGGTCGTTGAAGGCGGCGGCGAAGGCGTTTTGCGCAACGTCGACGACAAGCGGTCTGTGGGCGATCAGGGAGCCGATGCAGCCGCGCAAGCGCCCCTTCTTTTTCAAGGTAACGAAAGACGCGCCCTGCTGAGCCAGGGCCGGTGCGTAGCCGCCGGCCTCAATCGTCGGAGGTGCGCCTTCGGCAAGTCCACGCCTAATCGCAGATTGCGCGACATGGAGGAGAGTCTCGCGTTCGGCGCGCCGCAGCCCGCCGGTTGCCGTTCGCCGAAATACCAAAGACGCGTAGCCCACAACTCGGTCCTTGGTGCCTGCCGTGTCGCCAGAGTTGCGCAAATCGAGCAACTCCGGCTTCAGGTCCAGCACGCGCGCGACCTTCAGCAGCCCCTTGATCGGGGAGCGCCCGCAGGCACCCTCATCCGTGATTGCCTGTCCATCGAGGGCAAGGATGGCATCGACCGTCTGTCGATCAAGTCGCCGCGCCGCTTCGGAGTCCAGGTAGTGACTAAGGTCGGAACTGATGACGACGAGCGTTCCGGGCTCTGCCGTCATCACCGAAATGACCTCTGCCACCTCGTCTGCCGAAGCGAGGCCAACTACCAAGGGGATCAGGTCGAATCGATCCAGCGCCCGTTGCAGGAATGGAAGCTGCACTTCGAGGCTGTGCTCTTGAGCGTGCGCATCGTCGCGGATGACGACCTGAGGTAGCCGCGACAGCGCCATGATGGCGTCGCCATCGAGTTGGACATCCCCTATCGGGGTTGAGAAACGGCCGACGGAGGGAGACGCAATCCCCCAAAACGCGATGCGGTGCGCCGGGCCGATCAGCAAGACGCGGTTGATCTGCTCCTTGAATCGCGGCAGTAGCGCATACGCCGGTGCTGCGACCGGCGCGGAGTAGACGTAGCCCGCATGGGGTACAATGATGGCGAAGGGTGGCTGGTCATCCTCAACGCGGCTCCACTTTGCCTCGCGGATGAGGGAATCGACCGTTGTCGACAGTTCTTCAGCTTCTTCCGGGTAGAAGAATCCCGCCACCGCCGGTTTCCGGCACTCGGAAAGGTGCATTAGGGCCATCGCATGCCTATGTATGAATTTGATAGGGCTGGCGCTAGGCGCCGGCCGATCATAGATGGCGAAAATCGATCATGACGGAAATCTTGAGCCCGGAAATACTAAGGGCGCCGTCGACCCGCCCGGGTCGATACTGGCACCGGCTCGACGACGGACGGGTGCAGTGCGACTTGTGTCCGCGCTTCTGCCGGCTGCACGAGGGCCAACGCGGCTTGTGCTTTGTTCGGGCCGCAGGGCCGGAAGGCATGGTTCTGACCAGCTACGGGCGTTCCAGCGGCTTTTGTGTCGATCCAATCGAGAAGAAGCCGCTCAATCACTTCCTGCCTGGTACCTCCGTGCTGTCTTTTGGCACGGCGGGGTGCAACCTGACCTGCAAGTTCTGCCAGAACTGGGACATGAGCAAGTCGCGCGAAATGGACACACTTGCAGACGCAGCATCGCCGGAGACATTGGTGCGTGCCGCAAAGGGCTTAGGGTGTCGTTCAATCGCCTTCACCTACAACGATCCGGTGATCTTTCTCGAATACGCGGTCGATGTCGCAAAGGCGTGTCACGATGCAGGGATTAAGCGTGTTGCCGTCTCCGCCGGCTATGTCACGCCGGACGCGCGGCGCGAGTTCTTCGAGCACATGGATGCCGTAAACGTCGACTTGAAGTCGTTTTCCGAGGACTTCTACCACAAGATCTGTGGTGCTCATCTCGATCCCGTCCTTGAAACGCTGAAGTACTTGATTCACGAGACCGATGTCTGGACCGAGATCACAACGCTTCTGATCCCCGGCGAAAATGACTCGGACGAAGAGCTGGCGGCATTGAGCAACTGGATTGTGGAGAATCTCGGCGACCATGTCCCGCTCCACTTCTCAGCCTTTCATCCCGATTGGAAGATGCGTGACCATCCGCATACGCCGCACGAGACCTTGCTGCGGGCCAGGCAGATCGCGCGTGATCGTGGCCTGCGCTATGTCTACGTCGGCAACGTGCACGATACAGCAGGGTCCAGCACTTATTGTCATCGCTGTGGAACACGTTTGATCGAGCGCGACTGGTACAAGCTAGGCGAATGGAACCTCGATGCACACGGCAGGTGTTCTTCGTGCGGGACGCAAATGGCCGGCGTAATCGATGGGCCGGCCGGAACCTGGGGACCGTGGCGGATGCCCGTTCGCCTGGCCGATTTTGAGACCGGCGGCCGCAAGCACAATCAGCCTATCGATGCCTCGACAAGCGCGACGGCGCCGCGGCGACGTCGACGTTAGCTGCCGCTTCTTGCTTCGCGGGCTTCCCTGAGTGCGGCTTGGCGCTCGTGGTAGGCGGCGATGACCGCTTCTCGCCGTACCGTGGCGACGCGCACACGTTCGCGGTGCCATAGTCCGCTGACGCGTTCAAGGTAGCCGGCGGCGCGCTCCGGCGTTGCGGAGTGATAGCGCCCAATGGCGGCATTCCAGGAACGTGTTTCCTTGAACAGTTGCTTCAGGAAGTGCGCTGCATAGGCGACGTTGGCGGTCGGGTCGAAAGCTTCCTCAAGATCCGCGAACGCGTCGGCATGGTAGTAGAGATTGATCTGCATGCATCCGACGTCGATGTTGCGCACTCCCTGCCCTTGCAGACGGCGGACGGCATCAATCGCCGAAAGCTTGTCCTTGAAGTAGTGTGAGCTGCCGCGGCTCGTGACCGTCCAAGGCCAGGGATAGCTTTCCCTTTCGCTACGATGCCAGCGTCCACTTTCGGCGAGTGAGATCGCGCCAAGGATGAGTTTCGGGAGCCTGTTTTCCGTTTCCGCGGCTTCCGTTTCTGCCCGGCAAATATCGCCGACCGAAGGCGAGAACTCGCCGGCTTCAGCGTTGGCTGCTGTCGCGGTACAGATCAGAAATACGAGCGCAGCCAGCGTTCTGCGCGGGGTTCCAGACATCGCGGGGTTCTCCGGGTCGGGACTAGATGACCTACCAGGTGCGAAACCCATGCCACATGCAGTGTGGCTAAATCGCAACGAGTGTCACAAATCTGCGGCAGTATCGAGAATTCCGTTTGGTTGTTTTACCAAACTGCCACTATATCTAGTGTTGCGGCATCGTAGTCTCATGCCATCGATGCCGGATACCCTTTCTGGGTATTTCCTCCCTAAACTCGGGCCCTCCTGCTTTGTAGGTGGGCCCCTTTTTCGTGGGAACCCTACTGCGCCGCGTCGGCAAACGTCTGCGGTGGCGGTCTAAGGGCCTGGGCATCGACTTCGCCTAGAATTCTGATCAGCCGTCCGATGCGGTCGGTGACCTCGGCCATCGCTGGGGTTCTGGCAATCGCGTTCTCGTCGAGATATAGGGCGCGGTTCACTTCTATCTGGAGCGCGTGCAAGCCTTCTGTCGGGCGCCCGTAGTTCTGGGTGACGAAGCCGCCGGCATAGGGATCGTTGCGCGCAACTGAAAATCCCATGTCGATGAGATGCCGCTCGGCGAGGTCAACCACGGCCGGATCGCAGCTTGTGCCAAACCGATCACCAAGCACGATGTCGCAGCGGCGGCGTCCGGCATCGCCCTCGATTGCCGAGCCGGTTGACGGCATGGAGTGACAGTCGACAAGAACCGCGGCGCCGAACTTTGCCCGGGTGGCGACCATCAGCTGTTTGATCATGGCGTGATAGGGGAAGTAGAGGCGGTCGATGCGTTGTTCG
>JAYQVF010000016.1:0-30685 GCA_038148335.1 Alphaproteobacteria bacterium | reverse complement strand
CCATTTCGGGATACGGGTGAGGTCCGGCCACTGTGCCGATTATGTAGAAAGTGTCCTCGACATTGGCCACCCAGTCGCGCAGCGCCTCGTTCATGGCATCCTTCAGCGTACGCGAACCCGATGTCACCGGACGGACCTCGGCGCCGAGAAGCTTCATGCGGAATACGTTCGGCTGCTGGCGGGCGATATCGGTTTCGCCCATGTAGACGACGCAGGGCAGACCAAAGCGGGCGGCGACGGTCGCGGTGGCGACGCCGTGCTGGCCGGCGCCGGTCTCGGCGATGATGCGCGTCTTGCCCATGCGCCGGGCCAGAAGGATCTGGCCCATGCAGTTGTTGATCTTGTGCGAGCCGGTGTGATTGAGCTCGTCGCGTTTGAAATAGACCTTCGCGCCGCCAAGGTGCTCGGTAAGCCGTTCGGCGAAGTAGAGGGGGCTGGGACGGCCGACATAGTCGCGGAGGAATCCATCCAGTTCCTCGCGAAATGCCGGGTCGTGCCGTGCTTTTTCCCACGCCTTTTCGACCTCGAGGATCAGCGGCATCAGTGTCTCGGCGACGAAACGGCCGCCATAGTTGCCGAATGCGCCGCGCTCGTCCGGTCCTGTCCGGTATGAGTTGGGAGTGCTCATCGATCTAGATCTCGTTTGCGGCGGCAAGAAATGACTTGATCAAGCCGATGTCCTTGATCCCGCGGCTGGACTCGATTCCCGATGAGATATCGACATGTGTCGCGCCGGACTCGCGGACTGCACGGGCGAGATTCTCGCGGTTCAAGCCGCCGGATAGGAACCAAACGTTGCGCGGGGCCCGCCCCGAAAGAAGACGCCAGTCGAAAGTGCGCGCATTGCCGCCTGGGAGCACATCATCTTTGTTGGCCTTGGCATCGAAAAGAATCATGTCCGCGATGGACGCATAGTCGTTCACGGCATCAAGGTCCTGCTCGGCCGCGACCGAGATCGCCTTGATCACCGGGCGCCCGAACCGGCTCTTGATTTCGGCGGTCCGTTCCGGCGTCTCCCGGCCGTGGAGCTGCACCATGTCGATCTCGGCAACGTCGAGGATCGTAGCGAGTTCATCGTCGGTCGGATCGACGGTCACCGCGACCCGCGCCACCGAACGCGGCACGCGGCGCGTCAGTTCGGTCGCCGACCCAGGCACGACATAGCGCGGGCTCGGTGGAAAGAACACGAATCCGACGAAACGGGCACCGCCGTCTACGGCCGCGTCGACCGACTCCGGCGTCGACAAACCGCAGATCTTTACGGCTAGCGCCATGGTCAGGCGGCCCGAGTGTCGAGACTGTCGAAGATCTCTTGCGCGGCACCCGCAGGATCTTCCGCCGCGCTGATGGGTCGGCCAATGACGAGGACGTCGGCACCCCGCCGCAGCGCCTCGACCGGCGTCATGGTTCGCTTCTGATCTCCGCTCGCACTTCCGGCGGGCCGAATGCCGGGGACGACCAGCTTGAAGTCGGCGCCGCATTCCGCGCGCAGCGCGGTGATCTCGCGAGCCGAACAGACGACGCCGTCCAGCCCGGCGCGCTGGGCCAAGGCGGCCAGACGCAGAACTTGGTCTTCCGTCGACCCCGTGACGCCGATGCTCGCCAGATCGCCCTCGTCGAGGGAGGTCAGGACGGTAACGCCCAGAACCCACGGCCGGTTGTCGGCCTGCGACGCGGCTTCACGCGCGGCCGTCATCATGGCAAGTCCGCCCGACGCATGGACATTGAGCATGGTCGGACGCAGGGCGCAGGCGGCGCGAACGGCACCCGCAACGGTATTCGGAATGTCGTGGAACTTGAGGTCGAGAAACAGTGGCATTCCCCCGGGACGCACCGTCCGCACGCCGTCGGGTCCGTGGGCCGTGAAGAACTCCTTGCCGATCTTGATGCCCCCGACCTTGCTGGCGAGCTGGCGCGCGAGAGCGGTGGCGGCATCGAGGTCCGTCGTATCGATCGCACAGTAGATCGGATTGGTCTTGGGCATAGGCGGCGTATCCGGCGCTGGGTACGAGCGGCTGTTTAACACCGCGCCAGACGGGTGGCAAACCTGCCGCTGCTAGCCGGAAACTGCGTCTCGTGCGCGATAGGCGAGAACCGCCGCAGCCCAGTCTTCGACGCCCGTGCCGACGGATTTGAAAAAGGTGATGTCCTCCGCGCCCTGCCTGCCCGGCACGCGGCCGCGGCACAGGTCGAACAGATCGCCCTTGATGCTCGCCTCGGAGATAACGCCGGCCCGCATTGGAATAAGCAGATCTCCGGCTTCGGCTATGGCGCCTTCGCGGGTATCGACGAACATGCTGGCACGACGAACCGTGTCGTCGTCGGTCTCTCGCATGTCCGGGCGGAAGGCGCCGACGGCATCCACATGGGTTCCTGGCGTGAGATCGCGTCCGGCGAACAAGGGCGTCGGCGACATCGTCGCGCACGACACGATGTCGGAATCTCCGACGGCGTCTTCGGGTAGGGCAACCGCTTCGGCATCGAAGCCCTGCCGGCGCAGCCGAGTCGCGAGGTCGGTCGCCCCTGCGGCGGTACGGTTCCACACGCGGACGGTCGTGATCGCGCGTACCGCAGCATGCGCCGGCGCCATTTCGCGCCCGATCGCACCAGTGCCCAGGATCAGCAACCGCCGGGCGTCGCCGCGCGCCAAGTAGCGGGCCGCGAGAGCGGAGGCCGCTGCCGTTCGCCGTCGAGTCAGCGTCGGACCGTCGAAGGTCGCCAAGGGCACCCCCGTCGTTGCGTCAAGGAGCAGGACAAGGCCCTGTACCGAAGCCTTTCCGGTTCGCGCGTTGTCGGGAAACACCGACACCACCTTGACGACGGTATAGGCGCCGGCCTGCCATGCCGGCATCAGCAGCATGGTGCCGGAATGTGCATCCGGCACCGGGATTTCATAGTGATGGCGGACGGGCGTCGTGAGGTCTTCACGAAACGCATCGTCGAGCGCGTCGACCAATGCGTCATAGGGCAGCGCGGCCTCGACCGCCGCTGCGTCGAAGTGGTGCATCAGGGTTCGCGGGGTTCGTCGCGGCGCATCACACCCCCGGCAGAAGGCGTCTTGGCTTCGAGGCGGTCCAGATCGCGTCGCAGCGCGTCACGCTGGCGTTCGGCACGCCGAAGTCTGGCCCGCCGCCCGCCGCCGCTTCGCCAGGAGATCACGCCACCGGCGATCATGCCGACAAGGGCAGCAATGAGCACGGGGAGATAGAGCGGCGCGGAAAAGGACAGAGGAAAGGGATCGAGGGTTAGGTCGACAGGGTGCCGGTTCGCGATGGCGAACCAGACGACGCAGATCGCGATGATCAAGGTCAGGATCTGGGAGATCAGGCGCATCGGGGTTCGTCCTGCGCGCTGCGCCGCGAGACGTTCGGCTAGTTAGGACTCGTCGTCGTCGTCGTCGTCGGAATCGTCGCCAACGTCGCGGCCTTCGTTCAGGCTCTGGCGGAGCTCCTTGCCGGTCTTGAAGAACGGCACGTGCTTCTCGCTGACATGGACGGCTTCGCCTGTCCGGGGATTGCGTGCGACGCGCGCCGCCCGCTGCTTGACCGAAAAAGCGCCGAAACCGCGAAGTTCGACGCGGTCACCACGCGCCAGGGCTGCGGAAATCTCTTCGAAGATTGTGGAGACGATGCGCTCGATATCGCGTTGGTAGAGGTGCGGATTCAGTTCCGCGAGACGCATGATGAGTTCAGATTTGACCACCGCGTCGGCCTCCCCAAGGGTTCGTGTAATGCGCTGATACTAAACGCTAATTTTCGCCAGCGTGCCAAACGGAAATCAGACCGTCAAGCCTAAGTCTTTCTGAAAGAAGCGTTTTTTTGGTGAGTCCTGTGATCAGGTCGAGAAGGCCCGGCGGTTCGTCCCCCGCATCGAGGTCAAGGACCGGAATATCGGCGGAAACGTCCCGCTCTGCCACCAGCCACGCCAGGGCTTCCCGCTCGCCCCCGATCGCGTCGATCAGGTGGTTGGCCAAGGCCTGCCGGCCGGAATAGGCGCGGCCATCGGCAAGACGTTGCGCTTCCTCGGGAGGGAGCCCGCGACGTTCGATGAAAACGTCGAGGAACCACGCATGAACGTCGTCGATGAGGGACTGGGTTGCCGTGCGAGCGTCGTCGGTGAGCGGCTGGAGCGGCGACGGCTGGCCCTTGAGCGGGCCGCTTGAAAAGGTCTCGGCGGTCACGCCAAGCTTCTCAAGGAGGCCGCTGACCTCCGCGGTTTCCAGCAGGACGCCGATCGAGCCGGTGATCGACGTTTCCAGCGCGAATATCCGGTCGGAGGCGAGCGCGATCATGTAGCCGGCGGACGCGCCCACAGTCCTGATGACGGCGACGACAGGAACACCCTGTTCGGACAGACGACGGAGTTCGCGGTAGATCGATTCGCCCCCGGTCGTCGTGCCGCCAGGCGTGTCGATGACCACCATGACGGCCCGCGTTTGCGGGTTCTCGGCCGCGTCAGCCAAGCCGCCGAGAATAGCGGGATCGTCGTAGACGATCCCGCTCACGGTCACACGAAGGACGTGGTCACGCGGTCCGAACGGCTGCACGCCGGTGGCGATGGCCAGCGCGCCGACGACCACGACGGCGACGGCGACGACGGCAAGCAGCCGCCAAACGGCGAGACGCCTGCGAAGCCGCCGTCGGGCGACGATTCCGTCGGCATCCAGCGCCATTGGGGTCGCCTACTTGTCGTCCGCGGCTTGTTCTTTGTCGCGGATCGCGGCGCCGAGGATGTCGCCGAGGCTGGCACCGGAATCGGACGAGCCGAACTGGGCCATGGCTTCCTTTTCCTCAGCAACCTCGAGAGCCTTGATCGACACTGATACCTTGCGGTTGTCGGCGTCGACCGACATTACCTTGGCGTCGACCTTGTCGCCTGGCGCGAAGCGGTCCGGGCGCTGGTCTGAGCGGTCGCGTGACAGGTCGGAGCGACGGATGAACGTCGACCAGCCGCTTGGCAACGTCACCTCGATGCCGCCTTCCTTCACCTCCGAGACGGTGCAAGTGACGGTGTCGCCCTTGCGGATGCCTTCCGACATCGACGCGAACGGATCGTCGCTAAGCTGCTTGATGCCGAGGGAGATGCGTTCCTTTTCGACGCTGACGTCGAGCACCTTCGCCTTGACCATCTGGCCCTTCTGGTACTGGGCCGCTGCCTCCTCGCCCGAACCCTCCCACGTGATGTCGGAGAGGTGCACGAGGCCGTCGACACCGCCGTCGAGCCCGACAAAAAGGCCGAACTCGGTGATCCCCTTGATCTCGCCCTCGACGATCGTGCCGACCGGGTGGCCGGACTCGAAGGCTTCCCAAGGGTTTTCCATGGTCTGCTTGAGGCCGAGGCTGATCCGGCGCTTGGTTGCGTCGACGTCGAGGATGACGACTTCGACTTCCTGGCTGGTCGAAACGATCTTGCCGGGATGGACGTTCTTCTTCGTCCAGCTCATTTCAGAAACGTGAACCAGACCTTCGACGCCCGGCTCAAGTTCGACGAACGCACCGTAGTCGGTGATGTTGGTGACACGGCCGGTGAACCGGGCGTTGACCGGGTACTTGGCTTCGACACCTTCCCACGGATCCGACTCCAGCTGCTTCATGCCCAGCGAGATGCGTTGGCTGTCGGGGTTCACCTTGATGACCTGGACACGCACCGTTTCGCCGATATTGAGCACTTCTGACGGGTGGGCAATGCGCCGCCACGCCATGTCGGTGACATGGAGCAGGCCGTCAATGCCGCCGAGATCGACGAATGCGCCGTAGTCGGTGATGTTCTTGACCACGCCGTCGAGGACCTGGCCTTCGGACAGCGTATTCAACAGTTCCGAGCGGGCCTCGGCGCGGGTCTCCTCGAGGACAGCGCGGCGCGAAACCACGATATTGCCGCGGCGCCGGTCCATCTTGAGAATCTGGAACGGCTGCGGAGAATTCATTAGCGGGGCGACGTCGCGCACCGGGCGAATGTCCACCTGGCTGCCCGGCAGGAACGCAACGGCACCGGAAAGATCGACGGTGAAACCGCCTTTGACGCGGCCGAAGATGTGGCCGGTGACGCGCTCGCCTTTCTCGAAGGCCTCTTCGAGCTTTTCCCAGGCTTCCTCGCGGCGTGCCTTCTCGCGGCTGAGAACCGCCTCGCCGTTCCGGTTCTCCATGCGCTCGAGGTAGACCTCGACGGTATCGCCGACCTTGATCTCCGGCGGCTGGCCCGGCGGGGCGAACTCCTTGAGGGCGACGCGTCCCTCGGACTTCAGTCCGACGTCGATGACGGCGTCGTCGTTCTCGATGGCAACGATGATGCCCTTGATGACCGAACCTTCGAGGTTCTCCGAGGCGCCAAGGGATTCTTCTAGAAGGGCGGCGAAACTCTCGCCCGTGTCCTGCATACCTGCAGTCGTCGTCTCCGACATGTGCTTCATCCTTTCTGCCTGGCCAAACGCTCACCACGAGCGTGTTAGATGCCTCGAACCGCGAAATGCGGTCTTCCAGCACGCGGGATGCGACCAAACTGTCCGCTGGTGATAGCTGCCGGGCTAATTCGAGACTCGGCTGCTGCTCGCGCCGCCAGGTACCGTCTCCGGCCGCGCGAAGGCCCGTCTATAGCCAAAAGCAGGTGGCGGGGCAAGGCTTTGGCCGGTTGCGGCGCGACGCCCGAGGGCGCCGACCGCGCGGCCGAGGGGCCAATCTTACGCGTTCCAGGCGGTAATATCCGCGCCCAAGCCCCGGGCCAAGGGTGTGAAATCGGGGAAACTCGTCGCAATCATGCGATCGTCGTCGATCACGACCGGTCGTTGTGCCGCCATACCGAGAATGGCGAAAGCCATGGCAATGCGGTGGTCATGATGGGTCTGGATTCGGCCGCCTCCGGGGATCTCGCCGTCGCGGCCGTGGACCGTCATGCCGTCCTCGGTCTCCTCGACATCGACGCCGCACGCCCGCAGACCCGCCGCTACGGAACTTACGCGGTCGCTTTCCTTGACGCGAAGCTCTTCCAGGCCGCGCATGACCGTCTTTCCCCGGGCGGCTGCTGCCGCCACCGAGAGAATGGGGTACTCGTCGATCATGCTGGGCGCCCGTTCGGGCGGGATCTCTATGCCCGACAGGCGCGCGGCCCGAACCCTGATGTCGCCAATAGGCTCGCCGCCGACTTCTTCGTGCTTCGTCACCTCGATGCTGGCGCCCATTTCCCTCAACACTTCGAAGAGTCCGGTCCGTAGCGGGTTGAGGCTGATTCCCGCGAGCGTCACGTCCGAGTCCGAGATCAGCGATGCGGCAACGACGAAGAACGACGCTGATGACGGGTCCGCAGGGACGAGCACGGTCTGGCCCGTGAGTTCGGGCTGTCCGACCAGCGTGATGGCGGTGCCCTCCGGGGTCTCCCGGCTTGCGATGTGGGCACCGAACCCGCGGAGCATGCGTTCGGTGTGATCCCGGGTCGCGGTCTTCTCGATCACGGTGGTGTCCCCGGGGGCATTGAGCCCTGCGAGCAGGATCGCCGATTTTACCTGCGCGCTGGCGACGGTCATCGTGTGCTGGATCGGAAGGGCCGTCGCCGGCCCCGTTACGGCGCAGGGCAAAAGGCCGTCGCGGCTGAGAAAGCTCGCGCCGAACTTTTCAAGCGGACCGAAGACGCGCTTCATGGGGCGTCGGCTGAGCGACTCGTCGCCGCAGAAAAACGTCGTGAAAGGAAGTGTTGCTGCGACGCCCATCAGCAACCGGACGCCGGTCCCCGAGTTACCCAGATCGAGCACGTTGCCCGGCTGGTGAAGACCGCCGACGCCACACCCCTTAACCGTCCACACGCCATCCTGTCCCCGCTCTACCCTCGCGCCGAATTGGCGCACCGCCGCGGCGGTCCGCAAGACGTCGTCGCCTTCCAGCAGGTTGCTGATTCGCGTCTCGCCGACGCTCAAGGCGCCAAATATAAGGGCCCGATGCGAGATCGATTTGTCTCCAGGGACAACGACCGCGCCACGTAGGGGGTTCCTGATCGGGGAGGACTGGAAAGCAGGCATGCGATTGCCGGAACGTCAGGGCGGGATGCGCCCGACGCGTTGTCTAGCACAGCGTCGGGACCGACCAAAGGTCGCGCTTTGGTGCGGTTTTGACCCCGCCGAAAAGATTTTGACAGGGCACAACTATCGTGGCATTGCAGGCCGCCGTTTAGGTAGCAAACGTTCGGAAAGCGAGGCTGGCTGTGGCGAAACCGGAATGGGGAACCAAGCGCCAATGTCAGGGCTGCGGAAGCAAATTCTACGATTTGGGTAAGACCCCGATCGTGTGTCCCGACTGCGGAACAGAGTTCAAAGAGGTCGTGACCTCGCGTCCGGCCGCGCCCAAACCCGAACCAAAGGTTGCCAAACCGCCGAAGCACGATCGCCGCAAGCGTGCCTCTGAAGACGGGGACTCGGAGAACGAGGACGAATTCGACGACGATATCGAAGACGAGGATATCGACGACGATGACGTCGATGACGTCGACCTCGACGACGATGAGGATGACGACGACCTGGGCGAAGTCATCGACGGCGGTTCGAAGGACTAGCCAGCCGCGGGGCCGGCCCGGCGATCTATTTGACGCCGGTTGCGATGTACCAGTGCCCGGGGCGTGAGTCGGGGACGTCAGAGAAGCCATTGCCGTCCCGTTTCGGATCCAGGGTCTGTAGCTGGTAGCCCTCGTAGACGTTCCTGAAGCCGGACTTCTCCATCGCGCCAACCAGATCGGTCTGACAGACCTGTCCCCAGAACGGCTCGTCGTTGTAGTAGGTCTGCCAATCGCGCAGGACCTGTTCCATCAGATTCGGCATGTGGGGGTAGCGCACCGGAACCTCTAGGTGGGCCACGACGCCACCCGGCTTCAGAACGCGGTAGCATTCATCGAGAATGCGCGGCAGCGCCTTGGCGCTGGTCTCGTGCAGCACGACAGCCGACACCACGAGATCGAAACTCTCGTCAGGGTATCTAAGGTCCTCGGCACTTTGCTGCGCGTAATGGACGCGGGCTCCCAGGGCCTCGGCGCGTCCGTGGGCGTAGCGCAGGATGGGCGCGCCGGTATCGATCCCGTGAACCTGGGCCTTGGGAAAGTAGCGCGCCAACGGGACCGTGGAGGCGCCGACGCAACAGCCGAGATCGAGAATGGCGCCGGGATCGAGGTCGGGATATCGCTCCCAGAGAAACTGGACGAGGGTCCTGCCTCGGCCTTCCATCAGGGCACCGCCGGCGGCACCGAAGTGATAGATCGATGCGCCGCGATCGAGGATCGCGCCCGCGCGAACGTCATCCTGGCAGGTATCGGTGTAGTAGCTTCCGGGTTGTCCATGCTGGTCGACCGCGGCCAGGTAGCGCGGCTGTTCGAACGTCGGATCGAGTTGGAGCGAACCCAGCCGCCGCTTCCTCTTCGACCGCGCGATCAGCGTATCGAGTTGCCGGTCGACGCTTTCGATGATGGTGTCCCACATGAGTTCCTGGCCCAGCCGCATGAGCGACCCCCACATTTGGTGGTAGGGCTGCCGCTCCATCAGGCGCCGCACCTCCGGGCGGGTTTGCGGCTCCCGGTGGTGTTCCTGCCGGAAGGCGGGTTTGGCCACGCGTTCGTAGATCTTGTGGTTGCCGGCCGTGATGTTCCGTGAGATGTGGGTCTTGAAAGCCTGCACATACCGCTGACCGGCCAGCTCGTCATGGTTGGCCTGCGGCAGCATCTCGTGGGGTACGGTCTCGACCATCGTGCGGCTCCTTTTGGCCCATGATGGCGCGCGGCCTGCAGGGAGGCAATTGATGTGTGTCAGCGGGCTTGATTCGCGGCGGTCGCGGTCCTAGTTTCTGCGCCGCGGGCAGCGCCCGCACCCCTGCGGGGCCATAGCTCAGTTGGGAGAGCGCTTGAATGGCATTCAAGAGGTCGGCGGTTCGATTCCGCCTGGCTCCACCAGAATCTCGGGGTCCGGCCTAGCGCCGGACCTTTTCTTTTTCCGGCGCCGTCTGGCTAATTCCGGGTCTCCGATTTTCGCTTCATGAACTCGTCGGTCATGCTTCGCACCCGGCCGACCATGATCTGAAGGACGCGGCGCATCACGGGGTTCATGTCCTGCAGGCGCCGCGCGAATTCCTCGCGGGCGATGACGATGACCTCGCTGTCCTCGGCGGTGACCGCTTCCGCCATGCGCGGGCGTTCGTCGAAGAGGGCCATCTCGCCGACGATGTCGCCCGGTCCCAGTGTTGCGACGACCTGGGGAAACTCGGAAAGCGTCCCCTTCCTGACCTCGATCTTTCCCGTGACGATCAGGTAGGCGTTGTCGCCCGGTTGTCCCTCGCCAAAGATCGTTGTGTTTGCGCGTATCGAGCGCCGCTCAAAGCTCTTGGTTTCCATTGTTTCGTTTCGCTTTGGTTCCTCGGAAAGGCATCGGTGCAGGACGGGGCATGTTAGACTAGTTATTCGGAGATCGGATCACTGTGATGGAAGGCACTCTTTCTTACCTTTAGGCAACATCACAGCCGAAAAATTGTGGGGGGAGAGGCATGAGTGACTTCGGTCCTGGGGTAGACGTGGCAAGAGCCGCCTATATCCACGCGACGGCACAAATCTACGGCAATGTGACCCTTGGCGAGGGATCGTCGGTCTGGATCAACGTCGCCATGCGCGCCGAGATGTACGAGATCAGCATAGGCGCGCATACCAACATCCAGGATTTCGTCATGATCCACGTCGGGTCGACGACGCCGACGGTGATCGGCGATCACTGTTCCATTACGCATCATTGCACGATCCACGGGTGCACTATCGGGGACAACTGCCTGATCGGTATCAATGCCACCATCATGGACGGTGCGGTCATCGGGGAGAATTCGATCGTGGCGGGCGGCGCCTTCGTAAAGGAGGGGACGGTTATTCCACCCAACTCGATCGTCATGGGCATGCCGGCCAAGGTGACGCGCGAGCGGAACAACTGGATCGCCAACCGCATGAATGCGTTTCTCTACGAGCATAACGCCCATGCCTACGCCCGCGGCCATCACAGGGTATGGGCCGATGCCGACGCGCAATCGTCCTTGCAGCGGAAAGCGGAACAACTGCAGGCGGAGTTCGAGACTCTGTACCGGAATAGCGGCTAGCAGGTTGCGATCTCGCGGCACTTGCGCCAAACAAGCCGTCTGATTCAGAGACAGACGAGTTCGAGCATGACCGATTGGTTTCGCGAGAAGCTTTATCCCACCGTACTGCAGTCTTTTGCGCGGAACACGCCGCTCTACGAAGGCAAGACCGCATTTCAGCGCGTAGAGATCTTCGAGAACGAAGCGCTGGGACGTGTGATGGCTCTCGATGGCATCGTCCAGACTACTGAACGGGACGAGTTCATCTATCACGAGATGCTGGCGCACGTTCCGCTATTCGCGCACGGGGCTGCGCAAGATGTCCTGATTATCGGCGGTGGAGATGGCGGCGCTCTCCGTGAGGTCCTGCGCCATCCAGTTAGGCGGGTGACGATGGTCGACATCGATGGCGACGTCATTGATCTTAGTCGCAAATATCTGCCGAACCTGGGCGCGGGCGCCTTCGACGATCCGAGGGCGAGGGTCCTCGTCGGCGATGGCCTGCAGTTCGTTGCCGACACCCAGGAGCGATATGACGTCATCATTGTCGATTCGACCGATCCGGTGGGGCCGGGCGAAGGCCTCTTCACGCGGGCGTTCTATGCGCGCTGCGCGGCGATTCTGACCGAGCGCGGGATCGTCATCACCCAGAACGGTGTGCCGTTCCTGCAACCGGAGGAACTGCGACGGACCTGGCAGCGCTTTGAAGGAACCTACGCGTATCGGGGTTTCTACGTGATCGCGGTTCCAACCTACTACGGCGGGTTCATGGCGCTGGGGTGGGGCAGCAACGGGGTAGATCTCTCGGCGCCGGACAAGGGGCGCGTGGCCCGCCAGTTCGAGCAGTCCGGGCTCGATACCCGCTACTACAATCCGGCCATCCACATGGGTGCCTTTGCCCTGCCCCAATACGTTCAAGACCTGCTCGATCGCGACGCCGTGTGACCTTGACGACGGCTGCGGCGTCCCCACATCTAGGATCGTGGGATGCGGCAAGCGGGTTCCACATGTTGCTCGCTCGCCGACGAGGAGATATCGCCGTGGGACGTGTTTCCATTTTCGATTCGCCCTTCCTTCTCGGGTTTGACGAGGTCGGGCGCACCATCGACCGCTTGGCCAAATCCGGTGGCGACGGATATCCCCCCTACAACATCGAACAGACCGGTCCCGAAGGACTGCGAATCACGTTGGCCGTAGCGGGCTTCGCGGAGGAGCAACTCGGTGTCACGGTCGAAAACAATCAGCTGATTGTTCGCGGCCGCGGCGCCGCCGAGGAGCGTGACAAGGTCTATCTGCACCGTGGTATCGCGGCGCGGCAGTTCCAGCGGGCATTCGTGCTGGCCGAAGGAATCGAGGTTGCGGGCGCAACTCTTGACAAGGGGCTGCTGCATATCGATCTCGTCCGACCACAGCCCGAGACACTGGTGCGGACGGTCAAGATCAACGCTGCCGCTGGCAAAGGCACGACAGCGCTGGATGTGGAGGCGAGCGATGGCTAAGCCTCATGAATCGGCGAAGTCTTCCCAAACGCATCGGGAATTCTTGAGAAATCTTTCCCCTTCCGCCTTCGCGTCGCTCGGCGCCGAAGGGATTGCCTACATCAAGCCCGTCATGGTCGACGATGAGGCGGCGTTTGCGGTCTTCCTTGCCGATGGACGTCAGCTAGCCGTCATCACCGACCGCGAATTGGCGAAAGTCATGGTGCGCCAGAACGATTTGGAACCGGTCAGCGTTCACTAGGCTAGGCTCTATCGCCGGGTGATATAGGCGATACTGGCGACACCGAGAATGACCAGCAACAATCCGGCCGCCACCTGCCACGGCGGCGGACCCTTCTGGCCGCCCGTGCTCTTGAAAAGCGTAGGGATCTCCGTGGGCAGCAATTCTGCTGCCCGCTCGGCGATGTGGGCCGCCGAAAACCCACTGTCGTCCTCCGCGCTGGCGACCTGGGTCTCTTGTTCGGCGGTGGCGGATTCGTCGGTCCGGGGGTCGGAAGGTGCGGGGGCCGGCGAGGCCGGAGGCGCACTCTGCGCCGGTGCCGCCGCCTGAGGGCCGGCCTCCGTGCGGCTTGGTTGCGCCGGCGGTGGCGCCGTGGTTGCGGTCGGCGACGTCGCTGCAGCGAGCGTCGCCGTCTGCGGGGTGCCGATAACGATGCTTCGCTCGATCTGGAACGCGACCTTGGTCTCGCCGACTTCGTCGCGAAGCAGTTCAAAGGTGCCCTGATACTCGCCGCCCGGCCAGCCGTTCTGGGGCCGTCGAAGGCCTGAATACGCGAGGTGGCGGGCACTGTGGCCTTCCTGGGCAGGTCTGGTCTGCTGCACGATCACCCGACCATCGGGCGCGCGGATCGTGAAGCGGTCGCGGTCTCCTGGCTGGGTGCCGAACAATTCCACCCAGTAGATGAGCGCCGGCGCGTCGACCGGCAGCGTTTCGTTGACATGCTCCCCCTGCAGGACCTCCTTGCTCTTTGGCGGCCGATCGGTGAATCCGGCGTTGAGCAGGCCTGTCTCGACGTAAGGTGTCTTTTCGAGGAAAGCGTTTTCGAACAGAGGCTTGCCGGCAGTGCCGCACTTGCCCGTTGCTTCATAGCCGACGAACGGATCGATGCTGCGACTGCCGTTGCGCACTTCGAGGTGCACATGGGGAAATTCGGTCAAGCCCGAAAGCCCGATCAGCGCCAACCGATCGCCTTTCCTGACTTCCTGGCCCTTTGCGACGGCAATGCTGCCTTCTAGGAGGTGGCAGTACTGCGTAATCCACCCGTCCTTGTGGCGGATAGCCACGCCGTTGCCGCATTCTTTGTCGCGAACGCTGGCCGGGTCTGCGTCGACGATCCCCGTGTCGGGCATGCCGTCGCGGGTCCCCGCAACGACGCCGTCAGCAGAAGCGATGACGGGAATCCCTTGACGCATGACTTCGAGGTTGGCGACGCGAATGTCGATGCCACGGTGCCGGTCGTAGGCGCGGCGCCCGCAGGTGTAGTCCTCGGCTCCCGGACCGGGGTCGTGGTCGTAGTAGTTCTGCACCCAGCATACTTCGGGGATGGCGCAGTCTACGGGCGACCCGAGAACGATCGGAGGCGGTACCTGCTCCTGTGCAGAGGCGGTGTCTCTGCCAGCGAAAGAGAGAAGAGCGATCGCTGCAAGCCATGCGGTGAGGACTGTCGACGGCGTCAAACGCATCGTCGAAAGTCTATCACTTTCCGGCTTCGTTTGGAGGCTCCGCCTAAGCGGCGTGCGATGTGGCGGTCTGCTCGGTAAGAATCGCGAAGAGCGCGTCGCGGCTATCGGAGCCGCGCAGCTTCTCGCAGTAGACACGGTCGCGCAGCAGGCGCGAAACCCGAGCCAGCGCCTTCAGATGGTCTGCTCCGGCCGTTTCGGGGGCGAGTAGAACGAACACCAGATCGACGGGCTCATCGTCAATCGCGTCGAAATCCACGGGGCGCTCCAGACGGGCGAAGATGCCATATAGTCGGTCGAGCCCCTTCAACTTGCCGTGGGGGATCGCAATGCCGTGTCCAACTCCCGTCGTCCCGAGCCGTTCGCGTTCCAGCAGGATGTCGAAGATTTCCCGCTCGTCGCGACTGGTGACACGGGCCGCGACGCTGGCCAGTTCCTGCAGCGCCTGCTTCTTTCCGGTTGCCTTGAGGTTAGGTACGACTGCGTCCGCATTCAGCAAGTCAATAATATCCATTGTTCCGTGCAGTTGGTTGGGGCCGGCAGCCGCGCGCTATCGCAGCGCAGGTGCTTCAGCGGGGTTCTTCGAAACGTTGCAGCGGATATGCATTCTGGAACTATCGTTCGCCGACGACATCCCGATCCTAACCGGAGATGGCGCCGAGGCCGCGGAACATAGGCTGCCCCTCCGCGCATTGTCAACCGCGCCAAGAGGCGCCGAAAACCGCGGTATTGCGCGACTATCGGGCGTGCAATGTTGCGGTTTGCTTGATTCTGCGGCGCATCACGGACGACGGAATGCGCATCGCTTCGCGATACTTCGCCACCGTGCGGCGGGCGATGTCGACGTTCTCGACCCGGAGAATCTCGACGATCCGGTCATCCGAGAGAACGGCGTTTACCGCTTCCTTGTCGATCAGCTCCTTGATGCGATGCCGCACCGACTCCGCTGACAGGGATTCACCGCCTGACGCGGACGTGATCGCCGAGGTGAAGAAGTACTTCATCTGATATGTTCCGCGCGGCGTCGCGATGTACTTGTTCGCCGTGACACGGCTGACCGTGCTTTCGTGCATTTCGATTGCCTGCGCGATATCGCGCAGGGTCAGCGGGCGAAGATGCTGAACGCCACGCACAAAGAACGCGTCCTGTTGACGCACGAGCTCGGTCGCGACTTTCAGGATGGTCTGGGCCCGCTGCTCCAACGACTTGACCAGCCAGTTGGCGGAATTGAGTTGTTCCGCGATGTATGCCTTGTCCTTTCGCGACGATGTGTGGGCGCTGACCTCCGCATAGTACTGCTGGTTGACGAGAACCTTGGGAAGCGTGTCGCTGTTCAACTCCACGATCCAGCTGCCGTTCGCGCCGGCGCGGACGAATACGTCGGGAACAAGAGTCTGGGCGATCTCGTTGGAGAACTTGAGGCCCGGCTTCGGGTTGAGGTGCCGCAACTCCTGAATCATGTCGTTCAGGTCTTCGGCACTCACGCCGCAGCGTTCCAGCAGTGCGGCGTGGTTGTGCGCGGCAAGAAGGTCAAGGTTGTCGAGCAATGCCGCGATTGCCGGATCGTATCGGTTCAGTTCCTGGAGCTGTAGGGCCAGACACTCTCTGAGGTCGCGTGCAAAGACACCGACGGGATCGAAACCCTGAAGACGCTTGAGAACGCGCTCGACGTCGTTGATCGTTGCGCCGACTTGAGCGGCCACGCTTTCGAGTTCACCGCTGAAATAGCCTGCGTCGTCGACCATGTAGATCAGATGAAATCCGATCATGCGGTCAACCGGGTCGGCGATGTCCATGTTGAGTTGGGCGAGCAGGTGATCGGTGAGACTGATCTCCTCGCCCAACGTCTGCTCGAGCAAGTCGCCGGAATCGTCGTAGGAGGCGTTGCTGGTGACGTATGGACCGCGCAGGCCTGCATCCGATGGGTATCCCTCGCCGACGGCATTGTCGGCGTAGACGTCGTCGTAACTCATGTCCAGGGGCTGATCGTTGTCGCCAGGAAGCTCGTCGGCGGTCGACAGCGACGCCGTATCGACGCCATCGGTCTCGCGTGCGGTCTCCTCGGCCGGTGCGTTCTCTCCGCGCTCCGGTCGATCGCCATCCTGCATCTCCAGGAGCGGATTGCGCTCGATCTCCTGATCAACGAATTCGCCGAGCTCAAGGTTGGTCAGCTGCAGAAGCTTGATTGCCTGCTGCAGCTGCGGCGTCATCACAAGGGACTGTGATTGCCTGAGCTCCTGACGTTGACCGAGTGCCACCTGATCCCCCTACAGCGTAAAACGTTCGCCGAGGTAGACGCGGCGCACGGCCTCGTGCGCGACGATATCGCGGGGCTCGCCTTCCATGAGAATCCCGCCGTCGTGGAGAATGTATGCACGATCGACGATGTCGAGCGTTTCGCGCACATTGTGGTCGGTAATCAGGACGCCGATACCGCGATCCTTCAGATGCGCGACGAGATCGCGGATGTCGCCAAGGGCGATCGGGTCGATCCCCGCAAGAGGCTCATCGAGCAGAACGAAGCTTGGCCTACTGGCCAGTGCGCGGGCAATCTCGACCCGGCGGCGTTCGCCACCGGAAAGCGTCATGGCGGAGGCGCGGCGGAGATGCTCGATCGAGAATTCCGCCAGGAGTTCTTCGAGATATTCCTCGCGCCGGTGATGCTGCGGCTCGGTAACCTCGAGGGCCGCCCGAATGTTGTTTTCGACCGATAGGCCGCGGAAAATCGACGCTTCCTGGGGCAGGTAGCCAATGCCCAGCCGCGCACGGCGATACATCGGCAACGTCGTGATGTCATGGCCGTCGAGCGAAATCGAGCCATAGTCAGGGGCGATCAGCCCGGTCAAACAATAAAAGCAGGTTGTCTTGCCGGCGCCGTTGGGGCCGAGCAGGGCCACGGCCTCGCCGCGCTGCACCGACAGAGAGACATTCCTGAGGACCGGTCGTTTGCGATACGACTTGCCCAGGCTGTGTGCCACCAGGCCCGCGTTGCTGGACACGAGGCGGGGGCCGTCTGCAGTTTGGGTGTCTCTATCTTCCATCAAGAACCACTTCTTACTGATCCGGACTCTCACCCCGATTTGGTTAACGGATGGTCAACGCTCGCCATCGCGCCGGGGGACGAAGAGTCCGCGCACCCGACCATCGCCGCGTGCTGCATTGCCGTCCATCGTGCTGAGGCCGGTCTTCAGGTCAAGTAATACACGACTTCCGCGCAGCACGTTCTCTCCCTGGGTCAGGACGACCTGCCCGGTCAGGACGATGACCCCCTTGTCGACATCGTAGGTGCCCTGGTCGCCTTCGGCCGTCTCGCTGCCGGACGAGAAGAATACCTGGCCCTCGGCATCGATCTTCGAGATCGACTGCGTCTCCTCGCCACCGCTCTGGTCATGGTAGTGGACCCAGATCTTGTCGGCCCGCAGTTTCATGTTTCCCTGCTGGGCGTCGACGTTGCCGGTGAAGACGGCGACTTGCTTGTCCTGCTGCACTTCGAGGGCGTCGGCGGCGATTTCGATCGGCAGAGTGGTGTCCTGCGACTGCCTGAACTGCGCTGCGGCGGTATGGGCGACAAGCACCGCGGCCGCCGCCAGGAAAAGCGTAGGCGTCCTTCGAACTATCTTGTGGCGGGCCATACCGTCATCCGGACGTTTCCTCGAAAAAACAGTGTACGACCTTCCTGTTCCAGTCTGAACGAATCCGCAGAAAGCGTTCCTAGCGGGCCATGGGCGGTGACGGGCGCCTCGCCGCGTGCCACGCCGAGCGCCAGGTCGATGGCGGCTGCTTCGGTGTGCATTTCAAACCCGCTGTTGGCGAACAGGTCGACACCGCCGAGCAGGGCAAGCTGCTGGCTGGTACGGTCAAAAAGCCCCTCGCCGGACATCATCGACACCCAGGTTCCCCCGGACACGGTAATGTCGGCCTGCAGGGCCGTCAGTTTGACCTGATCCGTGCGACCCGACAGCGGAACTGCCGAGTCGGCCGTGATCACGAAAGGCTGGTCCTTTGCATCCGTGCCGACAAAGCGTGCCCGTGTCATGCCGGGTTCGCCTGTGTCCCCTTCCGGAATGGCTGCCAGCGAGACACGGAAGGAGTTGTCCTCGCTTTGCGTTTGCGGCCAGGCGATGACCAGCAAGACGAGCGCAGCCGCGACCAGCGGCAGCAGGATCTTCATCAGACTGACGAATCGACTGTAGCGGCTCCCGAGCCGCCGCAATGGCGGCGCGTCGAATAGGCCCGGGTGGTCGCTTCTGGCGCCGGCTTTCATACGACGCCCGCCTGTAGGCAGTCGTGCAGGCGTAGGATGCCGACGACGCCGCTCTCGTCCACGACAAAGAGGTTGGTGATCTTGCCGGCCATGATCGCGACCGCTTCGGCGGCCAGCGCCTGAGGCCCGATTGTCTTCACGCCCGTCGTCATCACCTGGTCCGCAGTCAGTTCAAGCAAGCCTGTCGACATATGGCGGCGCAGGTCGCCGTCGGTGATGATGCCGACCAACCGGTTGTCCCCACCGACGATGCCGGCGCAGCCAAAGTTCTTGGCCGACATGACAAGCAGGACCTCCGACATCGGCGTGTCGCGGTCGACAAGCGGGAGTTCGTCTCCGGCCCGCATCAGGTCGGCAACTCGCACAAGCGCGGCCCCCAGCCGTCCTCCCGGATGGAGAATGCGAAAATGATCGATCGAGAAGTCCTTGCGGTCCAAGAGCGCCACAGCGACTGCATCGCCTAGCGCCATCATCATCGTTGTCGACGTCGTGGGCGCAGCGACGCCGCGCGGGCTTGCCTCGGGAATGTTGGGCAGTTCCAGCACAACCGACGCTGCGCGGCCCAACGTCGATGCCGGATCGCCGGTGATCGCAATCAGCGGTATGCGGAAACGCTTGGAATAGGCGACGATGTCGGCAAGTTCGCCATTTTCGCCTGACTTGGAAAAAAGCAGGACGGCGTCGTGCTCGGTCACCATGCCGAGGTCGCCATGGCTGGCCTCGCTCGGGTGGACGAACTGGGCCGGCGTTCCTGTGGAGGCGAGCGTGGCGGCTACCTTGCGGGCGACATGGCCGGATTTTCCGATGCCGGCCACAATGACGCGGCCCGATACGCCGCTCAGAATCTGTACCGCGGTCGCAAACCGATCATCGAGGAGGTCGGCCAGGGCCGCGAGCGCTCTCGATCCCTGGCTCAGAACTTCGCGCGCAATCGCAATGTCGCGGTCTACCGCCGCATCCTTGTCCTGAAGTCGGGATGTCCCGGTGCCCGTGGTCATGCTGACAGACTCGACTAGTGGGCGGAGTTGCGCCCAATTACGACAAGTTATGCGCCCCGCTGATCAGAAATTCAACAATAGGCACAATAACTTA
Organism: Alphaproteobacteria bacterium; assembly: GCA_038148335.1. GTDB lineage: Bacteria > Pseudomonadota > Alphaproteobacteria > SHVP01 > SHVP01 > CALJDF01. The sequence goes on along the minus strand of JAYQVF010000016.1, from coordinate 11,075 downwards.
ATGTGCGAAAATATCCTCTTCCGACCAGCCGCCGCGATCGAGGTCTACCCGTGTGAGGAGAAAATCGAAACACTGCTTTGCGAGTTCGGCGCGACCCTCGCGGCTGAGCATCGCGTCGAGGCGGTCCCTCAGTCGATGCAGGTATAGAACGTCCTGGGCGGCGTAGGTCTGCTGCTCGGCCGTCAGGTCTTGCGCCGCCCAGTCTGAGGATTGTTGTTCCTTGGACAGGTCGACGCCGAGAAGTTCGCGACAAAGATCCTTGAGACCATGGCGGTCGGTATAGGTGCGCACCAGCTTGGAGGCGACCTTTGTGCAATACACCGGTCCCTCCACTGGACCGATATGGATCTGCAGCATCGCCAGATCGAACCGGGCGTAGTGAAACAACTTGGTTCGCGCGGCATCCCGCAGCAACGCCCCGAGATTGGGCGCGTCAAAGGCGTTGGGGTGGCGGAATTGCACCAGATGGCAGTTCTCGCCGTCTCCCGAGAGCTGCACAAGGCAGAGACGATCGCGCGTCAGCGAAAGACCTGTGGTCTCGGTGTCGATGGCGACCACGCTGCCGAGATCGAGGCCATCCGGCAGATCGTCCTGGTGCAGGTGGATTTTGGGCGCTGATCCGGCGGGCGTGATCGGAGCCTCCCTCATCGGCCGCGACGGCCGCGGCGGGTTGGTGCCCAGGAGAAGACTCGAACTTCCACGGCCCGAAGGCCACTAGCACCTGAAGCTAGCGCGTCTACCAGTTCCGCCACCTGGGCCCGATGCGCAACTCGTACGGTCACAGCGGCAATCCTGTCAAGCGCAGTCCGCTCTCTTTGACCCTCGTCGGGTCGCGGCTAAGATGCGCGCGCCTTTGCCTGCGGAGGAAAGTTTGGACGAGCGATTGATCACAATAATCGGCGGCTCGGGGTTCATTGGGCGCCATCTGGTGCGGCGTCTCGCCCAGCGGGGCTATCGCCTCAGGATCGGGACGCGACGCCCGGAAAGAGCGCGTTTCCTGCTACCGCTCGGGGACGTCGGACAGATCGTTCCAGTGCAGGTCAACGTGCGCGACGACACTTCCGTGCTGGCTGCGCTCAACGGCGCCTCGGCGGCCGTCAATCTCGTTGGCGTGCTTCACAACCGTGGACACCAGACGTTCGGAGCGCTCCAGGCACAGGGTGCCGGGCGGGTCGCGCGCTTAGCGAAAATGGCCGGCGTCGACACGTTGGTTCACCTCTCAGCGATCGGCGCTGATGCCGCCTCGCGCTCCTCCTATGCGCGCAGCAAAGGCGAGGGCGAAGCGCTGGTTCGTGAGGCGTTTGCGCGGGCCGTCATCGTTCGCCCAAGCCTGGTTTTCGGGCCGGAAGACCAGTTCTTCAACCGATTCGCAGCGCTTGCGGGTGTTGCGCCATTTCTTCCGCTTTTCGGCAAGGGGCTCGCGGATGCCGGCGCCACCCGTTTTCAGCCGGTGTTCGTGGGCGACGTGGCGGCGGCAATCGTGGCGTGCCTGGAGAACGGCGAGGCGGCGGGCCAAACCTATGAACTCGGTGGGCCAAAGACCTACACCTACCGGCAAATCATGGAGCTGGTACTGGCCTACACGGGGCGAAGGCGGCCGCTAGTCCCGGTGCCGATCGGACTGGCCAGCATTGGCGCTGGGCTGCTCCAGCTCCTGCCAAGTCCGCCCCTCACCGTGGATCAGCTTCGACTTCTGCAAGAGGACAATGTCTGCAGCGATGCTCAGGGGCTTGGCGATCTCGGCGTCGCGGCGACGCCCCTTGAGACGGTCGTGCCAGGTTATCTGGCGCGGTTTCGTCGCGGCGGGAATGCGGTCGCCACGCCGGGTTAGCCGAGTGCCCCGCCGCCGAACCAGTAGATCCAGACAAGGAGTCCACCGCCCAGGACCAGGCGGTAGATGGCGAACGGCGTAAACGTAGCGCGACGTAGCCAGGCGAGCAGCGCCGCGATCGAGACGAGGGCAAAGCCAAAGGCGAGAACGCCCGCGAATACGGCGTCGCCTAGTCCGCCCTCGGCGCCGCTCTCGAGGGCGTCCAGGATCACGAGGGCCGCTGCGGCAATAATGGTGGGGATCGACAGTAGCATCGAGTAGCGCGCGGCGTCCTCGCGCTCGAAGCCAAGGATTCTGGCGGCTGTCATCGTGATACCCGAACGACTTGTTCCGGGTACCAGGGATAGAATCTGTGCCACGCCGACAAACGCGGCATGACCCGGGGTCATCTGGGTCAGCTTGCGCACCGTGAGAAACAACCGGTCCGACACCAGCAACACCAGCCCAAATCCTAACGTCGTCCATGCGATGATCAGGGGGCTGCGCAGATACTGGGTGAGGTCGAAGAAAACCAGCAGGCCGCCGGCGACCACGACAGGAACCGTCCCGATGATCAAAAGCCATACCAGTCGGGTGGCGTGGTCCCGCCTGCCGCGCAAGATTCGGTAGAATCCGACCAGCACCTGCCCGACATCGCGCCAGAAATACAGAACGACCGCGAGCAGCGTCCCGACGTGGACGGCGACGTCGACCAGAAGTTGCTGGTCCGGCCAGCCGGTCAGTGCCGGCACCAAGACGAGGTGCCCCGAGGAACTGATCGGCAGGAACTCGGTAACGCCCTGAACGGCTGCGAGAACAATCAGGTGAAGGAGCGGCATGCGGCGACAACAACGAAGCGGGCGCTTAGCTATTGCACCTCGTCCGGGCGCATACTAGTCGAATAATAATTCCGAATCGGAACTATATAGAGGGTGTTTGTGGCGCAGGGCTGCTCCAGACGCGCAGAAAATATCTGAAAACAGCCTTTTAGGACACCTAAGCTGACCTACATCGCTTTTTTGGCTCGCCGACGCCTTTGATTCCGCGTATCTAGGGGCGAAAGGGGAGAGATCACCAATGGCCGAAAGTCTGCTCAAGTTCGTCGACGTGGCGCAGGAATATCCTGCCAAGCGCAAGGCCGCGGCGCGTCGGGCGGACTTCGACGAAATCTACGAAAACTACCTGCGGCCCAAGGCGGCGGAACAGGCAAGTCGCTGCTCGCAATGCGGCGTGCCGTTCTGTCAGATCCATTGTCCGCTCCACAACAACATCCCCGACTGGCTGAAAATGACGGCCGAAGGTCGTCTGGAGGAGGCTTACGACATCTCCTCGGCGACCAACAACATGCCGGAAATTTGCGGCCGAATCTGTCCGCAGGACCGGTTGTGCGAAGGCAACTGCGTGATCGAAAAGGGCTTCGAGTCCGTCACCATCGGTTCCGTCGAACGGCATATCACCGATACCGCCTGGGAGATGGGCTGGGTCAAGCCGCCGGTGCCGGTACAGGAGCGTTCGCAGTCGGTCGGCATCATCGGTGCCGGTCCGGGCGGCATGACCGCGGCGGAAGAACTTCGTCGCCATGGCTACCAGGTGCACGTCTACGACCGTTACGACCGTGTCGGCGGACTGCTGATCTATGGCATTCCCAATTTCAAGCTCGAAAAGGAAATCGTGCGGCGCCGTTCGGACCTACTCAAGAAGGCTGGCGTCACCTTCCATCTCAATTTCGAAGTTGGTCGCGATGCGTCGCTGCAGGATCTGCGCGAACGTCACGACGCGGTGCTGATTGCCACCGGCGTTTACAAGGCCCGCGACGTTGCCCTGCCCGGTGTCGGTCTGGACAACATCGTCCAGGCAATGACCTTCCTGACCGCTTCGAACCGCAAGGGGCTTGGGGAACAGGTCGCTGACTTCGAGAACGGCAACCTCGATGCGGCCGGTAAACAGGTCGTCGTCATCGGCGGCGGGGACACGGCCATGGATTGCGTCCGCACGGCCGTGCGCCAGGGCGCGACCTCGGTCAAGTGCGTGTACCGACGTGATCGCACAAACATGCCCGGCTCGATGCGCGAGGTCGAACACGCGCAAGAGGAAGGCGTCGAGTTTGTGTGGCTGACGGCGCCCGAGGCGTATCTTGGCGACAGCGCCGTGCGCGCCGTGCGCGCCGTACGCATTCGTCTCGGCGCGCCCGACGCGACCGGGCGCCAGACGCCCGAAATCGTGCCGGGATCGTCCCATGAGATTCCCGCAGACCTCGTCATCAAGGCGCTGGGTTTCGACCCCGAGGAACTGCCGACCCTGTTCGGCGAGCCGGGTCTCAATGTCACCGGTTGGGGAACGATCAGCGCCGATTTCCGCACCAAAATGACGAGTGTCGACGGTGTTTTTGCCGCAGGCGACATCGTTCGGGGCGCTTCGCTCGTCGTCTGGGCCGTCCGCGACGGCCGCGACGCCGCCGCGGCAATGCACGCCTACCTTCAGAACAAGACCGAAGAACAATCGAGCGAGCCGGGCTCCACCGGCACCGGGGACAGCGATGGAAAAGAAAAGCGAACCAAGAAATCAGGTCGGCGAAGAGTTCGTCAGAGCGTGGCGTGACAACGCCCGGCTGCTGACCGAGCGCGGCCTTTACGATCCGTCGCAGGAGCACGACGCCTGCGGCGTCGGGTTCATCGCGTCCATCGATGGACGTCCCCAACGAGAAGTCGTTCTCGCCGGCATCGATGCATTGCGTGCGGTATGGCACCGCGGCGCCGTCGGCGCCGACGGCAAGACGGGCGATGGCGCCGGCATTCACGTGCAGATCCCGCAGGATTTCTTCAAGCGCCATGTTGCGCGAACCGGACACGAGCCCTCGAAGGGCCTTCTTGCGGTCGGCCAGGTATTCCTGCCCAAGACCGACTTCCACGGACAGGAAGTGTGCCGCTCAATCGTCGAAACCGAGATTCTCCGGTTCGGTCATCGCATCTACGGTTGGCGCCAGGTGCCGGTCGACGCATCCATCGTGGGCGAAGTGGCCAATGCATCGCGGCCCGAGATCGAACAGATCATGATCGCCAACGGCCGGGGCGCATCCGAAGACGAATTCGAACGCGACCTCTACATCATCCGTCGCCGTATCGAGCGCAGGGTCATCGAGTCGCACGTCCGCAACTTCTACATCTGCTCGCTGTCCTGTCGCTCGATCATCTACAAGGGCATGTTCCTCGCCGAGCAGTTGACGAACTTCTACCCGGATCTGCTCGACGACAGCTTCGTCTCCAGCTTCGCGATCTTCCATCAGCGCTACTCGACCAACACCTTCCCAACCTGGGAACTGGCCCAGCCGTTCAGGTCTCTCGCCCACAACGGGGAGATCAACACGCTGAAGGGCAACGTCAACTGGATGAAGAGCCACGAGATCCGCATGGTCTCGGACTACTTCGGCAGCTACGGCGAAGACCTGAAACCCGTCGTCCAGGCCGGAAGTTCCGACTCGGCTGCGCTCGATGCCGTGTTCGAGTTGCTCGTTCGGGCCGGTCGCGACGCTCCCGAGGTCAAAACGCTCCTGATCCCGGAAAGCTGGTCGCACAAGGCCACGATGCCGGACTCGTATCGGGCGATGTACGCGTACTGCAATGCGGTCATGGAACCCTGGGACGGTCCGGCAGCTATTGCTGCCACCGACGGTCGCTGGGTGATCGGCGGCATGGACCGCAACGGGCTGCGGCCGCTGCGCTACACGCTGACCGACAAGGGACTCCTGTTCGTAGGTTCCGAAACCGGCATGGTGCCGATCGACGAGCACTCGGTAATCGAAAAGGGTCGGATCGGCCCCGGTCAGATGATCGCCGTCGATCTCGCCGAAGGGAAATTCTACCACGACCGGGAAATCAAGGACCGCCTGGCTGCGGCGTATCCCTACGAAGAATGGTCGCGCAACATACGCCGGCTCGACAAGAAGCTTGCCGGCGAACCGTTGCCGCCGCAACTCGATCGCGACGAACTGAGGCGGCGCCAGGTCCTTTTCGGACACACGCTGGAGGAGCTTGAACTTTTGCTTCATCCGATGGTGGAAACCGGCAAGGAAGCCACGGGTTCGATGGGTGACGACACGCCCCTGGCGGTCCTGTCGAGCGGCTATCGGGGCCTGCACCATTTCTTCCGCCAACAGTTCAGCCAGGTGACGAATCCGCCGATCGACTCGCTACGAGAACGGCGCGTCATGAGCCTCAAGACCCGTCTTGGCAATCTTGGCAACGTGCTCGATATCGACCAAAGCCAGACGAACATTCTGCAGCTCGATTCGCCGGTACTCAGTACGGCAGAAATGGAGCGGTTGCGGCGGCATCTGGGCGACCAGGCGGTCGAAATCGACTGCACCTTCGACGTCCACAATGAGACCTTGCGCGACGCCATCGACCGCATTCGGACGGAATCGGAAGAGGCGGTGCGGCGCGGTCCGGTCCACCTGTTTCTCACCGACGAAAAAGTGTCGGCCGAGAGGGCGCCCGTGCCGATGATTCTGGCCGCGGGCCGCGTACACACGCATCTCGTGGAACAGGGCTTGCGGACGTTCTCGTCGGTCAACGTGCGTTCGTCGGAATGCCTCGACGTACACTATTTTGCAGTGCTGGTCGGGGTCGGCGCGACGACGGTCAACGCCTATCTCGCCGAAGCCGCGATCGTCGATCGCCACGAGCGGGGGCTGTTCGGCGATGTCGACTTGGCGACCTGCATCGATCGCTACAAGGAAAGCGTCGACGCCGGCCTGCTGAAGGTGATGTCTAAGATGGGCATCGCGGTCATCTCGTCATATCGCGGCGGATACAATTTTGAAGCGGTGGGTCTCTCCCGGACGGTCGTCGCCGAGATGTTCCCGGGCATGGTCTCGCGAATCTCAGGGATCGGTCTGCCCGGCATCGAAAAGAAGATCCGGGATCTTCACACCAAGGCGTTCGCCGCCGATGTCGTAACGTTGCCGGTCGGCGGCCTCTATCGCTACCGCAACAAGGGCGAGATTCATGCCTTTGACGGAAGGTTGATTCACCTCCTGCAGACATCACTCGAGACCGGATCCTACGAGACCTATCAGAAATACGCCGAAGCGGTTCACCGGATGCCGCCGGTGCAGCTGCGGGACCTTCTCGATTTCCATTCCGATCGAACGCCCATTTCAGAGGACAACACGGAGTCGATTACCAAGATCCGGCAGCGCTTCGTGACGGGGGCGATGTCGTTGGGCGCCCTGAGTCCGGAAGCGCACGAAACGCTTGCCATTGCCATGAACCGGATAGGCGCAAAGTCGGATTCGGGCGAGGGCGGCGAAGCACGCGAGCGGTTCACGCCGCGGCCCAATGGCGACAACGCGAACTCGGAGATCAAGCAGATCGCCTCGGGCCGATTCGGCGTCACTGCCGAGTATCTCAACAAGTGCTCGGAGATCGAGATCAAGATCGCGCAGGGCGCGAAGCCGGGCGAAGGCGGGCAGCTGCCGGGCTTCAAGGTATCGGAGCTCATTGCCAAGCTCCGCCACTCGACGCCGGGCGTCACGCTGATTTCCCCGCCGCCGCACCACGACATCTACTCGATCGAGGATCTCGCGCAGCTGATCTACGACCTCAAGCAGATCAACCCCGATGCTCTGGTCAACGTGAAGCTGGTGGCCGAGGCCGGGATCGGGACGATTGCCGCTGGTGTCGCGAAGGCCAAGGCCGACGTCATCATGATCTCCGGTTATTCGGGCGGCACCGGCGCGAGCCCGCAGTCGTCGATCAAGTACGCCGGCGTTCCGTGGGAAATGGGCCTGACCGAGGTAAACCAGGTTCTGACCCTCAACCGTCTTCGCCATCGCGTGAAGCTGCGTGTCGATGGCGGCTTCAAGACCGGCCGCGACGTCGTCGTGGCGGCGATGATGGGCGCCGAGGAATTCGGCATCGGGACCGCTGGTCTGGTCGCGATGGGCTGCATCATGGTCCGCCAGTGCCACTCGAACACCTGCCCGGTCGGCGTCTGCACGCAACGCGAAGACCTGCGCGCCAAGTTCGAGGGGACGCCCGAAAAGGTGGTCAACCTGATGAGCTTCATCGCGCAGGAGGTCCGGGAAATCCTCGCCAAGCTGGGCTACAGCCAGCTCGACGAAATCGTTGGCCGCAGCGATCTTCTGGCGCAGGTGAGCCGCGGAGCGGATCATCTCGACGATCTCGACCTCAATCCGCTGCTGGTGCAGGCCGATCCCGGCGACATGCCGCGCGTGTTTTCGATCGAGGGGCGCAACGAAGTCCCTGACACGCTGGATGCCCAGATGATCAAGGATGCCAGCGAGGTCTTCGATCGCGGCGAGAAAATGCAACTTGCCTATAGCATCCGGAATACGCACCGGGCCATTGGCACACGCTTCTCGTCACGCCTTGTTCGTCGCTTTGGTCCCGAAGGTCTCAGGACCAACCACATCACCGTCCAGTTGCGCGGGTCGGCCGGTCAGTCGCTTGGCGCATTCGCAGTTCAAGGATTGAAACTGGTGGTTGACGGCGATGCCAACGACTATGTCGGCAAGGGGCTGTCCGGCGGGACCATCGTGGTGCGTCCGGTTCCGACGGCGCCGATCGTGAGCAACGAGAACACGATCATCGGCAACACCGTTCTCTATGGCGCGACGTCCGGCAAGCTGTTTGCCGCGGGCCAGGCCGGCGAACGTTTCGCCGTCCGCAACTCCGGCGCCAGTGTGGTCGTCGAGGGGTGTGGCGCCAACGGGTGCGAGTACATGACGGGAGGCACCGCGGTCATCCTGGGTTCGGTCGGCGATAACTTCGCAGCCGGCATGACCGGCGGCATGGCTTTCGTGTACGACCCCGAAGGAACGTTCGATCACCGGGTGAACGCAGAGCACGTGCTCTACCAGCGGATTCAGTCCCCGCACTGGGACAAGATCTGTCGCGAACTCGTCGAAGAGCATGTTGCAGAAACGGGATCCGCCTTTGCGGAAGACCTCCTGATTCACTGGGATCTCGAGATCGGCAAGTTCTGGCAGGTCGTTCCCCGGGAGATCATTGCCAAGCTCGAGCACCCTCTTGTGGACGGAGAGGCTGAGGTTTCGACAGCCGGGGCCGACTAGTCTGGGTGCGTTGCCGTCGTGCGGCTCGTGCTAGGCTGAGCGCCGATGCTCGTCTTGCACCATTTCTGGCTTTGTCCCTTCAGCCGCAAGGTCAGGATCGTCTTGGGCGAAAAGGACCTTCGGTTCGAGCTCTCCTTCGAGAAGTACTGGGAACGGTCCGAACGTTTTCTTGCCCTGAATCCTGCGGGTCAGGTGCCCGTCCTGGTGGAGGAAGATGGTTCGCCGATCGCCGACAGCATGGCGATCGCGGAGTATCTCGACGAACAGCATCCCGATCGGCCGCTCATCGGCTTCGATGCGCGTAGCCGCGCTGAGACGCGCCGCCTGGCGGCGTGGTTCGACGGCAAGTTCTACGACGAAGTGACGCGCAACATCGTCGACGAAAAGGTGCTCAAACGATTCATGCGGATGGGCCATCCCGATTCGGAGGCGATTCGTGCCGGTCGGCAGAATTTGGGGTACCACCTTGAGTACATCGGATGGCTCATGGAGCGGCGCAACTGGCTGGCCGGTGACGACTTCAGCCTCGCGGACATCGCCGCGGCGGCGCATTTGTCGTGCCTCGACTATCTCGGCGATATCCCGTGGGCGGAGCACGAACCGGCCAAGGACTGGTACGCCCGCGTCAAATCCCGTCCGAGCTTCCGCAGTCTGCTGTCGGACCACATTCCCGGACTGACTCCGCCCAAGCACTATGCCGATCTCGACTTCTGAGCAGGAACGGCCCGAAGATCGCAAGCAAGCCATTCGGGATCAGGCCACTGCCCTGGGCTTCGATGCGATCGGATTCGCCGCTGCGGAGCTGCCGGCAGCGGCAGGAAAGGCGCTTGACGCCTTCCTGGGCACCGGCGCTCACGGCGATATGGAGTGGATGGCGACGCGTGCCGCCGAGAGACGCCAACCGTCCGCTCTGTGGCGGGAGGCTCGCACCGTCATTGCGCTCGCCGTCAACTACGGGCCGGTCGGAGACCCCTTGGAGGCCGTCGGAATACCCGAAGCGGGCTCGATTTCGGTCTACGCGCGGGGCGACGACTATCACGAGGTTCTGAAAAAGAGGCTCAAGGCATTGGCCAGGTGGGTGTCGGCCTACCTGGCTGCGGAGGTCAAGGTGTTCGTCGATACGGCGCCTGTCATGGAAAAGCCAATCGCGTCGCGCGCCGGCTTGGGTTGGCAGGGCAAGCACACGAATCTCGTGTCCCGTGAATTCGGATCTTGGCTGTTTCTGGGTGAGATTTTTGTAGCCGTCGAACTCCCGCCCGACGGGCCGCACGCTGACCGTTGCGGCTCCTGTCGCCGCTGCCTGGACGCATGTCCCACAGGCGCGCTGCCGGCGCCCTACCGGCTCGATGCCCGGCGCTGCATTTCCTACCTGACGATCGAACACAAGGGCCACATCGATCCGGCGCTACGGCCGCTGATCGGGAACCGAATCTATGGATGCGACGACTGCCTGGGCGTTTGCCCGTGGAACCGGTTTGCCCGCGAGGGGCGCGAGGCGGCTCTTGCGGCCAGGCCGGAACTGAACGCCCCGCCGTTGGAGGCGCTGGCGACGTTGGACGACGAGCAGTTCCGGCAGATGTTCCGCAAGTCGCCGATCAAGCGACTGGGGCGTGACCGCTTCGTCCGAAATGTCCTTATCGCAATCGGGAACGGCGGCGATTCCCGGCTTGCTGCGACGGCGGTTGCCCTGCTCGATGACGGATCTCCCCTGGTGCGTGCAATGGCCGTCTGGGCACTCAAGAGAATGATCGCCCCGGGCCGGTTTCATGAACTACGCTCCAGCCGCGCGCCGCAAGAGAACGACGCCGCAGTGCGTCAGGAGTGGAGGGACGCTGTCTTGCCATGAAGCACCTTTTTTGTTTTGGCCTCGGCTACTCGGCGCAAGCGATTGCGGACGTCCTCCGGAGCCGGGGCTGGCGGATCACCGGTACGGCAACCAGCGAAGAGAAGTGCGAGAAGCTGACGAACGCCGGCGTCGAGGCGATGCTCTTCACTCGTGATCATCCCCTGCCGTCCCCGGCGCTCGCCACCGCGACCCATGTCCTGTCGTCGGTCCCGCCCGACGAGTCGGGTGATCCGGTGATCGACGTGCATGGTCGAGATCTCGCCTTGCTGCCCGCTTTGGAATGGGCCGGCCTGCTCTCGACAACGGGCGTCTACGGCGACCGCGGC
>JAYQVF010000015.1:0-31780 GCA_038148335.1 Alphaproteobacteria bacterium | reverse complement strand
GCCCGAGTCGAAGGGCGTGCCCTTAGTGCATTGAGGGGCGTGCCCTGTGGCCACATCCCGAGCCTGTCGAACAAGCCTGCGCTGAGCCGGATCGCGCAGCGATCCGAGTCGAAGCGGGGACGGCAAAAAGTGATCGTCGGGGACAGCATTCCGTGATCGGGGACACCGAACGTGATTGGTAACGGCGGCGGCGCGGCGCCATCTCCCGCTGGCAAACCAGCCAGACCGGGAGAACCCCCATGCACCAGACCGACGCCAAGGCCGCGGCCAACCGCGCCAACGCTCAGAAATCCACCGGCCCGCGCAGCGCCGCGGGCAAGATGCGGGTGCGGCGCAACGCGCTGACCCACGGCCTCTATGCCGAAACCGCGCCCGATGCGGGCGAGGACCGGGTCGCCTTCGACCATCTGCACGAGGACCTGCAGGGCCGCTTCGAACCCGAGGGCCCGGCCGAATGCGCGCTGGTCGCCCGCCTCGCCGCGCTGATGTGGCGGCTGTCGCGGGTGCCGGCGGCCGAGCACGCCGTCTACGCCGCCCACGAACACGACTTCGTCCCGGCCAACGACGCCGACGATGACGGCGACGGCGAAATCGCCGTCGACCTGCCCGAGCTGTGGGCCGCGGCGCACCGCGCCGGCGCGATCGATTCCGCCATCGCCCGCCTCAACCGCCACGAGGCGCATCTCCAGCGCATGGTGACGCGCACGCTCGACCAGCTCACCCTGCTGCAGGGCCTGCGCACCGGCGCCGACGAGGCCGTCGCCGCCCGCGCCGCCGCGCGCGCCCAGGCCAAAGCGCCGCGCCGCCAACCGTGGCAGGACCATCCCCTGATGGCGGACCTCGACAGCCTCAGCGACGAAGAGATCACGCAGGAACTCGTCAACGGTCTGAACGAGCTCCAGAAACTCGTCGCGCCCGAGGATCGCTTCACCGCCAGCGAGGTCCCCGCGCCAGGCGGCGATGGCACCACCTACGTCCGCTTCCACGCCCCCGGCTTGAAGAACGGCGGCAAGACATGAGGGTTTCCGCGCCCGTTGGCTTTGTTTCGTCCTTTGTCCATCGCCCTTCGTCCTTCGTCCTTCGGGACGCGCCCTGACGGGCGCTCCTCAGGATGAGCGGGTTGTCTTGGTGCACCACGCACGATGCCGCACCCCCACCAAGGGCTCATCCTGAGGCGCCGCGCGCCGCGCTGCATCCCGAAGGACGGTGCACCACGCACGATGCCGCACCCCCACCAAGGGCTCATCCTGAGGAGCATCGCGCCGCGATGCGTCCCGAAGGACGGTCAAACGCGCTACACTGAAAGGCATGAAGACGATGATCGACTCACCGCGGCCCGCCGTGCGCTGGCGCGCTCTTGTGGTCGCTGCGCTTGTTCTTGCGTCGCTGGCGGCGCCCGCGGGCGCGCAGCAGACCGCGTTCGCCTCCGGCCAGTGGCGGCTGGCGATCGACTACGACGCCGCCGGCGGTCCGGAATGCTACGGCGCGCGTCTCGTGACCCAGATCGGGATCGACCGCCGCGGTCTGGTCTCGGGCTATCTCAGCAACCCCGCCGCCGGCAGCTACTACGTCTCGGGTTCGCTGGCGCCCGACGGCACGGTGCGCCGCCTCGTCGCCGACGGCGTGAACCATTTCGTGTTTGTCGGCAGCTTCGCGGGCGACTCCGGCGAGGGCCGCTGGCAGGCGCGCGACAACGGCTGCCGGGGCGCCTGGTCGGCGGAAAGGGCGCGCTAGCCGCGCCCCAGGCGTTCGCCGAGCAATCGGCCGAAGGTCAGCGTCGGGCCGACGCCCATGCCCGAGACATAGGCGTTCCCCATCAGCCGCGTGTTGCCGATGATCTCGCCCGCGGCATACAGGTTGGTCACCGCGCGGCCCTCGGCGTCGAGCGCGTTGAGGTTCTCGTCGACGGCGACGCCGGCGGGGCTCGGCATCGCGAAGGCGACGCTTTGGATCGCGTAGTAGGGCGGCGTGTCGATCGCCCGCGGTAGGCTCTCGCGGTGGAACGCGGTGTCCTCGCCCATCGCGACGAACTTGTTGTAGTGGTCGACGGTGTTGGCGAGACGGTCGCCCGGCACGCCCATGCGGTGCGCCAGTTCCTCGATCGTCGCGCCCTGCATGTAGGCCGGGTTCGATTCGATCAGCTCGCGCAGGCCCGCGTCGCGCGCGGCCGCAATCGGCGGGGCGTTCTGCCGGATGCCCTCGTCGAACACGATGTAGAAGACGAGATCCTCCTGCGCGTTGACCGCGTGCTCGCGGTGGGTCGCGCTCGGATGGTCCTCGCGGGTGAAGCGTTCGCCCGAGCGGTTGACCCAGATCTCCCACGGCGGGCGATCCTGCGGCACGGTGTTGAGGGCGAACTCGACCGACAACGGATCGTCCGGGTCGGCCAGCACGCCGCCCAGCATGCCCATGTAGAGGTCGCCGCCGTCGACCCTGAGACCCGCGGCCAGCGCGACACGCAGCCCCTTGCCGGTGGAGATCGGGATCTTCGCGGCGTAGACCGGCTTGTGCGGCGTCAGTTCGCGGAACAGGTCGGGATCGTTGGTGTAGCCGCCGCAGGCGAGCACGTAGGCGTCGCCCTTGAGCGTCGCGACCTTGCCGTCGGGCCCGCGCACCAGGATGGCGTCGATCTCGCCGCTCGCGTCGCGGCGGATCGCGGTCATCTCGGTGTGGCGGCGCAGGTCGATGCGCCCGGCGTTGATGTGGGCGCCGAGCAGCGGCCCCAGCGCCTCAAGGATGGAGCGCCCCTTGTCGACCGGCCACTGGTAGCGCCGCGTGCGATAGACGTCGTGGTTGTAGCTGATCACCGGATGCGTCTCGGGAAAGCGCACGCCGATGTCGAGCAGCCAGTCGACCGTCGCGGCCGCGTTGTCGACCGCAAGCCGCACCAGTGCCGCATCGGCGGTGTCGTGGCAGTGGCGCATGACCTCGGCGAAGTGCTCGTCGGTGCTGTCGGCGATGCCCTTGCTCTTCTGCAACCGCGTGCCCGCGGCCGAGATCTGGCCGGACGAGCGCGGCAGCTTGCCGCCGACGGCGTTCGCGGCCTCGATCAGGATGACGTGCGCGCCCTGGTCGGCGGCGCGGATCGCGCACGGAAGGCCCGCCATGCCGGCGCCGACGACGATGAGGGTGGTCATGACGATTTGCCCCGGTGTCTCGCTGCGCCCCTTCCTGCGCCCGGACTGCGGCGACACTGTGGCGGGCGGTTCATGGGCTCAGATGCCGACGATGGTGCGCCCGCCGTTGGGGCTGATGGTCTGCCCGGTGATGAAGTCGCTCTCCGGGCAGGCGAGAAACGCCACCACCGAGGCGACCTCGTCGGGCAGCGCCAGACGGCCGAACGGCGCCGCGTCGCCCTCGGACTTGAGAAACGCGTCGCCGACGCTGGCCCGCGTCAGCTCGCTCTCCATCAGGCTCGGCGCCACCGCGTTGACCCGGATGCCGAACGGCGCCAGCTCGCGCGCCCACGACTTGGTCAGGCCGAGCAGCGCCGACTTGGCCGCCGTGTAGTGCGACGCCGCCGGACTGCCGTACATGCAGAAGTCCGACGCGATGTTGACGATCTTGCCGTAGCCCTTGGTCTTCATGTCCGGCACCAGCGCCTGGGTGATAAAGAACGCCGAACGCACGCTGACCGACATCATGCGATCGAAGAACGCATGGTCGATCTTCTCCAGCGGCGTCGACATGCCGCTGATCCCGGCATGGTTCACCAGAATGTCGATCCCGCCGGTCGATGAGGCGACCTCGTTCAGGCTGAGGATGAAGGCGTCGAGGTCGGTGATGTCGCCCGCCATCGGCTCCGCCGATCCGCCGTGGCCGTGAATGTCTGCGACGACCGCTGCGGCATGGTCCTCGCGCACGTCCTGCACCACGACATGCGCGCCCTTGGCCGCCAAAGCGCGGCAGTGCGCGCTGCCCATGGCCGGGCCGCCGCCGCCCGTCACCAGCGCCGTCTTGCCGTCGAGGGGTTTGCTCATGTCTCGCTCCGCTCAAAGAAAAGTGGCCGGAGTCGCCTCCGGCCACCCGTTCCGGGTCAAGGTCCGCAACTACTCCGCTGCCGCCCTCGCTCCCTCCCATTGCAGGATCTTCTCGCCCAACAGCCGCCCGAAGGTCAGCGCCGGCATCAGCGACATGCCGTTGACGAACGCCGCCCCCGACAGGCGGGTAAAGCCGAGCACTTCGCCCGCCGCATACAGGTTCGGGATCGGCGTGCCGTCCTTCTTGACGACCCGCAGCGCGCCGTCCGCCGCCAGACCGGCCGGGCTGACGACGGTGATGCCGCCGGCGCGGATCGCATAGAACGGCGCCTTCTCGATCTTGCGGAACATGCGGATGCGGCCCTGATCCTTGTCCTCGCCGCTGTCCACCGCCGCGTTGTACGCCTTGATCGTCGCTTCGAGGTTGCCGGCGTCGACGCCCATCTGCTTGGCGAGATCGGCGATCGAGTCGGCCTTCATGTAGTTGGCCAGCTTGCCGTACTTTTCGTCCAGCTTGGGATCGACCGGGTTCAGCGTCGGCGCGTTCTGACGGATGCCCTCGTCGAAGACGACGAACATCAGCTGGTCCTTTTGCTTGAGAAGCTGGTTCTCGCGGTAGTCGACGCTCGGGTGATCCTCGCGCATGAACCGCTTGCCGCTGGCATCGACATAGATCTCCCACGGCTCACGCACCTGCGGCGAGAACTGCATGCCGAGCGCGCACGAGAACGGATCCTTGGGATCGTTGAGCGCGCCGGCAAAGGTGCACAGGAACTTGTCCGCGCCATCGACCTTTGCGCCGACCGCGCGCCCGGCGATCAGGCCATCGCCCCGCGACCACGCGTTGGTGTAGGCGCGCAGCGGTACATGCGGCGTCATCTCCTGCCACAGATCCGGGTTGTGCGCGTAGCCGCCGGTGGTCAGCACGATGTTGCGTCCGTGGAAGGTCTCGCTCTTGCCGTCCGGGCCCGTGGCCTTGATCCCGATCGCCGCGCCGGACCCGTCGGTCACGATCTCCGTCATTCGCGTATCGAGGCGCAGCTCGATCTTGCCGTCGGCGACCAGTGCGCCGTGGACCGGCGCCAGCACGTCGAGGATCGCGACCGCCGCCTTCTCCGACCAGTGATAGCGGCGCGTCAGGAACGGCTCGTGCGCGCCCGCCGCGACCGGATGATGGGCGAACGGCTCGAAGCCGAGTTCCTCAAGCCAGTCGTAGGTCGCGCCGGCATGCTCGGTTGCCAGCTTGCCCAGGGTCTCGTCGAGGGTGCCGTCCGCGATGCGTTGCGCGTCGGCATAGTGCTCGGCGGCCGAATCCACGATCCCCAACCGCTTCTGCCGCTTGGTGCCGGCGGCGCTGATCTGGCCCGACGACAGGAACAGCGTCCCGCCGATCTTCCCGTCGGCTTCGATCTGCAGCACCCGCGCGCCCCGTTCGGCGGCGCGAATGGCTGCCGGCAATCCTGCGCTCCCGGCGCCGACGACAATGACGTCCCAGTTATCGGACATGATCTTCCTCCCTTGTGGCGGCGTTTTCGCGCCGCTGCGTGTTGTCGTTATTCGGCGGCCTGCGCCGCGCGATCGCCCCATCTCAGCATGTGCTGGCCAAGCAGGCGGCCGAAGGTCATCGCCGGCGTCGCCATCATGCCACCGCAGAACGAATCGCCCATCGTCTGCCCCGCGCCCAGCAACTCGCCCGCGGCGTAGAGATTGGGGATCGGCTTGTTGTTCTTGTCGATCACCCGCAGTTCGCGGTCGACGGCAAGTCCCACCGTGCTTGAGATCGACGTACCCTGGACCCGGTAGGCATAGAACGGCGCCTGCTTGATCGGCAGCGGCCGGTGCTTGCGCCCCATCGGATCTGGCGCGCCGCTCTCGATGGCCTGGTTGTAGGCGGCGACGGACTTGGCGAGGCCGGCGGCATCGATGCCGGCCGCGGCGGCCAGCGCCTCGAGCGTGTCGGCCTTGTAGAACATCGGATGGGTGCCGAAGAACGCCATCTCCTGTTCCTTTGTCTTGTCACCGAAGTGCGGCGGCGAGGCCTTGGCGATCGCGGCGTCGTAGACGACCCAGCGCCGCAAGTCCGGCTGTTTGAGGATCGCATGCTCTCGGACGTCGACGCTGTCGACGTCTTCCTGGACAAAACGCTCGCCGCGCACGTTGACGTGAATCTCCCACGGCTCGCGCATGTGCGGATGATGAAGCGGCCGGACCGTTGCCTTTGCCGGGATCGTGTCGGCCTCGAGCACCGTGCCATAGCCGCACAGATAGTTCTCGCCACCGCGCAGCCAACCGCCGACGGACTGTCCCAGCTTCAGGCCGGCGCCCTGCGAATAAGGATAGGCGCCGTCGAAGTACTGCGGCACGCCGTTGAGCTCCTCGAACATCGCGCCGTTGGAGGCATAGCCGCCGCAGGTCAGAAGGATGTTCTGCCCATGAAAGATCTCGCCGCCGTCGGTCTTAACGCCGACTACCGCGCCGCCGGCATCCGTCACCAGTTCGGTCACCCGCGTCGAGGTCTTTAGGGTGACGTTGCCGCCTTCGACGGCTTTCTGAAACGGTTTGCGAAGGGTCTTGAGGATCGACACGCCGCCCTCAGGCCCCCAGTAGTAGCGCCGCTCGCTATAAGGTTCGTGCGCCTGCCCGAGCACCGGGTGGTCGCCGAGGGGCTGGTAGCCGTTCTCCTGCAGCCATTCGAAGGTCTCGGCCGCGTTGTCGACGGCCAGGCGGACGAGATCGCGATCGACCGTGTCCTTGCTGATCCGGATGATGTCTTCGAAGTGCGCATCGGGCGTATCCGTGACGCCCTTTGCCTTCTGGAGCTTGGTGCCTGCTGCGCTCAACTGCCCGGTGGAGATATGCAAGGTCCCGCCGACGTCCGGCGCCGCCTCGATCACCAGTACGCGGGCGCCGCGCGCTGCGGCAAAAGTAGCCGCAGGCATGCCTGCCGTTCCGCCGCCGACCACGATCACGTCCCAGCTGTCAGCCATTCCGTCCTCCCGGCTCTTTGTTTGTTGGCCGGCATCATAGCCCGGAATCGCGGGCCCCTGTCACGCCTTCGACCGGCCTGCCGGATTCGCCGTCGATCCGCGCGATGACGCGATTGAGCGCCTGTTTGAAGGTCGGTGCGACGCCGATCCCGAAGCGGGCCACCAGGTCGGCGTGCGTTCGCAGCATCGCCTCCGCCTGCCGGGCGATCTCCGGTATGGGGTCCACGCGTTGCGTTTCGGCCATGGTATCGGGCCTCCCGGCCTCAGTGTGACGAGCCTTCGGCCTCTGGCGAGGCGCTTCTTGTTTTCATGGGCGGCTTGCGCCGCCGGCTCTTTCTGAGGAGAGGCGAACGCTGCTTTTAGCGTTCGATCTTGATTTCGACGCGGCGCTGCTGCGTCTTGTCTTCGAGTGGCTGTCCGTCGGGTCCCAGGACCGGGTCCGTATCGGCCATGCCCACGGCCCGCATGCGCCGTTTGTCGACGCCCTGGGCTTCGAGATAGCGTACGACCGCGGCCGCCCGTGCTGCCGACAGTTCCCAGTTGGAAGCGTAGCGCGGCGTGCTGATCGGGTCGCTATCGGTATGCCCGCGGACCTCGACCTGATAGTTGACACGACCCAGTCGCAGCACGAGGAGCTCCGCAACCCGGTCGAGCGGTGCCTGCCCACTCGGCAGAATATCGGCCGAGCCCGGCGCGAACATGTCGTCGGACGCGAAGCGCGTTACACGCTCCTGACGCACCGTGTCGACCTGTGCCTGCTCGCCCGATTCTGCGGACACCGAGTTGAGGTCCTTGCGCAGATCGGCGAACGGGCTTTGGACTTCCTGGCGCGACAGCGTCTCGACCATGCCCTTGGTCACCTGCTCGAACTTCTCGGTGTTCGGTTCGGTGATCGAGAACATGATGACGAAGAATGCCATCAGCAGCGTGATGGCGTCGGCGTAGGTGATGAGCCATTCGTCTTCGTTGCTACCGCTGTCGGACTTAATGGGAGGTGGCATTCCCGCCATTGTTCAGCTCCCGGCTACGCTGCCTTGCGCTGCGGCGCGCGCTTCTGTCCACCGCCGGCGCCACCCTTTTTGTCGATCGAGTAGTGGATCTCGGGATCGAGGTAGCTGTTCATGCGGTCCTGGATGTAGCGGGGGCTGCGGTGCTCCGCCAGCATCGCAAACCCTTCCGTGACCAGGAAGTTGCGGAACCGCAGAATGCCGGCCTTCTGCTCGACCTTGCTCGCCGCCGGAGAAAAGATCAGACGCTGGAACAGCACGCCGTACAGCGTGGTGATCAGCGCGAGGGCGAGGCCCGGACCGAGACCTTCGGGGTCCGATACGAGTTTCTGCAGAATGATGATCAGGCCGATCAGCGTTCCGATCATGCCGAAGGCCGGCGAAACCGAAGCCAGGTTGCGAAGGATATTGGCGCTGACCATCTTGCGCTGCATGGTGCCTTCCGCGGCTGCGTTCAGCATGCTGCGCACTTCGTCGCCGGTATATCCGGTAATGACGAGTTCCACTCCGTAGTTCAGGAAATGATCCTGGGTCTTGGCCGACTTGATCTCGCGTTCCAGAGCAAGGATGCCGTGCTTCTTTACGAGATAGCCCCAACAGATTTGCCGGTCTCGACCGTCAGCATGGCGCGGTTGATCTTCTCCTTGACCAACAGCTGACCGATCTCCTTGAGCGCAAGAATCACGTACCGTGCCTGATAGCCGATGAAGCCGGCGGCCAACGTGCCGCCGACCACGATCATGAAACTCGGCAGGCTGAGGAACGCGGCACCGCTCCCGCCCGACAGCACGATCGCGCCCGCCACCAGGCCAAGACCGAAAAAAGGCCGATGATTGTGGGTATCGACATAAACCAGACCCCCGCGTGTCCCCGAGTCTTCTGCCGCTAACAGATCACAGAACTATAGCGCAACAAGTCGTTGCGCCGGAACGTTTTTGTCGCCGGAGCAGGCGCCGGACCCGGCAGAATCCGGCGAATTCGCCGGATCGCCGGGATCACAAAGGTTAACGCGGCGCGTCTTGGCGCCACGCACCCTAGTAGCGGTAGTGCTCGGGCTTGAAGGGGCCGACCTTTTCGAGACCGAGGTAGGTCGCCTGCTTGTCGTTCAGCGTCGTCAGGCGCGCGCCCAGTTTCTTGAGATGCAGTGCGGCCACCTTCTCGTCCAGTTTCTTCGACAGGACGTAGACCTTGTTCTGGTACTCGCCGTTGTTGTTCCACAACTCGTTCTGGGCCAGCACCTGGTTGGTGAACGAGGCGCTCATGACGAAGCTCGGGTGGCCCATCGCGTTGCCGAGATTCACGAGTCGGCCCTTTGAGAGGACGATCAGCTTCTTGCCGTCGGGGAACTCGACTTCGTCGACCTGCGGCTTGATTTCGTCCCACTTGAGGTTCTTCAGGGCCGCGATCTGAATTTCGGAATCGAAGTGGCCGATGTTGCAGACGATCGCGCGGTCCTTCATGGCACGCATGTGATCGATGGTGATGACGTCGAGGTTGCCGGTCGCCGTAACGAAGATGTCGCCCCGCGGCGCCGCGTCCTCCATGGTCACGACCTCGAAGCCTTCCATCGCCGCCTGAAGCGCGCAGATCGGGTCGATCTCGGTGACCATCACACGGCAGCCGGCGTTGCGCAGCGACTGTGCGGATCCCTTGCCGACGTCGCCGTAGCCCGCGACCACGGCAACCTTGCCGGCCATCATCACGTCGGTACCGCGGCGGATACCGTCGACCAGGCTTTCGCGGCAACCGTACAGGTTGTCGAACTTCGACTTCGTCACCGAATCGTTGACGTTGATCGCCGGGAACAGGAGCGTGCCCTTCTTCTCCATCTCGTACAGTCGATGGACGCCGGTGGTTGTCTCCTCGGTCACGCCTTTGATGGCGTCGCCCAGTTTGGTGTACCAGCCCGGCTTTTCGGACAGCCGCTTCTTGATGGCGGCAAAGAGGACTTCCTCCTCCTCGTTGCCGGGCTTGCTCAGAACCGACGGGTCCTTCTCGGCCTGGCGGCCCAGATGAACGAGAATCGTGGCGTCGCCGCCGTCGTCCAGAATCATGTTCGGCGTGCCGCCGTCGCCCCATTCGAAGATCTTGTGGACGTAGTCCCAATATTCTTCGAGCGTCTCGCCCTTTTCGGCGAAAACAGGAATGCCGCGCGCAGCGATGGCCGCAGCCGCATGGTCCTGGGTCGAGAAGATGTTGCACGAAGCCCAGCGCACGTCGGCACCGAGATCGACGAGCGTTTCGATGAGAACCGCAGTCTGGATGGTCATGTGGAGGCAGCCGGCAATGCGCGCCCCCTTGAGGGGACGCTTCGTCCCGAACTCCTCGCGGAGCGCCATCAGGCCCGGCATCTCCGTCTCTGCGATATCGAGTTCCTTGCGGCCCCAGGCCGCCAGAGAGATGTCCTTGACCTTGTAGTCGGTAAACTCAGCCTTGCTCATGTTTGCTCCGTGAAAGGATCCCCATGCTGCCCGAGCGGGCAGGCGGGACCACAGGATTTCCGTCAGGGTTGGCCCTTTTTATCAGGCTTCCTCTGGGAAATAAAGATATCTTTATGTAGTAATCTCTATTTCGGTTCGTTGAACCGATTGCGGACCAGCGCCCCGAGCGCGGCCAACGCCGCTTCCGCCTCGTTCCCCTCGGCGCAGACGGTAATTCTCGATCCCGGCCCGGCCACGAGAAGAAGAAGCCCCATGATGGAGCGCCCCGGGACTGTCTGGTCGTCTTTTGTCACGGTCACGTCCGCATCGAAGCGACCGGCGGTTTCGACGAAGCGGGCGGCAGCCCTCGCGTGTAGCCCGCGCTCGTTGGTGATCTCGAACTCGGCCGTCAATTTGCCCACGCACTAGGCTCGCGATGTTGATGCCGACGCCCGTCGGATGTGCTTGCGTCCAGTATCCTCGGCTGCCGCGGCGACCGCGGCCAGGTCGCTCCCCTCCCTGCTGGTCAGCAACTTGAGCAGCATCGGGAGATTGAGCCCCGCGATGACGGCGATATTGGGCCCGTCGAGCTCGGCGGTCGCCGCATTGCAGGGCGTGCCGCCGAGCATGTCCGTCAGGATCACGACGCCGCTGCCGGTGTCGACTTCCTTGATGGCGCTGCGAATCCGCTCGCCGCAGGTACCCAGCTCGTCGTTCCAGTCGAGACAGACCGCGCGTACGTTGGATTGCCGCCCGAGAACGTGCTCAGCGGCGTTCAGGAACTCCCTGCCGAGGGCGCCCTGGGAGAGAATAATGACCCCGATCATTCGGCCTTGTCCGGACCCTGGACTACGTCGCGGTGTCGCGTCTCGACAGAGCGTCCGGCGCCGGCCAGTCGCTCGCCAAGACGTTTGGCTACGTAGACCGAGCGATGCTGACCGCCCGTGCAGCCGATGGCAATGGTCAAATACGTCTTTCCTTCCCTGGCGTAGCGGGGCAGCAAATCGAGGAGAAGGGCGCCCAGGCGCTCGAGAAAGGGAGCCAACGCCTCATCTTCCTCGATGAAGCGGGCGACGTCCGCATCCAGACCGGTATGGGGCCGTAGCGCCGCTTCGTAGTGAGGATTGCGCAGGAAGCGGACGTCGAAGACGAGGTCGGCTTCCCTCGGGATACCGCGCCGGTAAGAAAAGGACATCACGGTCGCCGTCAGGGACGGGCCTTCGTCGAGACTGAAATGGCCGCCGAGCAGGCGCTTGAGGTCCGCGGCACTTAGGGTCGAGGTGTCGATCACCAGGTCGGCCCGATCACGCAGCGGCGCCATGAGCTCGCGTTCGCGGCGAATGCCATCCAGCAGCGGCCGGTCTTCGGCAAGCGGATGGCGCCGCCGGGTCTCGGTGTAGCGACGCGCCAGGACTTCGTCGTCGCAATCGAGGAAGAGCAGGGAGGTATCCAGATCCGCGCGTTCAAGCAGGGGCGCGATCCGCTCCATGAAATGATCGACGTCGAAATCGCGTGTCCGAATGTCGATTCCCGCGGCAATCGCCCCATGCCGCGATTCGACCGTCGCTTCCGTGTTCAGATAGCTCAGGAGGAGGTTGAGGGGCACGTTGTCCATCGCCTCGAAACCGAGATCCTCGAGGACCTTGAGCGCGGTCGATCGACCGGCGCCCGAAACGCCGGTTACCAGGAGAATCCGGGTCGGATGCGGATCGCGTTCCGGGCGGGTCTTGTCTTGGTCAGGCATCGTTCTGGGCTTGCGCCTGTCTGCCCTCGTTGCCCCAGGCCGCCAGCGCCATTCGGATCTTGGCCGGCGCCGACGCTTCGAACGGAGCAATCGCAATGAGCGGCACGTCGATGTCGTCCAGGCGACAGGTTGTCCGGTAGGGCATGCGTGCGATATCGCCGCTGGGACCGAGGTCGGCGACCAGGGCGACGCGCGCCCGCGGCGACAGACGGTTGGCATCGAGTTCGACAATGCCTATGCCGCGCACTTCCATCTTGCCGGACAGCTGGGAGGGTGCGGAGGCGATCAACTCGCCGCGCACCGCCGTCACCTGAACCTGATCATCCGCGACAAGGCGCGCGCCCTCGTCGATCAGGCGTAGCGCCAAGTCAGATTTCCCTGCGGCCGGCGGTCCGCGCAACAGAACGGCGCCTCCGTCAATGTCGACGCAGGTCGCGTGGAGCACAAGCATCGTTGGCGGAGCCTGCGCCCGCGTTCAGGTGGAGTCAACGACGCCGTGATCGGCGGGCAGGTCGATCGTGACCCGCGCGCCTACGATCTGTCCCTTTGCGTCCTTGCGGTTGCTTGCGGTGATGGAGCCCTTGTGGGCGTCGACGATCTGCCGCGAGATGCTAAGGCCGAGGCCCGAATGCTTGCCGAAAGCCTCGCCGTTGGGCCGCTGGGTGTAGAAGCGCTCGAAGACACGGTCCATGTGGTCCTCGGGGAATCCGGGCCCCTCGTCGTCGCACATGATCCGGATCCCGTCGCCGATGCGCATGAGCGAGAAGGCGATAGTTCCCTGCGCCGGACTGAACGACCGGGCGTTGTCGATGACGTTGCGCATGACCTGGCCCAGTCGGTCCTCGATTCCAAGCACGAAGAACGGGCCGTCCCCGGACATCTCGAAACGAAGAATGATGTCGCTGCGCTTGCCCGTCGCCTGGTGTACTTCGACGATGGTCTCGAGCAGACGCTTGATGTTGACCGGCGTCATCTTCGACCGCGACAGCTCGGCATCGAGTCGTGAGGCATCCGCTATGTCGCTCAGCAGCCGGTCGATGCGGCCGACATCGTCGCGAATGATGGCGAGAAGCTGATTCCGCTGCGACTCGTCGCGCGCCTTGTCGAGAGCCTCGACAGCGCTGCGCAGGCTGGTCAGCGGGTTCTTGATCTCGTGCGCGACGTCGGCGGCGAACGCCTCGATCGCATCGAGGCGCTTGTAGAGCGTCGACGTCATGTCGCGAAGGGCCCCGGAAAGGTCCCCTATTTCGTCGAGTCTCGCGGTGAAGTCGGGAATTTCGATTTCGCGACCGGTCACCCCGCGGCCGCGCTTCGCCGCCGCCGCGAGACGCGTCACCGGGCGCGCAATTGTGCCGGCCAGATAGAGCGACAGCAGGATCGTGATCCCGAGCGCGATACCCGAAACCTGCAGAATGGCGAGACGAAAGCCGCGCACGCTTGCGTCGATGTCCTGCGTATCGGCGGTCAACATGAGCGCCCCGAGCACCTGTTTGAAGGACTGTATCGGCAGGGCGACCGAAAGGACGACTTCGCCGTCCCGGGCGCGCTGCGCCGTCGCCAGATTTCCGGTCAGAGCGATGGCCACTTCGCCATAGTCCTCGGCGTTCTGCTCGACGCGTTCGATGTAGGGCGGCAGGCGGGGGCCGCCGGTGATGCCCAGCCACAGGGACGCCGCTGCCTCGTAGGCCTTCTCGACGAACGAAAGTTCCTGGGCCGGTGGCAGGAATTCGAACTGCACTTCGCGTCCGGCCTCGAGCAGGCTGCGGCTGTCGGCGAGCAGCGTGCCATCGAGAGCGAATACGCGTGCACGCTCCTGCGTCGGCTCGATGAGTCGGCGCACCAGCTGACGCGTCATCACAGCGTCCAGTTCCTGTGTCAACGGGTCGCCATCGATGGCCGACTCGCCGATCGCGCCCGCAATGATTTCGCCTTCCGTGACGAGCGCCTGAATTTTGGCGTCGATGAGTTCGTCGCGAAATTCGTCGAGGTAGAGAAGGCCGCCGACCAGAAGCAATAGAGCCAGCAAATTGATCGCCAGGATCCGGGTTGTGATCGAACCCAAGCGAGGTCTGGTGGTGCTTGTCCTAACGGATCGAGCGCGATCCGGTGCCACGAAGGAGGCGCTGCTCCGGGGTGCGGTGAGGGGCGGTCGGCCCCGTCGCTCGCTCATCTGGCCTATCTCTCGCGGAAGCGGTAGCCCAAACCGTAGAGCGTCTCGATCGAATCGAACTCAGAATCGACGTCGCGAAACTTTTTGCGAAGCCTCTTGATGTGGCTGTCGATGGTACGGTCGTCGACGTAGATCTGGTCGTCGTAGGCCGCATCCATGAGCTGGTCGCGGCTCTTGACGTGCCCCGGCCGCGTGGCGAGCGCCTGAAGGATCAGGAATTCGGTCACCGTCAGCCTCACCGGTTGCCCTCGCCAGGTGCAGGCGTGGCGGGCCGGGTCCATCGACAAGGGCCCGCGGACCATGAGGTCGCCCTTGGCCTCTTCGGTCTGCCCACCCTTCGAGGTGCCGGCCTCGGCGCGGCGCAGCACGGCGCGGACCCGCTCTAGGAGCAGGCGCTGCGAAAACGGCTTACGGACATAGTCGTCCGCACCCATCTTGAGGCCGAGAACCTCGTCGATCTCGTCGTCCTTGGAGGTCAGGAAGATGGCGGGTGTTGTGCTCGTCCGGCGCAGCCGGCTGAGCAGCTCGTGTCCGTCCATCCGCGGCATCTTGATATCGAGGATAACCAGATCCACTGGCTTGCGGCTGATGCCGTCGAACGCCTCCTGTCCGTCGGCATAGGTGTCCACGGCAAAGCCCTCGGCCTCAAGCGCGATGGATACCGATGTCAGAATGTTACGGTCGTCGTCGACGAGCGCGATAGTTGCCGCCACGTGAAGCCTCGGCCCTCAGGAAACGGAATACGGCCGTTCTATGGCGTCGAATCTAGGCATTAGTGGGGCGAATTACCAATTCCGCGCTACAGGCGCGCGAATTGGCCTTGGGATACCCTTCTGAAGCGGCGGCCGAGGACCGCGGTCGCGAAGACCACGCTGCACAGCAGGCCGACCATCAGTCCAGATGCGCCTCGGTCCAGAACAAAGGCGAGTACGGCGCCGATCGGCAGCATCAGAATCCAGCCGCCGATGAACTGGACCCCGGTGGGATACCAGACGTCGCCGACGCCACGCAGCGCGCCCATCAGCACCGTCTGCGCGCCGTGAAAGGCGAGCACGGCGCCGGCCGCGTAGAAGACCGGTTCGGCCAGGGCTACTACGTCGGATTCCTCGACATAGAGGTGCGCCAACGTCGCCGGCGCGAGGAAAAAGACGAGCGCTACAAGAGCGAGGGCGCCCGTGCCAAGACCGGTTCCCGTCCATGCGGCGTAGATCACGGCGCGGCGGTCCCCCCGTCCCACCGCTTGGGCAACGCGGACCGCGGTTCCGGCGCCGATGCCGATCGCGACCATGAAGACCAGGCTGACCAGCGAGTTGGCGGTCTGAAAAGCGGCAAGCGACTCTTTGCCAAGCAGCCCGGCGAGGATCGTCATGAGCGCATAGGCGAGGGCCTCGACACCGGTGGCGAGTCCCATCGGATAGCCCAGGCGCCGCAGGGTCTTGCCCCCTGCCCAAACGTCCCGGACGCTGCCGATCAGCGCGAAGCGGCGGAACTCCGGGCGCTGTAGGACATACCCGGCAAGCACGAAAAGCATGACGGCGCGCACGATCGTTGTGCCGAGTTGCGCGCCCTCGGCACCCAGAGCCGGCGCGCCGAGATTGCCGAACACCAGAATCCAGTTCGCGCCGGTATTTGCGGCGACGCTGAGACCGGTGATCACCATGGCGGGGATCGTGCGTCCCATGCCTTCGAGCAGATTCACCAGGCTTACCCACACCATGTAGAACGGCAGCGACCACGCGAAAGCCCGCATGACCTCGCCGCCGCCGCGGGCCAGGTCCGGCGACTGTCCCAACAGGCGCAGCAGCGGTTCGCCGGCAAGGCTGATCGCCATCAGGACAAGCGACAGGGCAAAGGCGTGGAGGGCGATGACCCGCCACAGGGCGCCGATTTCGCGGTCCTCGCCCGCGCCGTAGGCCTGTGCGGTCAGGACCGGGGCGCCTCGCAGCAGGCCGATTCCCACCATCATCAGGAAGAGCTGGGGCCCGCTGGCGATACTGAAATAGGCCAGCTCGTCGGTGCCGGCGCGACCCGACATGACGGTATCGACGACCACAAGGCCGATGAAGCCTGCCCGCGAGACGACGACGGGCGCGCCGATTCGCAACGTTTGCCCGATGTGGTGAAGGACTTCGCGAGTCGGCGTCATGAAGGTCGGGTGGCCTGTGGCGGCGGGGACTTGGAATGCGCGGCGATTTCTGGGATGAAGCAATACGTTTCCCCATTCCGCGAGGCAATGTTCGTGACTGAAGAAACGGTGCCGGCGAAGCTTGCCAACGGGGTCATCCGCGGCACGTTGACGGCCGCCCTCGCGACGCTTGCTCCCGACGATGCGGCGCCGGGCGGCAGGCCCTACGCCTCGTTGGTCCTGGTGGCGAGTCACCCGGACGGGCGGCCGCTGTTGTTGTTGTCAACGCTTGCGGAACACACCAGGAACCTCACCCGGGATTCCCGGGTCAGCCTGCTGTTCGACGGTACGGTCGGCCGCGAAGAGCCATTGACCGGCCCCCGGGTGACGCTTCAGGGGCAGCTCGAGCGGACCGACGATCCACAAGTGCGCGCGCGGTTTCTCGCCCGACACGAAGAGGCCATCCAGTACGCAGACTTCGGCGACTTCGCTTTCTACCGGCTTGAGCCGACGCGCGCCCACCTGGTTGCCGGCTTCGGGATCATCCACTGGATTCCGTGGAGCGACATGCAGACGGACATCACCGGCGCCGGCGAACTCGTAGAGGGCGAGGCCTCCATCCTCGCGCACATGAACGAGGATCATGCGGATGCCCTGGCGGCGATGGCGGGTGCCGCGGGGGCGCCACCAGCGGCATGGCACATGACCGGCTGCGACCCGGACGGGTTCGATCTCCGCGCCGGCGCGCAGGCGCTGCGCATCAGGTTCCGGGACCGGGTGACTGACCTAGCGACCGTGCGCGCCGCTCTCGTCGAACTGGCCCGTTCGGCGCGCGCCGGCTGATTTATCCCCAACTATCGCCCCGACAGTCCGGGTAGCTGGTTGCGTCGGATTCGGCGCCTAACTACCTTGTCCGGACCTAACTTTAGGAGGTGCAGGTGCAGCGTAGCCTTGAAGAGAGCGGAATCCGGAACGCGGGAACGGTCCATTGGAACCTGACGGCGCCGCACCTTTACGAGCAGGCCATTCTGCGTCGCGAGGGCAAGCTTTCCGAAGGCGGCGCCCTCGTCGTGTTGACCGGAATCCACACCGGACGCTCCGCCAAGGACAAGTTCATCGTTCGCGAAGCCGCCAACGAGGGAAATATCTGGTGGGGTGCGGTCAATAAGGACATTGCGCCCGCGTCCTACGAGGTTCTGCGCAACCGCATGATGGCCTACCTCCAGGGCCGGGACCTGTTCGTGCAGGATTGCTGGGCCGGTGCCGATCCGCGCTACCGGCTCGGGGTTCGCGTTATTACTGAGGCGGCCTGGCACAATCTGTTCGCCCAGAACATGTTCATCCAGCCGACCGCGGCAGAGCGCGACTCGTTCAAGCCCGAATTCACCATCATCCAGGCGCCCGGCTTCGAGGCCGATCCGGCCATCGACGGGACGCGTTCCGAGACGTTCATTGTCGTCAACTTCGCGGAGAAGACCGTGTTGATTGGCGGCACCTCTTACGCCGGCGAGATCAAGAAGTCGGTCTTCTCGGTGCTCAACTACCTCCTGCCGGCGAGCAACGTTCTGCCGATGCACTGCTCGGTCAACGTCGGAGCCCAGGGCGACTCGGCGGTCTTCTTCGGGCTGTCCGGTACCGGAAAGACGACGCTGTCGGCCGATCCGAACCGGCGGCTGGTGGGCGACGACGAACATGGCTGGAGCGACAACGGCCTGTTCAACTTCGAAGGCGGTTGCTATGCCAAGGTCATTCGTCTGAGCGCCGAGGCCGAGCCGGAAATCTACGCAACCACGAGCCGTTTCGGAACGGTGCTCGAGAACGTGGTGGTGAACGACTCGGATCGTCAGCTCGACCTGAACGATGCGCAGTTCACCGAGAACACGCGCGCCTCCTATCCGATCGACTTCATCCCGAACACCATCGATGACGGTACGGCGGGCCACCCCCGCAACGTCATCATGCTGACGGCAGATGCGTTCGGCGTGTTGCCGCCGATCTCGCGCCTGACCCCGCAGCAGGCCATGTACCATTTCCTTTCGGGCTACACCGCCAAGGTGGCGGGTACGGAAAAGGGACTGGGCAACGAGCCCGAGGCAACCTTCTCGACCTGTTTCGGCGCGCCCTTCATGCCGCGCCACCCGTCGGTCTATGCCAAGCTGCTCGGCGAAAAGATCGTTTCCCACAACGTTACCTGCTGGCTGGTCAACACCGGTTGGACCGGGGGCGCCTATGGCGTCGGCGAGCGCATGTCGATCAAGTACACCCGGGCGTTGCTCAATGCGGCGCTCCATGGCGGCCTCGATTCGGTAGAGTTTGCGGTCGATCCGCACTTCGGTCTCAGCGTGCCGCAAGCGTGCGAAGGCGTGCCTTCGGAGGTCCTCAATCCACAGGCCACGTGGTCGGACAAAGCGGCCTACGAAACAACCGCGGCCAATCTGGTTGGCCGTTTCGAGCAGAACTTCGTCCAGTTCGAAGAATACGTCGACGACGACGTCCGGGCGGCGGCGCCGCGCGCCGCCTAGCCTCTCAGGCCGCGGCTCACGAGTGCGCGGCCATTTCGGGCAGAGCAAGGAAGGTTCGCGATGAAGTGCCGCCTTCCCGGTATCGACGCGACGAAAGCCTTCGCAGTCGAAATCTCGCGACACCTCGAACGGGGTGACTTTGTCGGCCTGCGCGGCGATCTCGGGACGGGCAAGACCGTCATGGCGCGCGAAATGATACGTGCCCTCGGCGGCGTCGCCGACGAGGACGTTGCAAGCCCGACGTTCAACCTGGTGCTAGTATATTCCTACCCAC
Organism: Alphaproteobacteria bacterium; assembly: GCA_038148335.1. Lineage (GTDB taxonomy): Bacteria > Pseudomonadota > Alphaproteobacteria > SHVP01 > SHVP01 > CALJDF01. Next base: position 12,551 of record JAYQVF010000015.1, on the reverse strand, counting down.
ACATGACGATCTGGCATTTCGACCTCTATCGCATCACGACACCCGAAGAGACCTTTGAACTCGGGCTCGAGGATGCTCTTGCAGAGGGCATCGCTCTTGTCGAGTGGCCCGAGCGCTTGGGGCCATATCTTCCTGAGGATCGTTTCGACATCGTGCTGCAACACGATGCGGACGGACGTCTCGCGGAAGTGACGGCAACTGGGGCCTGCTCCGATCGTCTGCCGTCGATGAATCTGCAGCCATGGACCGTCGGTTAGAAAGCGCGCGTGCATTCGTTGCGGCCGCAGGCTGGGCGGGCGCAGAGATTGTCCCCCTCAGCGGCGACGCATCGTTCCGGCGATATTTTCGCGTCGTGGACGCGGCGCGGCGGGCGATCCTGATGGACGCGCCACCGGAGCGCGAAGACGTGCGGCCCTTCATCCGAATCGCCGAGGCACTTTCCGGCTTCGGGTTCAGCGCGCCGCAGATCCTGGCCCAGGACGTTCCCGGTGGCTTCCTGTTGCTGGAAGACCTTGGCGACGACCTCTACGCGCGAATCCTGGAACGCGGAGGCGACGAGTACGCGCTCTACGAGGCGGCGATCGACGTCCTGCGCAACCTGTGTGAACGGCCCCTGCCGTCCGACGTGCCGTCGTTCGATGCCGCGCGCGCCTTGCGAGAGGTCCGCCTGTTTCTCGAATGGACCTTGCCGGCGCTCGCCGGCAAACCGGCCGATCCCGCCGCGGTTCGCGAATTCGAGGGCTTGTGGCAGGCGAGCCTGGAGCCGTTGTTCAGCGGCCGCAGGGTCCTCGCGCTCTTCGACTACCACGCCGAAAACCTGATCTGGCTGCCTGCGCGGAAGGGCCTTGCGCGCGTCGGTCTGCTCGACTTTCAGGACGCCGTGGCGGGGCCGCCGGCGCTGGACGTCGTGTCGCTGCTTGAGGACGCGCGACGCGATGTGTCGGCCGACGTCGTCGATGCGATGCTGGAGCGCTTTGTTGCCGGTAGGTCGGCGGCGCAGATCGAGGCGTTTCGCCGCGACTACGCGCTTGTCGGCGCGCAGCGCAACACACGCATCATCGGCGTCTTCGGACGCCTGTTCCTGAGAGACAACAAGTCCGCCTATCTCGACCTGATGCCGCGCGTTTGGCGCCATCTCGAGAACGACCTGCGGCATCCCGCGCTTGAAAGCGTCCGCGGCTGGTTCGATCGGCATGTGCCGGCCGGTTGGCGGACCGTGGTTCCCGACCGCGCGCGCTTCGCCTTGCCCAGGGGAGCGAAGACGTGAGCCGCGGGCGCTACGCGATGGTGCTCGCGGCCGGGAAAGGACGCCGCCTGGGCGCCATCGGTGAGAGAACGCCGAAACCGCTGGTTCGAGTCGCCGGCAAGCCGCTGCTCGACCACGTGCTCGATGAACTGGATGCAGGCGGCGTTACCGATGCGGTGGTGAACGTCCATCATCTGGCCGACCAGGTTCGCGATCACCTTGCTGCCCGCGCGCCCGGCGCAAAGCCGCGCGTTACGATTTCGGACGAGACGGCGCAGCTTCTCGAAACGGGAGGCGGGGTCGTCAAGGCGCTGCCGCTCTTGCGGGGCGAAACATTCCTGCTGGCGGCAAGCGACGTCATCCGGACCGGCGACGGTGTGCGCGTGCTTCTGGCCGAGTGGGACGCGGCGCGGATGGATGCGCTGATGCTCTTGCACCGGTCCGAAACTGCGGTCGGTTTTGAAGGCGCCGGCGACTTTTTCCTGGAAGACACCGGGCGACTTGCCCGCCGCGGTCCGGCTCCTGCCGCGCCTTTCGTCTACACGGGCCTGCTGATCTGCCATGCGCGCATCTATGAAGGCGCGCCGGCGGGACCCTTCTCCAACAATCTGGTGTGGGATCGCGCCATCGCGGCGGGCCGCCTTTTTGGTGTGGTGCACGCGCGAGCGTGTTACCACGTGGGGACTCCCGTGGCGATCGCCGCCGCGCAACAGGCGCTTGGTGGCTAGATGACGGATCGGCGCCAGGGCGACCTCTTCGCCGGGTCGAGCGGCGAAGCGCGACGTCCGGCCAAGGTGTTCAATGTCGCGGCCGGGCATCCGTTTGCCGATGTACTGGCTGCAGGAATTATCGATCGCTACGGCGCATCGCCGGGACTCAGCCGCGTGCGCGTCCTTTTGCCGACGCGCCGCGCCGTTCGTGCACTCCGCGATGCCTTCCTGCGGCAGACCGGGGGCAAGCCGGTTCTTTTGCCTCACATTCGCCCGATCGGCGATGTCGACGAGGAGGAACTGACGCTGGACCAACTCGTCGCGGGGGCGTTCGACGAAGCCGAGTCAATTGTTGCCGGAACGCCGCCCCCTGTCCCGGCGGTCCTCCGCCAGCTCCTGTTGACGGCGATCGTCGTCAGTTGGTCGCGCCGCAATGCGGCAGCGCCAGGCGTGCCCGGACATGCCGCCCGCCTTGCCCAGGACCTTGCGGGCCTCATCGACCAGGTCCAGACCGAGGGGGTCTCGTTCGAGCGACTCCGCAATCTCGTTCCCGATGAACTTGCCGAACACTGGGCGCGGACGCTGGAATTTCTGAAGATCGTGACGCATGAGTGGCCAGGCGTTCTCAAGACGCAGGGCTACATCGATCCCGCGGAGTATCGCAATCGGATGCTCGCGGCGCTGGCCAGGCACTGGTCCGAACATCCGCCGACCGACCCCGTGATCGCGGCCGGGTCGACGGGGAGCATTCCGGCATCGGCCGCGCTTCTTGGTGTCGTCGCCCAACTGCCTGCGGGCGCCGTCGTCCTCCCGGGACTGGACCAGTTCATGGAGGACGAGGCATGGCAGGCCATTGGCCAGACGCATCCCCAGTTCGGCATGAAGCAGCTTCTGGAGCGCATGGAAGTGGTGCGCGGCGATGTTGCGACCTGGCAGCCGGGTGCCCAATTGCGCAACCCGGAACGGACGGTTCTGCTTTCCGAAGTCATGCGACCGGCGCCGGCGACGGGGCGGTGGCATATGGCGCAACTCTCCATCGCAGACGCCCTACGGGGATTGATCCGGATCGAATGTCCGGGTCCCCGCGAGGAAGCCGGCGTCATCGCCTTGCTGATGCGCGAAGCGCTCGAGACGCCGGGAAAGACGGCGGCGATGGTGACTGCCGATCGTGCCCTTGCGCGTCGCGTCGCGGCGGAACTCCAGCGATGGAATCTGGATGTTGATGACACCGCCGGTATCAGGCTGAGCGAGACGCCGGCGGGCGCTTTCCTGCGGTTGACGGCAGCCATGATCGCAGAGGACCTGGCGCCGATCTCGCTGCTGTCGGCCCTCAAGCACCCGCTGGCCGCGGGTGGACAGGTGCCCGGCGCGTTCCGGGCGCGGGCGCGCCAGCTCGAACTCGCCGTCCTGCGCGGCCCTCGGCCCGGCTCAGGGTTCAGGGACCTGCAGGTTGCTCTTTTGCGCAAAGGGGATTCAACCGAATCCCTGCGTGCTTGGCTGCGACGGATCGAACGCGAAGCGAAGCCCCTGCAGGCCGCACTGAAGAAGAAGAACGCGTCGCTGGAAGAACTGGCCGGGGCGCATCTGGAGTTTGCCGAGTCTCTCGCCGCCAGCGACGAAGAAACCGGAGCGGCCCGGCTTTGGCGGGGAGAAGCCGGTGAGGCGCTCGCCGACCTGTTCAGGGAAATCCTCGAAGGCGCGATTGCCTTGCCCGCGCTTGGCGGTGCCGAGTACCCCGATCTTCTCGAAACCCTGATGGCCCAACGGGTCGTTCGTCCCCGCTTCGGCGCCCATCCCCGCCTCGCGATCTGGGGACCGCTGGAAGCGCGGCTGCAGCATGCCGACCTACTGATCCTGGGCGGGCTCAATGAGGGAAAGTGGCCGCCCGATGCGGGTCCCGATCCGTGGCTGAGCAGGCCGATGCGCCAGCGCTTCGGGTTGCCATTGCCGGAGCGTCGCATCGGCCTCGCAGCCCATGACTTCGTCCAGGGTGCGTGTGCACCGGAAGTCGTCCTGACCCGGGCGGTCAAGATCGAAGGAACGCCGACCGTCGCCTCTCGCTGGCTGCTACGGCTTGAGATGCTCGTCGGGCAACCGCAGCAGGAAGAAGAAGCCCGCGCGGCCCGCTATCTGGAATGGGCGCGCACGCTCGACTGGGACGGGCTTGCCAAACCGGTTGCGCCCCCGAACTTTGCGCCGCCGATCGAAGCCCGCCCCCGGGAACTTTCGGTCACCGATATCGAACTGCTGGTACGCAACCCCTACGGCGTTTTTGCCAAGAAGATCCTGGGTCTGCGACTGCTCGACCCGATCGACGCGGCTCCCGGCGCGGCGGATCGTGGGTCATTCATCCACCAGGCCCTTGATGCATTCGTCACGGCGTATCCAGGCGAGCTCCCCGAGAACGCGCTCGAAGAACTGCATGCCTTCGGCAAAAAGGCGTTTGGCGACTCGCTGGACGAACCGATGGTCGCTGCCTTCTGGTGGCCGTGGTTCGAGCAGATCGCCGAGTGGTTTGTCGGGCTCGAGCAAGGACGGCGGCGTGACACCGTCACCATCGCCAGCGAAGCCAAGGGACGCTGGACCTTCGAGGCGCCGCGTGGGCCCTTTACCCTGACCGCCAAAGCCGACCGCATCGACCGGCTGCCCGACGGCACGCTCGCGATCGTCGACTACAAGACGGGGATGGTCCCGCGCCAGGAGGACGTGCGGTTCGGCCTGAGCCCCCAGCTCCCCGTCGAGGCTGTCATCGCCGAGGCCGGTGGCTTCGAGGGCGTCGACGCCGCCACGGTGGGCGAACTTGCACACTGGAAGCTGGGCGGCGTCGCCGCGGGGAAGCTGCAACCGGTGCGTACCGACGAAAAGGAGGGCGGGCTGGCAGCCCTGATCGACGCGGCGCGCGCGGGCGTCGTGGCGCTCGTGGCGCGTTTCGACGATCCGGCAACGCCGTACCTTTGCCGGCCGCGCCCTTCCGCAGCGCCGCGATTCGACGACTACGAGCACCTGGCGCGTTTCAAGGAATGGGCCGCTGAGGGCGAGGTCGAAACATGAACGCGCCGGTGCCGGCCCGCTTCAAGAGTCCGGAACAGCATGCGGCGGGCGATCCGCAGAAGAACGTCTGGGTTGCGGCGTCGGCGGGTTCGGGGAAGACCTCGGTTTTGGTCGACCGGTTGCTGCGCCTTCTTCTCGACGGTGCGGAGCCCCATCGTATGCTTTGCCTGACGTTTACCAAGGCGGCCGCCGCCGAGATGTCGAAGCGGCTGTCGGGCGAACTCGGCAAATGGGTGTTGCTGGACGACCGCTCGCTGCTGGCGACCCTGCAGGCGCTGATCGATGGGCCTGTCGAAGCAGACCGACTCGATTTTGCCCGCCAGCTCTTCGCCCGGGTCCTCGAGACACCCAGCGGCTTGCGCATTCAAACGATCCACGGATTCTGCGAATCGTTGCTGGCGCGCTTTCCTGTTGAGGCGGGTCAGGCACCGAATTTCGACGTACTGGACGAGCGCGATGCGCTGAGTTTGCTGGCATCGGCGCGCGACGCCGTCTTGATCGGCGCGGCCAAGGACGAGGACCTGAGCGATTCCCTGACCGAGGTAAGCGCCCGTGCGGGCGAGATCGTGTTCGAAAAGGTGATCGGTGCGTTGGTCAGCAATCGGGGTCGTATCGACCGGTTGATCAGACGCCGGGGCGGCATTGCGCCCTTGGTCGACGACGTCTATCGCCTCGTGGGCGTCGGACGCGATGAAACCGAGGAAGACCTCATCGCGGACGCCGTGACCCGGGGGTTCAACGAACCGGGCCTGCGGGCAATAGCGACGGTCATGCTGCGCGGTTCGAAGAACGACGTGAAGTATGGCAGTGCGATCGAGCACTGGCTCCGTGGCACGACCGAACAGCGCATCGAGGGGTTCGACGCGTATTGCGCCGCCTTTCTAACCAAGGAAGGGGGGCAGCGAAAGAAAACCCCCACAAAGACGTCGCTCGAACGAATGCCGGATGCCCAGGATATCTACGACATGGAGGCCGCAAGGCTCCAGAAGGTCATTGAACGACGCAAGGCGGTAAGCGTCGCCCAGGGCACAGCCGCCTTGTTTGAGATCGGTGACGCAATTCTCTCGTTCTATGAGCAGGCGAAGCGCACCCGCAATGCGCTCGACTACGACGATCTGATCCTCCGCGCGCGCACGCTCCTGACCCAAAGCAATATAGCGGCTTGGGTCCTGTTCAAGCTCGACGGCGGCATCGACCACATCCTCGTCGACGAAGCGCAGGACACCAGTCCGGAGCAATGGGATGTGGTCTTTGCCCTGGCCGAGGAGTTTTTCGCCGGCGAAGGCGCGCGGGACACGATGCGCACGGTGTTCGTCGTGGGCGACGAGAAGCAGTCCATCTACAGTTTTCAGGGCGCCGACCCGCGCGCGTTCGAAGACATGCGACACCGTTTTCGCGACCGTGCGGCGGGGGCCGGGACCCCATGGCAGCAGGTGCCCCTGCTGACCTCCTATCGTTCGGTGCCGGTGGTGCTCGACTTCGTCGACCGCGTCTTCGCGCAGCCGGCGGCCCATGAGGGAGTCACATTCGAGTCCACATGGGATCCCCACCGGGCTCACCGCCAGGGGCACGCCGGCCTCATCGAAATCTGGCCAACGATCACGGCGGCCGATCCGGACAAGCAGGCATGGGATCCCCCGGTCCGACAGATGCTGGGATCGAGCGCCGAAGCGCGTCTCGCGATGCGCATCGCCCGCACGCTCAAGCGATGGCTCGACGACAAGGAGATTCTGACGGCCCGGGAACGTCCGGTCCGTCCGGAAGACATCATGATCCTCGTCCGTCGACGCGGGTTGTTCTTCGAGGAGATGGTCCTTGCGCTCAAGAAGGAAGGCGTTCCCGTCGCCGGCGCCGACCGCATGATTCTGACCAAGCAGCTGGTGGTCGAGGACCTGATGGCGCTCGGTCGGTTTGTTCTGTTGCCTGAAGACGACCTGACGCTGGCGGCGGTGCTAAAAGGGCCGCTGTGCGGGCTCGACGATGCCCAACTCTTCGACCTTGCCCACGGCCGCAACAGCGAGCGCCTGTGGCGGGTATTGCAACGCCGCCATGCCGAGAACGCCGCGTTCACGGCGGCCCATGCCTTCCTTGCCGATCTTCTGGCGCGCGTCGACTACGTGGCGCCCTACGATCTCTACGCGTCGATCCTGGGCAGCGGGGGCCGCGCCAGGCTGTTGTCGCGCCTCGGTCGGGAAGCGGAAGATCCGTTGGACGAGTTCATGTCGCGCGCCCTTGCCTTCGAGCGCGACCATCCGCCGTCGCTTGAAGGTTTCCTGCGCTGGATCGAGGTCGATCAGGCCGAGGTCAAACGCGATCTCGAACAGGCGCGCAATCAGGTTCGGGTCATGACCGTGCACGGCGCCAAGGGGTTGCAGGCGCCGATCGTCATCTTGCCCGACACATGCACGTTGCCCATGGAAGAGGATTCGTTCTTCTGGACCGATGACACCGACGACGCCCTCCTCCTTTGGCCCGGCCGCAAGGACAATGACGATGCCGTGACGCGGGATGCCCGGGAGCGGACCCGTCACGACCGCGCCCGCGAATACCGGCGCCTGCTCTATGTCGCGATGACCCGCGCCGAGGACCGGCTCTATGTTTGTGGCTGGGAAACCCGGAACAAGCGGCCGGCGGGTAGCTGGTACGACCTGATGCTTGCGGCGGCGGACGGGTGGGGGTCGAGCGTGGACGTCGATTTTTCCGATGGCCTCGGGCCGCAGCCGGTCTGGCGCGCGGTCGGCGAACAGACGGTGCCGGTGGAGCGTACGCGCGCACAGCAGCAACTGCCGTTCAAGGCCCCGGCGCCGCCGTCATGGATCGACCGGCCGGCACCCGATGAACCATTTCCGCCGCGGCCGTTGTCGCCATCGCGGCCGAGTGCAGAAGAACCGCCGACCCGGTCGCCAAGGCAGGACGATCGCGGTCGCTTTCGTCGCGGCAACGCAGTTCACCGCCTGCTGCAGTTCCTCCCGGACGTCGCGTCCGACCGCCGCCGCGCTGTCGCGGCCCGCTTCGTTGCGCAACCGGGCCATGACTTCGACGAGGACCAGCAACGGGCGATCGTCGATGAGACATTGGCAGTGCTCGACGATCCGGCCTTTGGTGGCGTGTTCGCGCCTGGCGGGCTCGCCGAAGCGCCGCTGGCCGGCATCCTGGGGAACAGCGTCATTTCAGGTCAGGTCGACCGGCTCGCCATCACCGATGACGAGGTCTTGATCGTCGATTTCAAGACGAACCGGGATGCGCCCGCGGCGCTGCGAGACGTTCCGGAGGCGTATGTACGCCAGCTGGCGCTGTACCGTGCTGTGCTGGCGCAGATCTATCCCGGACGCATCGTACGCTGCGCGCTGCTGTGGACGGACGGGCCTCGCCTGATGCCGATTCCGGATGCGCTGCTCGACAAGGCCCTGTCTTGACCCCTTTCAGGGGCGTACCTACAGTTTGTCCAACCGCGCACAACGCGCCCTCCAAAACAATCGAGGTTCTCATGCCGACGACCAAGGTCACCGACTCTTCCTTCGAAAGCGACGTTCTCAAGGCCAGCGGCCCCGTCGTGGTGGACTACTGGGCGGAGTGGTGTGGCCCGTGCAAGCAGATCGGCCCTGCCCTCGAAGAGATTTCGGAAGAACTGGCGGGCAAGCTCACCGTGGCCAAGCTGAACATCGACGAGAATCCGCAGACGCCGGGAAAATACGGCATTCGCGGCATCCCGACGCTGATGCTTTTCAAGGACGGGAAGGTCGCCTCGACCAAGGTTGGCGCACTCCCCAAGAACAAGCTCCTGGAGTGGATTCAGGGCGAGCTCTAGGAGAGGGCTCATCAGAGGATCGAAGGGCGGCGCTATGCCGCCCTTTTTGTTTAGGTCACGGCCGGTCCGTTCTTGCGCAAGACCGAACCCGCAAGGTAGAGCGATCCACAGATCAGGACCCGCGGGTCCGGATCTGCCGCCGCAATCCGCCTCAGGGCGTCTGCCACATTCGCGCACGAGGTTGGGTGGAGCCCTGCGCTCTTGGCCTGCCGGGCTATTTCCTCCGCGGGAAACGCCTTGGCTTCGTCGGGGATGGTCACGCACAGGATATCGCGGACGCTGTGGCCGAGCGCGCGAAAGAACCGTATCGCGTCCTTCGTTTCCATCATGCCGACGATCACGTGGAACCTGCGCCAATCGCTGGCCCCCGAGTCGATCCAGGTCGCCAGAGCCTGGCCTGCGGACTCGTTATGACCGCCGTCGAGCCACAACTCGGCGTTGTCCGGCAGCAAGTCGCGCAGCGGACCCTGGTCCAGACGCTGGAGGCGCGCGGGCCAATAGGCGCCCGCGAGACCCGCCCTCAGGGCAGGCTCGTCAATCGCCGGATCGCCGAGCATCAAGGCGGCCGCCGCGGCCAGCGACGCGTTCTCGTTCTGATGCGGGCCGGGCAACGAGAGCGGCCCCAGTTCTAGGTGGCGACCCTGAAGCGTGAGGGCGAGCGGCGGCCCGGTATCGAATGTCCATTCCCGGCCATGGCGCAGCGCCAGCGCGCCAATGGCGTCCGCGGCTGCCTCGAGGGCACTTGCGGCCTCGGGCGGCTGTGGGGCAAGGATCACCGGGACGCCGGCGCGCATGATGCCGGCCTTTTCGCGCGCGATCTGACCCAGGGTGTCGCCCAGAAAGCGTTGGTGATCGTAGGAGATCGGCGTGATGACCGACAGCACGGTCGTCTCGCTCGTATTGGTGGTATCGAGGCGTCCGCCAAGTCCGACCTCCATCACGAGATAGTCGGCCGGGTGGCGGGCGAACGCCAGAAACGCCGCAACGGTGGTGATCTCGAAGAACGTGATCGGTTCGCCACCGTTTGCGCGGTCGCATTCCTCGAACAAAGCCTCAAGCTCCCCATCCGAGATCAGGCCGTCGGGCAGCCGGATGCGTTCGTTGAAGCGGACGAGATGTGGCGAGGTATAGCAGTGAGCCCGTTTGCCGGCGCTTTCCAGGATGGCGCGGAGATAGGCGACGACGGATCCCTTGCCGTTGGTCCCGGCGACATGAATGGTCGGGGGTAATGATCGCTGGGGATCGCCCAGGCGACGCAACAGACGCCAGATACGATCGAGCGACAGGTCGATGGATTTGGGGTGGAGCAGCGTAAACCGCTGCAAATAGTCGTCGATCTTCAAGGTGTTGCGTGCCTAGGGCGCGCCGGAGGTTTCTCCGCGGGTCTCTTTCTTGGTCCTGGCGGAACGGGCCGGCGCCGGGCTCATAAGAAGACTCAGCAGCCGGGCCAATGTCTCGCGCATCTGGTGCCGGTGCACGACCATGTCGATCATGCCGTGCTGGTGGAGGAACTCGGCGCGCTGAAAACCGTCTGGCAGCTGTTCACGAATCGTCTCTTCGATCACCCGCGGACCGGCAAATCCGATCAGGGCGCCGGGTTCGGCGATGGCGATGTCGCCCAGCATCGCGTAGGACGCCGTCACGCCGCCGGTTGTCGGATCGGTCAGTACGACGATATAGGGCAGACGTGCCTCGCGGACGAGGTCAACGGCAATCGTGGTGCGCGGCATCTGCATCAATGACAGAATGCCTTCCTGCATCCGGGCGCCACCGGCCGCGGCGAAGACGATCAATGCCTCCTCTTGCAGCACGGCGAGGCGCGCCGCGGCGATGAGGGCTTCGCCTGCGGCCAGACCCATCGACCCGCCCATGAACGCGAAGTTCTGAACGGCGATCACGGCCTTTTCTCCGCCAAGCAGGCCATGTGCCACGACAACCGCTTCGTCTTCGCCGGTTCTCGCGCGGCTGTCCTTGAGCCGGTCGGTGTAGCGCTTCTGGTCGCGAAACTTCAGGGGATCGACCGGGACTGGTGGCAACTCGATCCGCGTGTAGCGGCCATCGTCGAACAGCGCATCGAAGCGCTGGTTCGGACCGATTCGAAGATGGTGACCGCAAGACGTACAGACGTGCTGGTTTTCCTGGAGATCGCGATGGAAAAGCATTTGCCCGCAACTCGGGCACTTCGACCACAGGTTCTCAGGTACGTCCCGCTTGCGCGCGAACGCCCGCATTTTTGGGCGTACAAAATTTGTGAGCCAGTTCATTGGGACCCCAATCTAGCATCCCGGGGGGCTTCGGTCACTTGCCGCGGGCGCCATGAACCCCGGTGGCGAGTTCGCGCACGAGGTTGACGGTCTTTTCGACGGTCGCGGCAGTCGCTTTGCCGGCGTCGTCGAGAGACTGCGCGATCGTGTCGACGATCGCCGAGCCGACCACGGCGGCGTCCGCGGACACGGCAATCGCCGCCGCCTGGCCGGATGTACGAATCCCGAAACCCACCGCAATGGGAAGATCGGTGTGGCGGCGCAATCGCGCCACGGCCTGCGAGACATGGGTGCTGTCGGCCGACTTGGTGCCGGTGATCCCGGTAATCGAGACGTAGTAGACGAAACCCGAGGTGTTCTTGAGAACTGCGGGCAATCGCTCGTCGTCGGTGGTCGGTGAGGCAAGCCGGATGAAATCGATGCCAGCGGCAAGCGCCGGCAAACAGAGTTCGTCGTCGTGTTCGGGTGGCAGGTCGACGACAATGAGACCGTCGACTCCGGCTGCCTTCGCCTCCGCCAGAAAGCGTGGGACGCCGAAACTGTAGATCGGATTGTAGTAGCCCATCAGGATGATTGGCGTTTCCGAATCAGTCTTTCGGAATTCGGCAACGAGCGCCAGGACGTCGGTCAGCTTGGTGCCGGTGCGGAGCGCGCGGAGGCTCGCGGCCTGGACCGCCGGCCCGTCGGCCATCGGATCGGAGAACGGCATGCCGAGCTCGATAACGTCGGCACCCGCCGCGGGCAGCCGAGCGAGAATTGCGCCGGACGTTTCCAGATCGGGGTCGCCCGCCGTGATGAACGGGACAAATGCCGCGCGGTTCGTCGCCTTGAGCGCGGCAAAGCGTTGCTTGAGGCGGTCGCTCATTTCAGACTCACGCCCAGCGCATCGGCGACAGCGAAGACATCCTTGTCGCCACGGCCGCACATGTTCATGAGAATCAGGTGATCGCGCGACAGCTTGGGAGCGATGCGCCGGACATGGGCCAGGGCGTGGCTCGGCTCAAGGGCGGGAATGATACCTTCTAGCCGGCTGCACAACTGGAACGAGTCGAGGGCGTCCTGATCGGTAGCGGATACGTACTGAACGCGGCCCTGGTCCTTGAGCCATGCGTGTTCAGGACCGATGCCGGGATAGTCGAGCCCGGCCGAGATCGAATGCGCCTCGATGATCTGCCCGTCGTCGTCCTGCAGGAGGTAGGTGCGGTTGCCATGGAGCACGCCGGGTCTACCGGCGGTGAGCGAGGCTGCGTGCTCGCCGGTTTCGATCCCGCGCCCTGCTGCTTCGACGCCGATGATGCTGACGCTCGGGTCGTCCAGGAAGGGGTGGAACAGGCCCATGGCATTGCTGCCGCCTCCCACACAGGCAACCAGGGTGTCGGGCAGGCGGCCCTCGGCCGCCTGCATCTGCTCACGCGCCTCGCGCCCGATGACCGACTGAAACTCGCGCACCATTTCGGGGTAAGGGTGAGGGC
>JAYQVF010000014.1:0-31894 GCA_038148335.1 Alphaproteobacteria bacterium | reverse complement strand
GAACGCATCAGGTCGTCTTCCGGCAGGTCGGAAAAGTTGAACTCGCCCATGAAGCAGTTGAACACGCCCTCGCGCGCCGCGCGCATCAGCTTCTCGGTCACCGTCTGCGGCGAGCCGATGAACACCAGGTCGTTGTCGTTGAGGTATTGGGGATTGAACAGGTTGGCGCGGATCTCCGCACCCTTGCCTTCCGCCCGCTCGATCGCCTGGGCGACGAACGCGGCCTTGCGCTCCTCCAAGGTCGTCGCCGTGTCGGAGAACGACAGGAAGCCCTCGTAGGCGCGCCCCGAGCGTTCGTAGGCGACTTCCATCGCCTTGTCGTCGCTCTCGTCGACATAGACCACCGTCGAATAGGCGATCTGCGGCTTGCGCCCCCAGTCGTAGGTGTCCCACTCGGCGATGAAGTCGCGGTAGCGCGGCGCCGCGTCCTCGCGCGGATAGACCAGGAAATAGCCGGTGTTGAGCCCGTTGGCGGCGCAGAACTTCAGTGTCTCGGGATCGCGGCTCTGCATCCACAGCGGCGGGTGCGGCCGCTGCGCCGGCATCACCGCAAGCCGCGCCTTCGTCGTCCGGTGGTATTCGCCTTCGAACGAAAACGGCTGCTCGCCGAAGGCCGTGCGCAGATAATCGACGTATTCCAGCGTCGGCCCCTTGCGCGCGTCGTACTTCAGGCCGAACGGCTCGAAGTAGATCGGGTTGATGCCCGGCACCAGTCCGACCTCCAGCCGCCCGCCCAGCATCTGGTCGAGCAGCGCGATCTCTTCGGCCAGCCTGAGCGAGCCGTAGAGCGGCACGATATAGCCCATCGGCCCCAGCCGGATGTTCCTGGTGCGCACGCCGGCGCCTGCGGTGAACAGGCTCGGCGCCGACATCCAGCTCTCGTCGGGCCGGAAGTGATGCTCGACGCAGAACGCATAGTCGTAGCCCAGGTCGTCGCACAGCTCGATCTCGCGCCACAGCTGTTCGTAGCGCGCGTGCGGGCTCATCCCCGGCTTGCCCCAGACATGCGAAAAATGCGCGAGCTTCATGCGTGCTCCTCCCCGTCCCGTCGCGGTTTAACGGCTCGCCCGCCGCGCGGCAACCTCACCCTGCGTCGAGCCGCGCCTCGAGCGCCTTGACCAGCGTCTTGATCACCTTGATCCGCGCGTGGCGCTTGTCGTTGGCCTCGACCACCGTCCATGGCGCGTTGTCGGGCGAGGTGCGCGCCAGCATCTCGCACACCGCCTTCTCGTAGGCCGGCCACTTGTCGCGGTTGCGCCAGTCTTCTTCGGTGATCTTGAACTGCTTGAACGACGTCTCCTCGCGCGCCTTGAAACGCCTGAGCTGTTCGTCCTGGTCGATCGCCAGCCAGAACTTGCACACCACCAGGCCGTGCGAGGTCAGCTCGCTCTCGAAGTCGTTGATTTCGGCATAGGCGCGCTGCCAGTCGGCATCCTGCGTGAAGTCCTCGACGCGCTCGACCAGCACGCGGCCGTACCACGACCGGTCGTACAGCGTGAAAAACCCGTGCCGCGGCACGTGGCGCCAGAAGCGCCACAGGTAGGGCTGCGCGCGCTCCTCCTCGCTCGGCGCCGCGATCGATACCGTGCGGTAATAGCGCGCGTCGAGCGCATGGGTGACGCGCCGGATCGCGCCGCCCTTGCCGGCCGCGTCGTTGCCCTCGAACACGCAGACCGCGGCGTGGCCAGCCTTGAACCGCGCATCGCGCGACAGCCGGTTGAGCCGCCCCTGCCACTTCGCAAGCTTGTCGCGGTAGTCCTTCTTGCCCGCCACCGACTTCGACAGGTCGAGATCGCGCAGCCGCGTCGCCGCCTTGCGCGGCAGCGGCGCGAGCGCCGGTGCCGCGGCGCGCACCTCGGGCGCGGCCAGCCGTTCCTTGAGCGCGGCCAGAAGCTGGTCGCCGACGCACAGCGCGCGGTAGTTCGCATCCGCGCCCGGCACGATCCGCCATGGCGCAATACCGGTCGAGGTTGCGGCGACGAAGTCGCCCGACACCGTGCGGAACCGGTCGTACTGGCGGAAGTGCGCGCGCTCCTCCTCGGTCACCCGCCACGCGGTGTCGGGGTCCTTCTCCAGCGCCTGCATGCGCGCCTTTTGCTGCGCCTTCGACAGGTGGAACCAGAACTTGAGCAGCAGCACGCCCTCGTCGGCCAGCATCTGTTCGAAGCGCTGGATCTGGTCGGTCCGCGTCTTGAGCGCCGCGTCGTCGATCTTGCCCGTCACGCGCGCCAGGATCGGCATGGTGTGCCAGGCGCCGAAGAAGACGCCGATCTTCCCCTTGGGCGGCAGCGCGCGCCAGAACCGCCACATCGGCGGATGCGCCGCCTCGTCGGGCGTCGGCGGCGGAAAGCCCGCGACCTCGATGTGGCGCGGGTCCATCCATTCGTTGAGCAGGTTGACGGTCTCGCCCTTGCCCGCGCCGTCGACGCCGGCGATCAGGATCAGGGTCGCGAATTTCGGCGCCCGCAACAGCTCGTACTGGGTTAGCACCAGCGCCTCGCGCAGGGCCGCCTCGCGCAGCCTGTATTCGGATTTGGCAACCCTGTGGCTGCCGTCGGCTTCCTCGAACATCTCCCTCCCCGGATCCCCCGCGACCATCATAGCAGCGCTGTTCAAGCCATGGTGCCGCCCCTACCATGGGCCCCGGGGAGGCACGCATGGCGAATACCGTCACCGACATCCTGTTCCGGCCGACGCGGGTCAGCGAGATCGACCTCGGCAAGGAACGCCACCGCCGCTGGCTGCTCAGGCATCGCCCGGTCGGGATGCCTTCCGTCGACGACTTCCTGCTGGTCGAGGATCTCGTGCCGCAGCCGCGCCCCGGCCGCATGCTGGTGCGCTGCATCTACCTCTCGCTCGATCCTTTCCAACGTACCGCGATCAACGCGAGCCCGCGCGGCGTCGACACCGTGCCGCTCTACGGCGTGATGCTGGGCGACGTGGTCGGCGAAGTGGTGTCCTCCACCCTGCCCGGCTTCGCGCCCGGCGACATCGTCAACGAACTGCTCGGGTGGCAGAACTACGCCACCTCCGACGGCCAGGGTCACTACATCCACAACCCGTCCGGCGCGCGCAAGGTCGATCCGGCGCTGGGGCCGATCTCGACCGCGGTCGGCATCCTCGGGCGCAGCGGCCTCACCGCCTACTTCTCGGTCCTGCGCGAACTGAAACCGCGCGCCGGCGAAACCATGGTCGTGTCGTCCGCCGGCGGCGCCGTCGGCTCGATCGCCGGCGCCATCGGCAAGCTGATGGGCTGCCGCGTCATCGGCCTCACCGGCACCGACGCCAAGGTGAAATTCATCACCGAGGAACTCGGCTTCGACGCCGGCATCAACTACAAAAAGGTCAACGACCTCGGCGCCGCCATCCGTCGCCTCGCGCCCAAGGGCGTCGACATGTACTACGAGAACGTCGGCGGCCCGATCGGCGAAGCGGTCATGAAGGAACTCAATCCCGGCGGCCGCATCACCATCGTCGGCCTCATGCACTTCTACAACGAGGTCGACGAGAACGGCGAACCGTGGAAGTGGCCCTACCTCGAATGGGGCTACAAGCAACCGCCCTTCATCATCCACGACTACGCAAGGGAAGAACCCGAAGGCCTCGTCCAGCTCTCGCGCTGGATCAAGGACGGCAAGCTGCCCTACCGCGAGGACGTCGTCGACGGCCTCGAAAACGCGCCCGCCGCCTGGATCGACCTGCTGCAGGGCGGCAACGTCGGCAAGCGCATCGTCCGCATCGGCCCCAACCCACCGGGGATCGACTAGCCGCATCGCCCAACCAACGGAGCCTGCCATGGATCGCGTCGCCCGCCAGTCCGTCCACCCGCTGATCAAGCCGGCCTCGACCGCCGACTATGCCCGCGAGTCCTTCTGGGACGATCTCACTATGTACCTCGAGGCCGACGTCCGGCCGGGCCTGCGCGACGTCTACGAGCGCGACGTCCGCCCCAAACTGGTCGAAGAGCTGGGCCGCGAACCCGAGCGCGCCGAAATCGCTGCCGCCATGCGCAAGCAGGAAGACAATCGCTGGTGGTACCTGCTGCGCACGCAATCGCAGCGCCAGGGCATCGAGGTCTCGCGCGAGGTCGTCGAGAAGCAGCTTCCCGAGCTGATGGCGCAGGCCAAGGCACGCGGCAACGGTCCGGGCTCGCTCAGCCTCGATCCCGACCTCGCCATCCCTGACTACATCAGGGGCGACATCCACCTGCAGCGCGACGGCTACTTCGCCGCGTCCGACATCGCCGACGACATCACCGCCGGCGCCGTCTACGACCGCGGCATCACGCTCGGGCGCATGGGCACCCAGGGCTGGCTCAACGACGACGTCGGCCTCAGCCTCGCGGCCTGGATGAAGGAGCGCTTCCCCAACTTCCGGCCGAAACGCATCCTCGAACTGGGCTGCACCGTCGGCCACACCGTCGTCGGCTTCAAGCAGACGTATCCCGAGGCCGAGGTCCACGCCATCGACCTGTCGGCCGGCCTGTTGCGCTACGCCTTCGCGCGCTCGGCCGCGCTCGGCGTCGAGATCCACTACCACCAGCAGAACGCCGAGCGCACCCGTTTCGACGGCGGCTCGTTCGACCTCGTGTTCTCGCGCATCCTGATGCACGAGACCTCGGCCGACGCCATGCCGCGCATCTTCGCCGAATGCCATCGCCTGCTTGGCGAGGGCGGCGTCATGTTCCACTCCGACGCGCCGCAATACGACATGCTCGATCCCTACGCCCAGTCCCTGCGCGACTGGGACGCGACCGCGAACAAGGAGCCGTACATGAACGGCTATTATTCGATGAACCTGGAAGACGCTTTCGAACAGGCGGGCTTCGACCGCGCGACGATGTTCCGCGCCCAGCCGCCGTCGCTGCGCCTCAAGAACGCCGACGCGGAGGTTCGCCGCTCGCGCGTCCGCGGCGGCCTCTATTTCCTCGCGGGCGCGGTGAGGACGTGACCATGGCGGATACGCCCGAAACGAAAGACCAGCACTTCTTCGACGACCCCGCGATCGACCGCCTCACCGCTGCCTTCCTGCAACTCGCCAGCGAGGTCTGGGTCCTCAACGAACGCTTCGCCGCGCTGCAGACGCTCGCCGACGAAAAGGGTGTCATCACCCGGGAAGACCTCGCGCGCTTCCAGTTCACCGGCGAGGCCGACGCCGAGATCGCCAAAGACCGCGGCGCGTTCCTCCGCCGCGTCGTCGGCCCGCTCACCGCGCGGGACTGAAGCGGCCCGCACCACGCCTACCGGTCGCCGACTAGGCGATACCGTCGGGGTTGGCCCCCACCCGCACGATGCGCTTGCCGATGTTGCCGCCGGCCAGCATGTCGAACATCGCGGCGGGCGCGTTCTCGAACCCCTCCATCACGTCCTCGCGATAGTTCAGCTTGCCTTCCCCGATCCACGCCGCGAGCTGTTCGATGCCGGCGTCGAACTCGTCGCAATAGTCGTGGATGATGAACTGCTTCCAGGCGAATTCGCTGGGCCAGGTCCACGGCTTGCCGTCGATCACCGTGTTGTAGTCCTCGGTAAAGCCGACGCGGGTGATCCGCGCGCCCTTGTTCAGCAGGCGCGACGCGGTCTGCGCGATGCGCCCGCCAACGTTGTCGTAGAACATGTCGAGGCCGTCGGGCGCGGCCGCGCGGATCGCGCCTTCGAGGTCTTCCTCCTCGCGATAGTTGAGACACACGTCGCAGCCGAACTCATCCACCGCGATGCGGCACTTTTCGGCCGTGCTCGACAGGCCGATCACCCGGCAGCCTTCCATCTTCGCGATCTGGCCCGCGATCGAGCCGACGTTGCCGGCCGCGGTCGACACCAGGATCGTCTCGCCCGCTTTCGGCTTCAGTTCGCGCAGCACCGAGTAGTAGGCCGTCAGCCCGCCGTTGCCGAGCACGCCCACCGCGGTCGAGATCGGCCCGTGTTCCGGTTTGACGATCCGCGTGCCGTAGGGGTTGTTGATGTAATGCCCGGTGCCGTCCATCACCGCATGGGTCTGCCACCCCAGCTGGTCCATCACGATGTCGCCCTCGGCGAACTTGGGATGGTGCGAGCGGATCACCTCGCCCACCGCATTGCCGTACATCACGCCGTAGAGCGGCAGTTGCTCGGCGTTGCGCGGGCTCGCGTTCATCAACAACCGCTGCTTCGGGTCCATCGACAGCCAGATCGTGCGCGCCAGATAAGACCCCGGCGGCGGCTCGGGAATCAGGTCCTCGACCAGCATGAAATCGTCCAGCTTCGCCGGGCCCACGGGCCGGTGTTTCAGCAGCCAGCGCCGGCGCATGCCCGCCGCCGGCAGCGCCGCCTGCTCGACCATGATCTCGGAAACCTTCTTCGCCATTCGCCGCCTCCCTGGTTGGCGGCGATGATAGCGCGCGCCGCGCGATTAGGCCCGTCGCGCAATCCCGGCTAGAGTCGGCGCCGCCGCATCGGCCGGGAGCCGCGCATGGTCCGCCGCCTGTTCCGCATCCTCGACCTGTTCCTCGAACGTGCCTTTGCCGCCGTCGTCGCGGTCGCCTTCTCGCAGTTCTTCGCCTTCATCCAGCAATACCGCCAGCGGCTCGGCGGCCATCTTGCCGAGGCGCAGCGCAATTACGACGCCGTCGCCGCGAACACGCGCGAGGCCGCGGCCGAAACCCGGACGCTGCTGCTCGAGACGCTCGGCGCCCGCGTCGCCGAGTTGCAGCACGCCTACGACGCGATCTTCGCCGCGCCGGTGCTGCTCAAGCCGGTGGTGTTCGTCGCCAACGTCGATGCTGAGGTCGCACGCGGCACGCTTGGCGACTTCGCGCCGCAGATCCCGCTCGACCTCGCCAGCCTGTTCTACGCCGCGGTCGGCCTCGTCCTCGCCTCGGTCTTCTATCGCCTCGGCGCGAACGGCCTGTTCGGCACCCGCCGCGCGGCGCGGCGGCGCTAGACCGGATAGTCGGCGGGATCGATCCCGCAATCGGTCAGGAACTTCTTGATCTGCTGCACCTCGCCCTTGGGCAGGTCGTGGTTCATGTGGCTGAACGCCACCGTATGCCCGTTGAGCGTGACGCCGATGCGGTTGCCGTGCTTGTTCTCGATGTCGGCGCCCAGTTCCTCAAGCACGTGCACGACGGCCTGGTAGTTGATGTTGGCGCTGATCGGGTGCGCGAACAGCGCGTGCAGCGTCTTGCGGTGCTTGTGGTTCATGCAGATCCTCCGTGAGTCATGTTTGCATCTTGCCCGCCCTGTGCGGCGGACGCGTTGCGTTGCGTCAAACCTGCCGCGCCGTCGTCGGCCGCGGCGGGTTGCTCAGCACCAGCACGTTGCCCGCCACCAGTAGCGCCACGCCGAAGACGGCGCTGAGGTGCCACGCATAGCCTTCGAACAGCGTCGACAGAATCAGCGCCAGCACCGGCGCCGCGACCCAGGCATAGGCAGCGCGCCCGGCGCCGATGCGGTGGATCAGCGACAGATAGGCGTAGAACGCGATCGCCGTGCCCAGGATTACCAGATAGGCCATCGCCCCGACATAGGTGAGCGTCCATTCGACGCCCGGCGCCTTGCCCGTGGCCAACGCATAGAGCGCCATGGCGAGCGCGCCGTAGCCCATGCCCCAGGCGTTGGCCTGGATGATCGGAATGCCGCGCCGCTGCGTCCGCGCCGACAGCAGGTTGCCGCCGGAGGCGACCAAGGCGGCGAACACTGCCAGCCCGATGCCCGCCCAGGCGCCGGCCGAGCCCTCGAACTCGCCGAGGTCGCCGGAATAGACCAGCACGATGCCGGCCAGCCCCAGCGCCGCGCCGAACAGCGTCCGCCATTCCAGCCGCGTGCCCATCGCCGGCACCGCCAGCAGCGTGTTGAAGATGACGATGATCGAGAACCCGACCGCGGTCAGGCCGCTCGGGATTCGCGTCGTCGATTCGTAGACCGCGAGGAAATGCACCGAGAACAGCAGCAGCCCCAGCGCCGCGAAGACGACGTGATCGCGCCAGCCGAAGCGCAGCGACCGCCCGGTCGCCGCCGCGACGACAAAGAACACCGGCGCGGTCAGCGCGAAGCGGTAGGCCACCGACCATTCCAGGGGCACCACGCCGGCCTGCAGCTTGGCGCCGAAGAATGCCGTGCCCCAGGCTACGACCGTCACCGTATAAAGAAGAAGCGTGAGCGGATTGAACACTGTTTGCCCCGCCGTGTCCGGATGCTAATTTTGTACGGACATTATCAGTGCGAACCTGCGACGACGAGGGGCTGCCGACCATGAAGCTCACCCAAACCCAGATCGAGGACTTCAGCCGCACCGGCGTCCTGTTCCTGCCCGAGGTATTCACGCCCGCCGAGGTCGCCCGGATTCGCGCCGCGGCCGACCGCGTCGCCGCCGAAGACGGCCCCAACGTGACGCCCGAGCCCAACGGCTCGGCCGCGCGCATGGTCCACGGCGCGCACGACTACGACGACGTCCTCGGCGCCGTGTGCCGCCACCCCCGCCTGATCGAACCGGCCGAACAGCTCCTCGGCAGCGGCGTCTACGTCCACCAGTCGCGGCTCAACGTGAACAAGGGGCTCGGCACCGGCGGCTTCTACTGGCACCAGGACTACGCCACCTGGCGCGACGTCGACGGCCTCAAGGACCCGCGCGCGCTGATGATCACGGTCTTAGTCGACGACATGGACAACACCAACGGCCCGCTGCTCTACATCCCGGGGTCGCACGGCCAGGGCGTCCTCGACGACTTCGAGCCCGACAAGGACGCCACCGGCAACGTCCTGATGCGCCTCAGCTGCGCCAAGCTCAGGGAGCTGTCGGACGCCGGCGGCATCGAGGTCGGCACCGGCAAGGCGGGCAGCGTCCTGATCATGCATTGCAACATCGTGCACGGCTCGTCGCAGAACATCTCGCCCAACAGCCGCACGCTGTTCTACGTCAATGTGACCTCGGTCGAGAATCCGCAGACTACCTTCGCCCGCGCGCCCTATCACGCCGGCCGCGACTTCACCGCCATCGTCCCCGCCCCCGACGACGTCCTCGCCGCCTAGGCCCGCGCGTCGGGAAGAGCCGCTACGGCGTCGCTTCGGACGCCCGCCAGCTTTCGATCATCGCGGCGCGGCGCAGGAACGCCTTCGCCAGTTCGGGGTCGGCTGCGGTTCGGGTCAGCTCCTCGAGCTGCGCCTGGCGCGCGGCCTCGTCGGTCTCGTTGAGGATGCGCCGGTTGCGCGCCGCGCTCGCCTGCACCGAGTTGACCGCGGCCGGCTGGCGCTGGCGCTCATAGCGGTCGAGCAGCGCGTCGTCCGCGCCGCCCCACACGGCGATCAGCTTGCGGCACAGGTTGACCCCGTCCTGGATCCCGCTGTTCATCCCCATGCCGCCCAGCGGATTGTTGAGATGCGCGGAATCGCCGGCCAGGAAAACGCGCCCGACGCGGAACTTCTCCGCCACCCGCTGGTGCACCCGGTAGGTCCCGGCATAGGCGACGTCGTATTTCTCCGCCCGCGGCATGAAACCCTGCAGCCGCGCCTCGACGGCGGCCGGCGCCACGGCCTCGGCGTCGGTCTCGCCGGGGCGCGACGGAAACACCAGGCGCCACAGGTCGCGCACCCGGATCATCGACACCCACTCCACCGGATCGGAGCAGTAGCTGACCGAGGCCAGGTCCGGCATCTGTGCGGCGAAGTCGAACGTCGTGCCGATCTGCACGAACATCTCGGGATAGGTCTCGCCGGTGAAGCCGAGGCCGAGCGACCGGCGCACGGCGCTGCTCGCGCCGTCGCCGGCGATCAGATAGCGGCCGCGCACTTCTTCCTCGCTGCCGTCGGGGCGCCGCACCAGCGCGCTCACGCCGTCGGCGTCCTGGCGCACGCCGGTCACCGGCGACGAGAAGCGCAGCGTGACGAGTTCCATCGTCGCGAACCACTGCGCCAATAGCCCGGTCAGCTTGAACTGCTCGCACTGCAGCCGATAGGGATGATTGGTCTCGTCCTTGATCAGGGCGAAGTCGAACTGCGCCACCGCCTTGCCGGTCTGCCGGTCGCGAAACTGCCACACCGGCGTAATCAGCCCCATGTCGACGAGGTGGCGGCTGACATCGAGCTCGTCGAGCAGGTCCAGCGTCGAGGCATGGAACGTCGCCGCGCGCAGGTCCATCACCACGTTCGGTTCGGCTTCGAGCAGCGTCACCGGAATGCCCGCCCGCGCCAGCGCCAGCGCGCACACGGTGCCGACCGGCCCGGCGCCGGCCACGATGATGCGGTTCGTGTCTTCTGTCGCCATGTGAACGGTGTCCTCTCCTCGCGCCGCGCTAGATCAGTCCCGCCGCTTCGGCGTGGCGGCGCACCGACCGGGTATACCAGTCGAAGACCCGCTCGTTGAGGCTGAGGTGGCCGACATAGCGCCCGGCGTCGGCCATGCCGGTCATGTTGCTGAACTCCTTGGCCGCGGTGAACAGCGGCAGGTACTTGCGCTCGACCGCGCTCAGCGGCCGCGCCGCTTCGTAGCCTTCCATGTAGGCGTCGTTGACCGCGGCATCGAGCCCCTTCATCCCGCGGTTGTCGTGGAAGATCGTGTTGGCCCAGGTAAAGCTGACGGCGTCGTGGACGAGATGCGCCTCGCCGCAGGTGTCGAAGTCGACCAGCGAGAAACTCCCGTCCTCGCGCACGAAGATGTTGAGCGCATGCACGTCGCCGTGGATCGGCCCGACCGGCACGCCTTCCGCCACGGCAGCTTCGAGACCGGCCGCGATTTTCTCGCACAGGTCGCCGTAAAAGCGATGGTCCTCGGTACGGCCGAACAGCCGCGCCACCAGCGACGGAAACTTGTCGCGGATCTGGGCGCCGGGAAAGTCGATCGGCCGCGGGCACGGCTGCGCGAAGTCGAGGCCCGCGACATTCATCTCGCCCACCGCCTTGCCGACGCGATAGGACAGTTCAGGGGTCGGCACCAGCGCGAAGTCGCGGCCCTCGGCCCACTCGAACAGGCAGACGTAGCGCCGCCCCTCCGGCGCATCGACCGAAAAGCTGAGATTGCCCTCGCGGTCCGGCAGCGCCGCGATTACCGGGATGCCCTTGGCCTTGAGGTAGCGTAGGAATTCGAGTTCCCACGCAACGCGGCCTTCGTTCTGGGTATCGGCGCGCCACACCCGCGCGGCATAGCGCGCGTTGCCGCTGCGCACCAGGTAGACGTCGTTCATGCCGCGGGCCAGCAACTCGCAATAGAACGGATTGTCCAGCCCCCAGCGCCGCTTGATCTCGGCCCCGAGTTCGCCGCCGTCCACGACCGAATGCAAAGTCCGGATCGTGCCGTAGTCCTGCGATGTCATTGCTGTGCCCCGCTCCAAAGCCCGCACCATTCTCGCGGGGCGCCGCGAACCGCGTCAAGGCGACGCCGCAGGACGAACCGCACGGCCGCACCCGGTAGACGCGCGCGGGCGCGTTATGCATGTTGGGTCCCTGTCCCTGTCAGGAGTGCGCCCGTGGTTCCACTTTCGATCCTCGACCTTGCCCGCGTCCGCGAAGGTCGCACCGCGCGCGATGCCCTCGACAATGCGCGCGATCTCGCCGCCCATGCCGAGGAATGGGGCTACACCCGCTTCTGGGTCGCCGAACATCACAACATGCCGGGCATCGCCAGCGCCGCGACCTCGGTCGTCATCGCCCATATCGCCGACGGCACCAAGAAAATCCGGGTCGGCGCCGGCGGCATCATGCTGCCCAACCACGCGCCCCTGGTGATTGCCGAGCAGTTCGGCACCCTGGCGCAGCTCTATCCCGGCCGCATCGACCTCGGCCTGGGGCGCGCGCCCGGCACCGACCAGATCACTGTCCAGGTGCTGCGCCGCCCGGCCGACGCCGCCGAGCATTTTCCGCAGGACGTGCGCGAATTGCAGTTCTTCTTCCAGAAGGCCGAACCCGACCAGCGCATTCAGGCGGTGCCGGCCGCCGGCACGGACGTGCCGATCTGGATTCTGGGGTCCAGCAACTTCGGCGCCATGCTGGCGGGCGAATTCGGCCTGCCCTACGGCTTCGCCTCGCACTTCGCGCCCGACTTCCTGCTGCCGGCGCTGAAGATCTACCGCGAACGCTTCAAGCCGTCTGAGCAGCTCGACAAGCCCTACGCCATGGTCGGCGTCAACATCATCGCCGCCGACACCGACGCCGAGGCGCGGCGGCTGGCGACGACCCAGCAGATGTCGGTGACCAATATCTTCCGCGGCGCGCGCGGCCTCAGCCAGCCGCCGATCGACGACATCGAAACCTACTGGACGCCGATGGAAAAGGCGCAGGCCCAGCGCTGGCTCGCGCGCTCGATCTACGGGTCGGTCGACACTGTGCGCCAGGGCATCGCCGCGCTGGTCGAGGAAACCGGCGCCGACGAACTGATCATCGTCTCGGACGTCTTCGACCACGCCGCCCGGCTGCGCTCCTACGAACTCATCGCCGAGGCCGGCGGCCTCGTCTGACGCGGACGGCCGCGCCGCGCGGCAGGGCTAGACCCCGCGCCAGCGGTTGTTGGGCAGCAGCCCGAGGTGATCCTCGACCGCCTTTACGCCCTTGGCGTTTTCCGCCGCGACGTTGATCGCGCGGCGCTGCAGGTCGGATTCGACCGCGCCCCACAGGCTGGCCACGCCGTCCGACACCACCACGTTGATTTCCGTCTCGCTCAGGTCGTTGGCGGCGATTTCGTTCATGATGGCGGCGCGGATCGCCGTATCGTCGACGCTGATGCCCGCCGCCGTGTCGTCCTCGGGCGCCGCGGCGAGCAGCGCCTGCAGCAGGTTGGACCGGCTGACGACGCCGACCAGCTTGTCGCCCTTGACCACCGGCACCCGCTTGATGCGGTGCTTGTCGAGCAGCGCGGCGACGTCGGCCAGCGGCGTCTCCTCGGTGACCGTGACGACGTCGGCGGTCATCACGTCGCGCGCCCGCCGGCCGTGCGCCCGGGTATAGACCCGCGCCGCGTCTTGAACCGTTTCGGTCAGCGCGTGCCACCAGTGGCCCTTGCGCTCGGTATCGGCCTCGTGGCGGTGGATCAGGTCGCCCTCGCTGATGATCCCGGCCAGCTTGCCCGCGGCGTCGACCACCGGCACTGCGCTGATCCGCCGCTCGAGCATCACGCCCGCGACGTCGCGGATATTGGCGTCCGGCGAAACGGTGACGACGCCCGTCGTCATGACATCGGCTGCACGCATCGGGAATACCTCCTGATCGGTTCCGGCACGAAAGAATGCCTTGTGTTATTGATGCGCCCTCGGGCCGGCGGCGACCTTGATCCCGCTCAACAACGGCCTCGGCGGCGGGGCTTCCGCGCATGGCAGCCTCGGGTTCTCCCCGCTAAAGTGCGGCGGGCAGGTTCGGTGGGCACGGCATGACTCATATAACCCGGCAGGGCGCGGTCGACTTCTCGGTCGGCTACAAGACCCAGACGACGTGGAAGTTCCAGGAAGCGATGACCTTCGTCCTCGAAGGGCTCGGCGCCAGCCTGTTCTTCGTCGCGCTGCTCGCCGGCAGCATCGCCGGCATGGCGGCCGGCGTCGTCGTGCTGATTGGTTCGGGCGCGCTCCTCATGTCCCACTTGGGGCGCCCGATGAACATGATCTACGTCGCCGCCAACTTCCGTCATTCGTGGATGAGCCGCGGTGCGGTCCTCATCCCCGTCTTCATCCTGCTCGCGCTGCTGGCCGTCCTCGCCCTGGGCGTACTCGGCTGGCAGCCGGGCGCCGGTTCCCGGATCGCACTGATCGTCGTCTTCGCCGCCCTCACCCTGTTCACAGTGATGAAGTCGGGGTTGGTCCTCACGACCTTCCCGGCGATCGCCTTCTGGGGCGGCGGCCTGCTGCCGGTCATCTTCGCGCTCAGCGGGCTCAGCACCGGCCTCGCGGTGTTCACCGCCTATGACGGCTTCCTCCTCGCCCGCTGGGCGTGGCTGACCCCGGCGCTGACCGCGGCGCTCGCGGTCGCGCTGGCGATGCATCTTCTGTCCATGCGCAACGCCGGCCGCGCCGCCAAGGTCTCGGTCGGCCTCATCGGCCAGCGCCACGCCGCGGCGTTCTACGGCGCCGGCGGCCTCGTCGGCCTCGCCGTACCGCTTGCGCTCGGCATCTACCTCGCCATCGACCCGGCCGCGGCGACGCCGTGGCTGGCGATCGCCATCGCTGCGACGCGCCTGCTCGGCGACATCGCGATCCGCGACGTCCTGCTCAAGGTCGGCGTCTACGACAAGGTGCGCTGAACGCGCGCCCACCAGGGAACCACGCCATGTACTCGCAAAAGATTCAGGAAAAAGGCGGCGAACTGGTCAGCACCCCGACCGTCTGCTTGGGTTGCTACAACAGCTGCGGCGTCAAGGTGCAGACGGTGAGCGGCAAGGTCGTCGACGTCGTCGGCGACAAGGAGGCCGTCAACTCGCGCGGCTATATCTGCGCCAAGGGCCGCGCCCGCTTCCTCGACCTCTACGACCCGACGCGCGTGCTCTATCCGCTGAAGCGCGGCAACCCGGAAAAAGGCATCGGCGTCGATCCCCAGTGGCGGCGCATCACCTGGGAAGAAGCCTTCGATATCATCATCCCCAGGCTCAAGGCGGTGCGCGAAAAGGACCCCCGCGGCCTCGTCATTTCCCATTTTGATTTGCCGGCCTACGGCATCAGCAAGGCGTTCGGCGAAGCGTTCGGCACCAACAACATGACGTGGAACCGCGCCGACTATTGCGGCGCCGCGCCGCACTGGTGCCACCTCATCACCAACGCCTCGTTCAACGGCGAACTCGACTTCAAGGAATGCAAGTACATGCTGCTGTGGGGCACCCAGCTCGGGCACCTCGCGGAGACCATTCCCCTGCTGTCGGCCGACGAGATGGCCGAGGCCCGCCGCCACGGCGCGAAGCTCGTCGTCATCGACCCGTTCTGCACCAACACCGCGGCCAAGGCCGACGAATGGATCGCGATCCGCCCCGGCACCGACGGCGCGATGGCCCTCGCCATGGCCAATGTCATGATCAACGACCTCGGCCTCTACGACCGCGGCTTCCTCGTCCGCCGCACCAATGCGGTCTACCTCGTCCAGGCCGACGGCCACTACCTGCGCGATGGCGCGACCGGCAAGCCGCTGGTGTGGGACCGCAAGGACGAGACCGCAAAGGCGTTCGACGCCGCCGGTGTCGGCGAGCCGGCGCTCGACGGCGTCTTCGAGGTCGCGGGCCAGACCTGCCGCACCGCCTTTGAGGCGCTCCGGGAACACCTGAAACAGTTCACCCCGGAATGGGCGGCCGAGATCACCACCGTGCCGGCCGCCGTCATCCGCCGCCTCGCCGCCGACTACGGGACCGCCGCGCGCATCGGCGCCACCGTCGAGATCGACGGCCACACCATGCCCTACCGCCCGGCCGCGGTGCACTTCAAGCGCGGCTCCGGCGCCCACAAGGGCGGCGCCTTTTCCAGCTTCGCGATCCATCTCCTCAACATTCTCGTCGGCAATCTCGACGTGCCGGGCGGCCAGCGCGGCGTCAATCCGCTCGGGCCGTTCTGGCAGCCCGACGTCGACGACGACGGCATGATGGTCGTCGCCCAGCACATCGCGAAGTACTTCAAGCCCTACCCGGCGCGCAAAGCCGCCGTGCCCGAAAGCCTCGACCTGCACGAGCTGCTGCCGGTGTCGCTGTTCACCCGCGGGCTCTACCCGCTCGGCATCGACCAGCCGGAAAAGTTCGGCATCCCCTACAAGCCCGAGGTTCTGCTCATCGGCCGCACCAACCCGATGATGAACAGCCACAACGCCCAGGCGATGGCCGAGACCCTGAAGAAGTTCGACCTGCAGGTGTCGTTCGCCACCTTCATCGACGAGACCGCCGAGTTCGCCGACATCGTCCTGCCCGACGCCCATGACTTCGAGCGCTGGGACCTGTTCCCGGCCAACGACCCCTACGCCTTCATCGCGCCCGGCCCCGGCCAGTGGTACTGGCACATGCGCCAGCCCTCGCTGCAGGGGCCCGGCGAAACCCGCCCGTGGACCGAGGTCTACATCGACATCATCGAGCGCCTCGGCCTGATCGAGGACTTCAACCGCGTCGGCGAGACCGCGTGGAACATCAGCGAAAAGCACCGGCTCGACCGCACGAAGCGTCACGCGATCAAGGACATCGCCGAGCGCCAGGCCAAGACGCTGATCGGCGATCACTTCACCTTCGACGACGTCAGCCGCACCTCCTGCCTCATCACCCGCGACAAGACGATGGAGGAGGCGTATCCCGGCGCCTTCGTCACCGGCCGCCTGCCGGTCTACTTCGAGTTCCTGATCGACGCCCGCGCCGACCTCGAGCGCGTAATCGCCGAGCTCGGCATCGAGTGGGACTTCCGGCCCTACCAGCCGCTCGTCACCTACATTCCCTGCCTCGAGCACGAACCGGCCGAAGACGGCTTCGACCTCCACATCGTCAACTTCAAGCTGCCGTTCCAGAACCAGAGCGTGTCGCAGCAGAACATCTGGCTCGACGAGATCGGCCGCGCCAACCCCTACACCTACAAGGTGATGATGCATCCCTCGGCCGCGAAGCGAAAAGGCCTCAAGGACGGCGACCGCGTGCTCGTCGAATCGCACTACGGCAAGGACGAAGGCACCCTCAAGGTCACCGAGATCGTGCATCCCGACTGCCTCGGCATTCCCGGCATGCTCGGCCACTGGGCGCGCAACCTCCACGTCGCGCTGCGCAAGGGCACGTCTTTCAACACGCTGCTGCCGCCGCCCTCGATCGAGCGCATCGATACGCTGAGCGGCCAGATCGACACCTGCGCCCGCGTGCGCGTCACCAGGATTCGGTAGGGGGCGAGGCCATGGCGAAATACGGCATGATCATCGACCTGCAGAAATGCATCGGGTGCAACGCCTGCACCGTCGCCTGCAAGGTCGAGCACAACACGCCCAACGACATCCACTACACGCAGGTGCTCGAACACGAGAGCGGCACTTTCCCGAATTCCTCGCGCACCTTCCTGCCGACGCTGTGCAACCACTGCGAAAACCCGCCCTGCGTTCCCGTCTGCCCGACCAGGGCGAGCTACGTGCGCGACGACGGCATCGTGCTGATCGACCACGAGCGCTGCATCGGCTGCGGCGCCTGCATCCTCGCCTGCCCCTACGACCAGCGCAGCCGCGTCGAGGACGAGCGCACCGTGTTCCACGACGGCCTGACGGCGTTCATCAACAACGCCAACGCCGCGCCGCCCAAGGGCGTCGCGACCAAGTGCGACTTCTGCTACCACCGCGTCGACCGCGGCGACGTGCCGGCCTGCGTCGAGACCTGCCCGACCCGCGCCCGCATCTTCGGCGCCTGGGACGAGGGCGAGACGCCGCTGCGCCAGTTCCTTGCCGGCCACGACGCCCAGGGCCTGCTGCCTGAAAAAGGCACCGAGCCCAACGTCCTCTACATCGACTGACCGCGCCGAGGAGCGCCCTGTCTGCATGCCGACGACCCCCGAACGCCTTGAGATCGCCGACGGCCTCGACATCAGCCGCGTGCTGACCGGCCTGTGGCAGGTCGCCGACATCGAAAAGGACGGCAACGTGATCGACCCCGAGGTCGGCGCCGACCATCTCGAGGCCTACATCCGCGAAGGCTTCGACACCTTCGACATGGCCGACCACTACGGCAGCGCCGAGATCATCGCCGGGCACCTGCTCAAGCGAGATCACAACCCGCGGCCGCGCGTCTTCACCAAGTGGTGCCCGGCGCCCGGCCCGATGACACCCGAGGTCGTGCGCGCCGGCATCCAGGAGCGTCGCGATCGCCTCGGCGTCGCGCGCATCGACCTCCTGCAGTTCCACTGGTGGACCTTCGAACACACCGCCTGGCTCGACGCCCTGCACGAACTCAATCGTCTGCGGGACGAGGGCGTGATCGGCGAACTCGGCGTCACCAACATGGACGCCGCGCATTTCGACCTCGCCATCGCCGACGGCATCCCGCTGCGCACCAACCAGGTCAGCTATTCGCTGCTCGACCGCCGCGCCGGCGGGCCGCTGGCCGACGTTTGCGCCGCGCGCGGCACCCACATCCTGGCCTACGGCGCGCTGTGCGGCGGCTTCATCTCCGAACGCTGGCTCGGCCAGCCCGAGCCCGCCGACATCGCCGACTGGT
Organism: Alphaproteobacteria bacterium; assembly: GCA_038148335.1. Taxonomy (GTDB): domain Bacteria; phylum Pseudomonadota; class Alphaproteobacteria; order SHVP01; family SHVP01; genus CALJDF01. The sequence goes on along the minus strand of JAYQVF010000014.1, from coordinate 13,810 downwards.
CGAAGATGAAATACAGGCGCTTCATCGACGCCGCCGGCGGCTGGGAGGCCTACCAGACGGTGCTGCGCGCGGCGGATGCGATCGCGCGCAAGCACGGCGTGTCGCTGGCCAACGTCGCGACCCGCTGGGTGCTGGAACAGCCGCGCGTCGCCGGCGTCATCATCGGCGCCCGGCTCGGCGAGAACATGCACGCCCGCGACAACCTGCGCCTGTTCGGTTTCACGCTCGACGCCGAGGATAACGAACGCCTGGCCGAGGCCTTCGCCGCGACGACCCCGATTCCGGGCGACTGCGGCGACGAATACCGCCGCCCGCCCTTCCTTACCACCACCGGCGACCTGTCGCAGCACCTGAGCCAGATTCCCAGGGCGCTGACGCCCCAGCCGGTGCCGAGCCGCGCCGGGGGCACCCGCGTCCTAACCGGTTCGCTGTGGGAAGACCTCGCCGGCTATTGCCGCGCCCAGCGGATCGGCGAGCGCATCGTCGTTTCCGGCACCACCGCGATCGCCGGCGTCGACCGCGCCGTCGCCCCGGGCGATGCCGGCGCCCAGACCGTCTACATTCTCGATCGCATCGTGGCCGCCGTCGTCGCGTTGGGCGGCCGTCCCGAGGACGTGATCCGCACCCGCATCTACGTCATCGACGACGCCGACGTCGAGGCCGTCGCCCGCGCCCACGGCCGCGTCTTCGGCGACATCAAGCCCGCCAACACCCTGATCCGCGTCGCCGGCCTGGTCGGCGACCACCGCGTCGAGATCGAGGCCGAAGCCGAGATCGCCGCGCGCTGACGGGCACACAATGAAGGCAGCGCAGTATTCCCGCTTCGGTCAGCCCGAGGACGTCATCGGCCTCGTCGACCTCCCCGAGGAGACGCCCGGCGCCGGCGAGGCGCTGATCGACGTCGAGGCGGTGTCGATCTGGCCGCACGATCTCTACTCGATGCACGGCATGAGGGGCTTCGAGGAACCGCTGCCCTGTATCCCGGGCAACAAGTGCATCGGCACCGTGCGCGATCTGGGACCCGGCGTGACCAACGTCGCCGTCGGCGACCGCGTCAACGTCACCCACATCGCGCCCGGCACCTGGCGTGAACGCGTCTGCCTCGGCGCCGACAACCTGCGCCGCGTGCCGCGCAACGCCGACGTCGCCCAGCTCTCGCTGCTCGGCAACATGCTTACGTCCTACTACGCCTTCGAGGACATCGTGCCGCTGAAAGCGGGCGACTGGATCATGCAGAACGGCGCCAACTCGTCGTGCGGCCAGTTCATCATCCAGATGGCGAAGCTGCGCGGCATCCGCACCGTCAACGTCGTGCGCCGCGCCGCGGTCGTGCCCTACCTGCAAGAGATCGGCGGCGATGTCGTCGTGGTCGACGGCCCCGACCTGGGTGCCCGCGTCGCCGCCGCCACCGGCAACGCGAACATCGTGCTGGCGATCGACATGGTGGCGGGCGACGCGACGCAGCGCCTGGCCGACTGCGTCGCCGACGGCGCCACCATCGCCTGCTACGGCCTGATGAACAGCGAAACCGCGCACGTCATGGTCAGCGACCTGCTGTTCAAGGATATCCGCCTCGTCGGCTACTACATGGGCCACTCGCGCAAGAAGCGCAGCCACGCCGAATTCGGCCGGGTGCACGACGAACTGGCGGCCCTCGCCGCCGATGGCGTCCTGTTCGCCCAGATCGCCGCCAACTACACGCTCGACGACGTCCGTGCCGCCGTCATTCACCAGGCCCGCGAGGCCGACGCCCGCCCGGGCAAGGTCATCCTCCGTCCCACCGGCTACCCGGCCGCCTGACTCCCCCGTTTCCGGGTCGTGCCGCGGGCCCCGCAACCTGCTATGATCGCGCCCGGGGAGGACGCGCCGGACGGGTTCATGGGCCGGACCGGACGCCGGAATTGGACGGCGGCGGGCAGGCCGACAAGGGAACGCCACACATCGACGCTCGGACGCGCTCGCCCCGCGACCTTTCACCTATGCGGGCATTATCGACATGAACTCATTTCTCGAACGCCAGTTTGCGCTGAAGGCGCATGGCACCACCGTAGGCCGCGAAATTCTTGGCGGCATCGCGACCTTCCTGACGATGGCCTACATCATCGTCGTCAATCCGCTGATCCTGCAGGACGCGGGCATGGACTTCGGCGCGGTGTTCACCGCGACCATCCTCGCCGCCGTCATCGGCACCTCGATCATGGGCCTGTGGGCCAACTGGCCGGTCGCCATGGCGCCGGGCATGGGGCTCAACGCCTTCTTCACCTACGGCGTGGTGCTCGGCATGGGGCACAGCTGGCAGATCGCGCTGGGCGCGGTGTTCTGCTCGGGCGTGCTGTTCGTCATTCTCAGCGCGACGAAGTTCCGCCAGTGGATCATCGAGGCGGTGCCGATGAGCCTGCGCCTCGGCGTCGGCGCCGGCATCGGCTTCTTCCTCGCGATCATCGGCCTGCGCAATGCCGGCATCGTGGTCGACAGCCCGGCGACGCTGGTCCAGCTCGGCGATCTGACCAGCGCGCCGGCCGCGCTCGCCTGCCTCGGCTTCGTCATCATGCTGGTGCTGGATGCGCGCAAGGTGCCGGGCGCGATCATCATCGGCATCCTCGCCATCACCGTCATCGGCCTGATCACCGGCGACGCCACCTGGGGCGGCGGCTCGTGGGCGCCGCCCAGCCTTGCGCCGACCTTCTTCGCGCTCGACATCGGCGGCGTGTTCGAACTCGGCCTCGTGCTGGTGGTGCTGACCTTCCTGTTCGTCGACTTCTTCGACACCGCGGGCACGCTGACCTCGGTCGCCAACATGGCGGACAAGGTGTCCGAGGACGGCAAGGTCGAGAACATCGGCCGCGCCGTGTTCTCGGACTCGATCGCCACCGTCGCCGGCAGCCTGCTCGGCACCAGCAACACGACGAGCTACATCGAATCGGGCGCCGGCATCAAGGAAGGCGGCCGCACCGGCCTGACCGCGATGACGACGGCGGTGCTGTTCCTCGCCTGCCTGTTCCTGGCGCCGCTCGCCAAGACCATCCCGGGCTGGGCGACCGCGCCGGCGCTGGTCTTCGTCGCGACCTTCTTCGCCGTCGGCCTCAAGGACCTCGCCTGGGACGACATCCGCGAATACGGCCCCGCCGTGCTGGCCGCGCTGGTGATGCCGTTCACCTTCTCGATCGCCAACGGCATCGCGGTGGGCTTCATCACCTACGTCGTCGCCAACGCGCTCACCGGCCGCGCCCGCGACCTGCACCCGGCGATCGTCATCCTCGCGATCGTCAGCATCCTCTACTTCATCAGAAGCGTCTTCTAGGCCGCCACGTCCCCGCCCCCGGTCCGCCAACGGCCGGGGGCGCACGAGCGGTCAATCGGCCGCCAGCAGTCTTTCCATCTCGCCATAGCCGCGCGTGCGCGCGTGCTGCAGCGGCGTGACGCCGCCGCGGTCGGCGATGGTCCGGTCGGCGCCGGCGGCGAGCAGCGCGCGCACCACCGCGACGTGGTCCGGCCCGCCGTCGCCCAGGATCACCGCCTCGATCAGCGCCGTCCAGCCGAGGTTGTTGACGTGGTCGAGCGGCGCGCCCGCCGCGACCAGCCGCCGCACCACCTCGGCATGGCCGAGATGCGCCGCCGCGATCAGCGCCGTGCCGTCGTAGGGGCTGGTCGTCAGCCCGGGATCGTTGCCGAGCTCGATGGCAAGCGACATCAGCTCGGGATCGTCCGCGACCGCGGCGATCGTCACCGCGTCGTAGGCCTGGAACTCGAGCGCGTTCATGTCGGCGCCGGCCGCGGCCAGCGCGCGCAGGGCGTCGTCCTGCGAGGCGAAGGCCGCGACATGCACGGGCGTGCGCCCGCGCCCGTCGCGCGCATTCACGTCCGCCCCCGCCGCCGCCAGCCGGCGGATCGCCGCGACGTCGCCGCCGTGGGCCGCCCGGTGCAGCCCGTCATAGGCCGCGATTTCCGTGGCCGACGGCGCCACCTGCGCCCGCACAGACGGCGACCAACCGGCGCCCACCGCAAGCGCCACCACAACCAGAACGACGAATCTCGGCACGGGCATCCCCCTTCGTTTTGCAGGGCACCGATGCTACGCAGCGCACGGTGCCGCCGCCACGCATGATGCGGCTTGCGCGCGCAGCTGTGATTGCCGCGACCGCCGGCCCCTCCTTCTGCCCGTCAGGCGACCGCGGCGCGGGTCGCTGCCGCGCCGCCCCTTGCGCGCGCGCGCGCCGCGCCCTTTTATGGCGGCTGGCCGACCACACGGAGGAACCCCATGGCAGACGCGCGCGGCACCACGATGACCTTCCACGCCGCCCTCGGCAAAGCCCTGCGCGATGCCGGCATCGACCCGATGTTCGGGCTGATGGGCGACGGCAACCTGTTCATGGTGCGCAGCTACGTCGAGGACTTCGGCGGCACCTTCGTCGCCGCCGCCAACGAGGTCGGCGCGACCGTGATGGCGATCGGCTACGCCATGGTCTCGGGCAAGGTCGGCGTCGCCACGGTGACCCACGGGCCCGGCGTCGCCAACACGCTGACCGGGCTGGTCGAGGCGGTGCGCGCCCAGGTGCCGCTGCTGCTGGTGTGCGGCGACACCGCCGCCGAAGACAAGCACAGCCTGCAGAACGTGGCCCAGCGCGAGCTCATCGTCGCCACCGGCGCCGGCTTCGAACAGGTGCGCACGCCGCAGTCGGTGTTCGAGGACCTGCGCACCGCGCTGCGCCGCGCGGTGGTCGAACGCCGCCCGATCGCGCTCAACGTGCCCTCCGAATTCATGTGGCTCGATATCGCCTACGAGCCGATCGACATCCGCGTCTACGACAACCGCGCCGTGGTGCCGGAAAGCGCCGACCTCGACGACGCCATCGGCGTCATCGCCGCGGCGAAGCAGCCGGTGATCCTCGCCGGCCGCGGCGCGATCGACGCAAAAGACGCGCTGGTCCGCCTCGCCGACCGCACCGACGCGCTGCTGGCGACGACGCTCAAGGCGCAAGGGCTGTTCCGCGGCCACGACTACGACCTCGGCGTCTGCGGCACGCTCAGCACCCCCGCCGCCAACGACCTGCTGCTGCAGAGCGACTGCATCGTCGCCTTCGGCGCCAGCCTCAACCAGTACACCTCGGGCAAGGGCTCGCTGTTCAAGGACAAGCGCATCGTCCAGTGCAACCTCCATGCGGCCGACATCGGCCGCTTCGCCGCGCCGACCGTCGGCGTCGTCGGCGACGCGGCGCGCACCGCCGACCTCTTCGTGCGCTGGCTCGACGAGGCCGAGATACCGGGCTCCGGCTTCCGCACGCCCGAGATCCAGGCGCAGCTCGCCGGCGACGCGCACGACCTCGGCCGCACCGACCGCTCGACCGCGACGACGGTCGATCTGACGAAGTCGCTGCTGCGCCTCAACGAGGCGGTGCCGGACAACCGCATCTACACCACCGACGTCGGCCGCTTCATCACCGAGACGTGGAAGATCTTCCACTGCCCCGATCCGCGCTCGTTCCTGTTCACCGTCCACTTCGGCTCGATCGGCCTCGGCATGGCCTACGCGATCGGTGCCGCCTACGCGGCGCCGGGCCGCCCCGGCCTGCTGGTCACCGGCGACGGCGGCTTCATGCTGGGCGGCCTGACCGAGTTCAACACCGCGGTGCGCCACAACGTCGACCTCATCGTCATCGTGTGCAACGACGGCAGCTACGGCGCCGAACACGTCCAGTTCCGCAACCGCAACCTCAACCCGGCGCTGTCGTGTTTCGAGTGGCCCGACCTCGCCCCCGTCGCCACCGCGCTCGGCGGCCAGGGCTTCACCGTGCGCAACGCCGCCGAACTCGAGACCGCCTGCGCCGCCATCCCCAAGCGCGACCGCCCGCTCCTGATCGACCTGAAACTCGACCCCGACCACGTCCCCTCGATGCCGCGCTAGGGGGAACGAAACAGGAGAGCGCGAGGCGCGCCCGGCGCGCCTCTAACGCCGTCGCACGACGGCGCTTCTTTCAAAGAGATCGGGAAATAAGGGAATGGTGCCCAGGGCCGGAATCGAACCAGCGACACGCGGATTTTCAGTCCGCTAAGATATAAATAGAATCAATGCGTTACCATAAGTTGTGCCAAATTTGTGTCGCAGCTGGCGATGCTGGCATAAGGCACGGCCACAGCTAGGCATGACGACGCATACGCAAATGTGAGCCGATGAGTTTGCCTAGTGGCCCCGGCAACCTTAGCAGCGCGTGCGTCACCGCGAGGCAGTAACAGGCGACATCAACCGCCGCGACCGGATTAGGTGCGTGGACTAGGAGCCGTCGCCGACCAGCGAGAACGGTGCCCAGAACATGGGGTGGGCATAGGCGAACAAGGGGTTGCCTTCTACGTCGTTAGCCACGCCGACATCAATCAGGTGTAATATGGACCGACGCAGGGCTTCGGCCCGCCCTATCAACGGCTCTTCGACCTGGCGTCGGAACAGGTCGGTCGTCAGAAGACGCGCGCTAACGCTTTCGACCGGCCAGTTGCTTAGCAAAAGGGCGCGTGTACCGGCATAGAAGAAGGCGCGCCCCAGGCCACTGAAGGCCTCACCGCCAGCGCCGTCCGCCGCAGCGGTGTTGCAAGCCGAGAGGATGACCCAGTCGGCGTCAAGCCGCAGGCTAAGAATCTCACCCAGCGTAAGCAAGCCATCGCCATTGTCGCCGGGCTGCGGCGCCGCCAGCGCCAGCGCAGGTTCGCTCAGCCCATCGAGATCGCCCGGCACGAGCCCGTGTGTAGCGAAGGCGATTACCCGATACAGCGATAGGTCAGCGGCCCGTACCGTTGCCTCGCTCGCCTGCAGGCCCAGATGGATATCCTTTTGGGGGTCCGCGCCGAAAACCCGACCGATGCTCTCGATCTCCTCAGCAGTGTCGGAAAGTCGCGGCAAGTTGCGAAGCGACGCGCTCTCTGTCTCGCGCGTCTTGGGGGCCGCGCGTGCTTCCAGTCGCCTGCCGCGCTTGTTGGCCGGCGTGGCGCTCGCAGCTGCAAGACCGAGTTCCACCTGCTGGAACGCTGGGTCGCCGAAGCCGACGAACGGGCGTCGCGCGGGGTTGCCCGGCGGTAAAGCACGTAGCCCGGCGAAGGCGGCGACGGACGGAAGGATTGACACCGCATACTTGCGAGCAAGCCACGGCACCTGGCGATAGCCCGAGAAAGGAAGATCGGCCGAAACCAACGTCGGAGGCGCCGTCACCAGCAGCGAAAACGGAATCTGGCTCAGCGGCCCGTGGGCAACCACCAGCAGGTCTCGCGTGTCCCGCAGGCTCGCTTCGATCGGCGCGAGCAGCGCCTGATAAAGGGCGTATGCGCTATCTAGGCTGAACGGTAGTATGTCCTCGACGAGTTCGACGTAGCTCGGATCAAGCGAGCTGCGCACCTCGGCGATCACGTCGATCATCTGGCTCCGCGCTATCTGCGCGACATGGAACGTGACCGGCCCCTCATGCGGTACCGCCCAGACGTAGGTCTGATCCTCGCCTATGTAGGTCGCAACTAGGGCCTCGCCAGATCTCAGCAGGGCGCGCACATCTTCGACGGACTTCGGTTTGGGATTGGTCAGCTCGGCGTATTGCGGAAAGCGCTGCGCGATGGTCTGCGCCAGCTCTGCGCGACGGTCGCGTAGGGTATCGATCTGAACCTGTAGGCTGTTGATGGCCTCCGTGCTTTGCTGCTCCGTCGGCAGGCTCCGGATGTTGGCCAGCAGCCCGTACAACGAAGCGATCTGCTTGCGTGCATCCTGTTCCAGGCGAACCAGTTCGGCCAGGTCGCTATCTTGGGCAAAGGCGCGCGCGCCGGACGCCGCCATCGCGCCCCCGACCGATCGCGATCGAACCCTGTCGGACAGGACGAATGCCTCAGCGACGTCCGCTGGCCCGCCTTGCGAAAGGAGCTTCAGGTTTTCCTCAAGGATGAAGCGTAGGCGGTACGCCACCTGTGCATTGTCGGACTCGTCGCTGTCGGTTGCCCGTGACGGCGACATCAGGATCGGAAGCGCGCGTCTGAATCCGGACTCTGCCTCCTCCCGCTGCCCGAGCGCCAGCCGCGCTGCCGCCTCGACTCCTATTACCTCGGCTGTCTCATAGTGCTTGGGGCCGAGACTTCTCATCGACTGAGCGACCACAGGACTTATCAGATCGAGGGCTTCTTTGGGTCGATCGTTTCGCAACAAGACGATCGACCACTCTGCCACAATATTGGGGTACTTTTCGAAGAGTTTGACGTTGCCACGCGTGTATTCTTCGACCCGACTGAATAGCGCCAGCGCTTCTGCGTCTCTGTCAGCAAGAGCCAGGGCACGGGCGTAATTTAGTCGCGCCATGTTGAAAGAAGCGCTTTGCGGCGAAACACCGGATCGCTCGTAGGCATCAATGGAACTCTCGAGGACCTGGATCGCATTCAACACGCGGCCTTGTGCCATAAGGACAGTGGCTAGTGTGTACATCATCCTGGCCGATTGGATGTTGTTCCGCCCAACGCGCTGCAGCGACAGTATCAGCGCTTGGCGAATCACCGCTTCAGCCTCCAACGTCCTGCCCATCTTGAGCAGCGCCCGGGAATAGAATTGCAGCCCCGTTTCAACGGCATTAGGCGGCTGGCCGGACTTGCCCGACAACAAGACCGGGATCATGTCGGCGTAGGTTTCAAGGGCCTCGCGATACTGCCCGGTCAGGTAAAGAAGAGCATACGTCGCTTTGAAATAGTTGAGTGTGAGAAAAGGGTCTTTCTTGAGCCAGGTGTCGGGCGTTCCGCCGACTAACTGGAGATAGATCGTTTTCGCTTCCGACAGCGCTTCTTCGGCCTGCTTTCCGTACCCTGCCAGCGCTGCGAAATACGCCGAAAGAGCCATCGCGTTTGCCCGGCTCCCTGGAGCGCTAACAAGGTCCCAACGCTCCTTGAGATACTCGAGCGCAACCGGGACAGACCCAGCCTCGAACTCCAGCCGCGCAAGGTCGAGCAGAAGCGTGGAACGTAAACTGGGTGCATTCGTCGTGACCGCTTCCGCCTGCCGCAGATCGGCAATGCTTTCGTTGATGAGCCCAAGGCGTTCCTTCGCGCCCGCGCGCGCGTGGAGGAACTTGCCAAGATCGACCTTGGACATGCTTTCGGGCGGCGAAGAGGATGCCAGCGCCTGGTCCTGAACCTTCTGCACCGGATCGGCAAGCCGCTGTTTGTCGAGAATTGCCACGATGTCCTGAATCGATCGGGGTGGTACCGATAGCGAACCAGCGGCAAGAAATCTCTCCGCTAGTTCGACCTGCGCGGTTTTTCTGCCGTCTACCTTTTCGGGTACGAGAACAAGGCTACATTCGCTGGACCCGCGCGTGCCGCGCAGGAAAATCGCCGCGCCTTGCGAACTGTCGCCTAGTTTAGCTTCCCCGACATACTTAATCGCGATTTTCTCTGTCGACCCGTTATCGAGATAGCGTGCGACGTAACCATCGGCGCGCACCCGGCCGCCACGCTGGACCTTCAGTTTAAACCGCTCGTAGCCCGACTTGCCGCGGGTGCCACGCTCGTAGAGCCATTGGCCATTAGCAATGGCCGCCGGAACCTCCACTGTGAAGGCCGGCATACGGCCGTTTGCTGTTGCTGCGCAGCTTAGCGTCCCATCCCAGCGACCGTCGAACGGGTTCGTCTGTGCCGACGCATCCGCCGCGCCGAGAACTGCAATGCTCGCAGCGCTGGCAAGGTACAATCCGAGCAGGTTGCCGCGCAGGCCGCACCGAAGATATGTGAAGTTAGTCATCTGCATCTTTGAAGTATCAGGCTCACTCAGGAAACGTATCAGAACTTCGTAACGCCGTTTTCTCGCAGGCCACGCAGAGAGCTTCTGCAATGGCCGGGGACAAGTCCGACCAGGCCACCCCCTCGAACCGCCTGTTCTGATCTTCCCGGTGCTCGGCAAGCCGGTCGCAGGCCGTGATCTGCTTTGCCGTCTTCCCACCAGCCTCCGCGTCTGATGGAAACGACCATGCGACCGTCAGATGCATAAGGAGGATCGAGGAGTACGCTACATACCGCTTGAACCGCTGAAGTCTGGGCATCAGCGCTCCTCGTTCCTTTCGCAGCAAAGTAGATTCCTGCGCGCCACCGCAGGGATCAGAAACAGGCTTAGCAATAGAAGACACGAACTGCTCTTCTTGCTAGTAGCCGGCACCGCTTTGGCGTCGCCGACCGTGCGGGCTGGCCTACCCGTCACCATGCAATAGAGAGGCTCTCGGAAAGACGCCCCATATGATGACACTGGGCGCGAAATCCAGGCCGGAACTCTAAGACACCAGTCCTGGTTGGAAGCCCGGGGTCCTCGATCCATCTCGCCCGCAACGGACGCGGGCCTAAAGAGCATTGTTGCGGACCATCGCTTGCATCCGGCGCGACCAGTTCCCCGGGGTAGACCCCAGGGAACCAATCGCTTGGACCAGGGTGTTGCAGACTGGACCATGGCAGACGGAAGGCTACACAGACAGGGTATCTGCGGGACGATTCGCTATCCGTCTGAACTCCGAGAAGTTTCCTGGCAGGGATCAGTCCCGAAGTGAAAAGAGTTTAGTCGCCATGGCAATTAGACGGCAGGAAATTTCATCCATTCTGGACACAGAAACGCCTACCGGTGTACAGCGTGGGCAGGACTTGAACTTGCGACGTTCAGGTCATGAGCTATAGGTTTTCAGGCTGGGCTTCGTCTCTTAATTTTCGCTTTTTGGGGGGCTCATTGCAGAAAGAAAGTCAGGTAGACACGTCCTTGCGCCCTCTCCCCCGCCTCATTGTACTTGTGACTGCTGTCCTTCTCGGCCTGACGCCGCCAGCATCGGCGCAAGACACTAGGGAAAACCGTGTTGCGCTAGTGATCGGCAACTCAGCGTATGAGACTGGCCCGTTGCGAAATCCTGTGAGCGATGCCCGGCTGATGGCCGAGACGCTGCGTGACCGTGGCTTCGAAGTGATTGAGGTGATCGATGCTAACCAGCGCGAGATGCGTCTCGCCATGGTAACTTTCGGCGATCTCCTTCGGCGCGGTGGCGTGGGTCTTTTTTACTACGCCGGTCACGGCATCCAAGTCGGCGGCGAGAACTATCTTATCCCGATAGATGCGATCATCGACCGCGAAGAGCATGTTGCGATCGAGGGGGTGAACGTCAATCAGGTGCTCGCCCGGATGGACGGCGCGCGCAACCGGCTCAATATCGTCATCCTCGATTCCTGTCGTAACAATCCCTTTGCGCGGTCATTCCGCTCGGTGTCGAGCGGGCTTGCGCAAATGCTCGCGCCGAGCGGCACCTACATCGCCTATGCTACGGCGCCAGGCGACGTCGCCGTCGACGGGAGAGGCGTCAACAGCCCCTTTTCCGCAGCCCTGGCGCAGCGCGTCGCGATGCCTGGTCAGCCGCTCGAGGAAGTTTTTAAGCGCGTCCGTCTCGACGTGCAGCAATTGACGGGAGGCCGCCAGGTGCCGTGGACCTCATCCTCGATCACCGGCGATTTCTATTTCACACCGCAAGGCACTGAGGTCGCGCGCGCTACACCACCGGCAACAGAAAGGGCGAGTCGGACGGAAACCGTCTTCTGGACGTCGATCGCCGACAGCGACATCGCCAATGACTTCGAAGCATACCTTGAACAATACCCTGACGGCGCCTTTGCGCCGCTGGCTCGGCTGCGCATTGATCGCCTCCGTGGTAGTGCTGAGGAGGAGCGGACCGCCACGCCGCCGCGCGAGACCGTGCAAGAATTGTTAGCGCCTACGGAGCCCTTGGCACTAAGAAACGACCGTTCCGCGGTTGCCGCTCTTGACGTCGATCGCTGGGACGGCACGTACAGATGTCAGCCTAGCCGAGAGGGTAAGCGCAAATTCTGCCCGGGCATTCGCGGTTCGATCACCGTCGAAAATGGCGTCCTGCGGGGACAAGTGGAGCATCGCGGTGGCCGCGAGGGCCTTACCAACATCTACTATCTAAGCGCCCGCATAGACAGCACCGGGGCCATCGTCGAGAGCGAACCAGTACGCGGTCACATGAACTTCCCGGATCCCATCCAGGGGGCACTCCTGAGCGGCACTCTGTGGGACACGGTTGTCGAAGGGGTGCATCTGCGATTTATCGACCCGCCTATGGCAACAGACTGATTCCGATGTTCAGTGTCAGTGAGCATGCTTCGATTAGATGGCTTCCGACCTGCCCCGCAGCCGAGGCCGTGCCGCGGGCAAAAGGACGGGGTTCCGCAGCTCGTCACGGTTGCGCCGGTGGCAGCATGGCCGGCGCAGTTAACATCGTCATTGAGGACGATGGCATAACCGGAGACGCGGCATTGAATACGCCATCGTAGAGGATCATGACCGTATCGACTGGCGCCGCGGTTTGGCCGAACAGATAACTCTGCGTAGCTCCAGCCGTGAAGAACGATGCAAGGGTAAGTGTTGCCTGTGCCCGTCAGAGACCGATACTCGCGAGGGTTCCAGAGCCAATCTGAATGGTTCCCTGGGTAAGTTCAGGATCCCGCTATTCAGCGTCTGGGTCACCAGTTGCGCGCGGGCAGGAACTTGGATAATGAGCCAAAACCCGCCCACTCACGCGAGCATCGATAGCGAACTGCGTCATTCACCGGTGGGCGGATACAGGAACACTCGGTCGCTACTTGGTATCAGCGCTACCATCAGTTGCCTTGAGTTCGGATCCGTCCTACTCGGGTAGGTATGAGAAATCGACATGTTCAAACTTCTCATTGCAGCCACCATTGCCGTCCTTGTTGCGATCAAAGCACCGGCGGCTGAAGCGCAGTTTTACGACGGCAATAAGCTGGATCGGATTTGCTCCGACGACTACGCGGCCTGCTTGCATTATGTTCTCGATATTATCGACCAAGTCAGGACGACGGTCGCAAACCTGCAAGGCTTTGCCGACGCAATTCCAGACAAAGGGGCTAAAGAAGCATTTGGCATTGCCACCGGCATTATCAAGTTGTGCCCCCCGCGTCGGCTACCGCTGGTCAGCTAACTGACGTCGTTGCCAGGTACTTGAGAAATAAACCGGAGGAGCACCACCTTTCGGGCGCCGTTATTGTTCCCAGGGCCATCCAAAAAGCATACCCTTGTGAAGGCCTGCTCGATAGGTAATGCCATGGGCCCCGCCCAAGACCGAGACAATCACGTCTTCGGCGTTTCCGGGTCTGTGTACGTGGAATCGCGCATCGAGCGACCTTCCCCTGTCCGGGATCCAGGTGTGCGCTCCTGACCGGCACTCAGTGGGACAAAGTTGTCGCAGGGATTCATCTAAATTGCTTGCGGGGGCCTGATTAAGGGGCTCTTAGCCCAGGAAAGAGAAGCTCGACGGATTATCGCCGAGGCTTTGCTTTATTTAGGTGGTCAAATGACTCGATGATCTCACCGATGGCACGTGATAATTGCCATATACCAATCAGGATGATCCCATGATGGCCTCGCAATCTAGCCGAAGAAAGATCATCAGCAACGGTTTCATATGCCTCGGCAATCCCAGAGGCCAGGACCACGCCCCCCAAGAAGAGATGCGCATAAGGATTGCTAGCAAGGGTAGAGACTAGTCTCCAAAGCCAGCGCATCTAACAATCCCAGCCGCCAATGTTGCCGATCTTCGTGCACGAAATGCTTGGCCCGGAGCCCCCGGTAAAGAAACTGACAATAGCATCGACGATTTCGGTACCCAGATTTTCAGTATTGAAGATATCCCCGGTCGAGACGTAGGTACTGTGAGTTCCGCCGTTAACATCGACATTGCCAAGCAGGATCCCCCCCGCGCCACCGTGCAGCAATTCGCGTCGGACGGATCAGCGCAGA